>JBJTPZ010000039.1:0-17083 GCA_046075365.1 Planctomycetaceae bacterium
TTCAAGTGAGAAAGACGCTTGGGCGGACCATCGCGCTCCACGACTTTTGGTGATTTGAATTTTTTCAAAGCATGGGGTTTTCTGCCTTCGTCGGAGCCAGCCATCGGTCGCTCCAAGGAGCTGGCGACCGATGGCTGGTGCAGACGAAAGGCAGAACTGCACTTCCTGGTTGAGCTGGAGAAAGCGGCCTGCCCACACAAATACCGGAAGGCCTTTTTTCTTTGTCCCCGGTCAGTCGCCAGTCAGCCCCGTTTTTTCCAGCCGATCAGCAACAACAGCACCGTCAGCACCACGCACAGCTGCGGCAGCCAGTCACCCCACGCCGTGTAAATCGCCGTCCGCGGATCCAGCGGCACCTGACCGTGAATAATGCCCGAAAACTGGCGTCGCCACGCACCAGTCACAGGATCTCGCAGACCCTGCACATCAGTCAGCTGCGGTCTGGTCCCCTCCAAAGGCTCGGACAGCACCTGTATCACCCCCGGATCCCGAATCCGACCATCACCGTCGATAAACGCCGAAATCCCGCCGTTGACAGACCGCACCATCGGCACACGGTTCTCCACACAGCGAAATGCAGCCGTGATCAAATGCTGGTCCAGCTCACTGCTGCCACGAAACCACCCGTCATTCGTCAGATTCACCAGAACGTCACATGCATGACCCGCAGCATCCCGCTGAGCCGCCATGCGACGCACCAAAGCAGGCACCGTATCCTCAAAACAAATCAGCGGCGAAAATCGCCAGCCACCGTACTCAAACAAACGCACCTCCGAACCTGCGTCAATCCCAAAGCCCGCACCAAAGGGAGTCAGCTCAGACAGCCACGGCAGCAGATCCTTCAGCGGAATGTACTCGCCAAAGACCACCCGATGAATCTTGTCATAACGCCCCACATAACCCAGATCCGGTCGCACAAAGGCGGCCGAATTAAAGACTCGAGTCCTGCTGTGGTCGGCCACCAAAGCCTCCAGCCCAATCATGATGGCAGCTCCCAGCCCCTGCGAATGGCCAGCAAGGCTCTTCTGCACCTCCTGATTGCGAAAAGGCTCCACCAGCAGCCCTGACTCATTGCCGTAGTCACGCAGGACATCCAGCGGGGCCTGAGCCAGTATCTGCTGGTCCGTCACCCCCTCAGCGACACTTCGCTCCGGCCACGGAAACATCGTCTCCGGCCAGACCACCAAATCAGGCTGCAGCCGAATCGACGACTGCATCAGCGAATTGTGCACACGAAATCGCGTCAGCACCAGCTGCGGATCATGCTTCAGTTCAGGAGTAAAATTGCCCTGAATCAGCGATACTACCGGACCCGGCGAAAACTGGCTCGGTCCGGAAACACGCAAGGCCCCGTACGCCAGACACACCACCAGAACCATCACTGCACTCACGGAAGGCAGCAGCAGCGATCGCCGATCTGACCCGTCAGACACTGAAATATCCAGACGAATTCGCTGCAGCAGCGACAGCGGCACAAACAGAGTCAACACGCCGCTGAACAGCGCCACCACAAAACTGACACCCCAGGCGCCCGTGACGTCCGCTATCTGAATCAGACCAATCCAGCGGTACTGCGTGTGACCCAAAAAATACCACGCAAAACCCGTCAGCAGAGTCCCTCGACCATACTCAAGCACCGTCCACGTCAGCGGAACACTCAGCCAGATCGGCAAACCGGATCGAGTAACCCGCCGACAAAGGAACACAAACAGCGGGAACGTCAGACCGATCCAGCCAGCAAGCGCCAATAAGGCCCCATACATCGCCGGATGACCCAGACGCATCCACTGCAAAGTGGCCACACCCCAGATCAGACCACAGCCCCACAACACAGGAAAACTGCGTCGCGGCAAACTCTGCAGTCGCACCAGCAGGCTTAAAGGTACCAGCGCGAACCAGGCCACAGACGCCAGCTCAAGCGGAGCAGAAGCTGACCACAGCAAGAGCGCAGACAAAAGACCCAGCAGCCACACCGATCTGATCAGACCGGCACGACGAACCACACCGCTGCGGCCTCCGGCTATGATCCGCCGAACGTCAGCACTTAAACTCACATCCGCCGAATTTTCGGACTGCTCGAACGTCATTTCGCGGCATCCATGCTGACGAAACTTCCGTGAAACACAACAAATCGGCCGGATCCACCACAGATCCGGCCGATCGTCATCCGCTCAGCAAATTACTTCGCTGCCTTCTTCAATGCCTTCGCCTTGTCCGTCGCTTCCCAGCTGAAAGTCGGACCAGTGCGGCCAAAATGGCCTCCCTCTGCCGTCTTCAGGAAGATCGGACGACGCAGCTTCAAATGCTCGATGATCCCCTTGGGTGTCAACGGGAAGTGCTCACGTACCAGCTCGGCAATCTTCGATTCAGCAATCGTCGCCGTGCCAAACGTGTCAACCCGCACGCTGACAGGATCCGCCACACCAATCGCATACGCCAGCTGCACCTCACACTGCTCAGCCAGACCCGCTGCCACAATGTTCTTGGCCACATAACGACCCATGTAGGCCGCTGATCGGTCCACCTTCGTCGCATCCTTGCCCGAAAATGCACCGCCACCGTGACGGCCCCAGCCACCATAGGTGTCCACTATGATCTTGCGACCCGTCAGACCCGTGTCACCGTGCGGACCACCCACCACAAAGCGACCAGTCGGATTGATGTGATACTTCGTCTTGCTGTCCAGCATCTCTGCCGGAATCACCTTGCCAATCACTTCCTTCTTCACGAAGTCCGCAATCGCCTTCTGACTGACCTTCTCGCCGTGCTGAGTCGAAATGACGACGGCGTCCACACGCACCGGACGATTGCCCTCGTACTCAACTGTCACCTGACTCTTGCTGTCCGGTCGCAGCCAGTTCACCAGACCCTCTTTGCGGACGTCCGTCAGTCGGTTGATCAGACGGTGAGCAAATGCAATCGGAACCGGCATCAGCTCTTCAGTCTGATTGCAGGCATAGCCAAACATCAGACCCTGATCGCCCGCGCCGTCCTTGTCCACACCCTGTGCAATGTCCGGACTCTGACTGTGCAACGCCACAAACACACGACAGCTGTCAGCATTGAAACCAATGTCGTCCGATGTATAGCCAATGTCGCGAATCACCTTGCGAGTCACACCGACGTAGTCAACTTTCGCCTTCGTCGTGATTTCACCAGCCAGCACCACAAGGTCGGTCGTGCACAATGTCTCGCAGGCAACGCGAGACATCGGATCCTGCTCAAGAATCGCATCCAAAATGCCGTCAGAAACCTGATCCGACACCTTGTCCGGATGACCCTGGCTGACAGATTCGCTGGTAAATAAAAACCTGGACATCAAAGACAATTCCTTGAGATGCTTGCTTCCGAAAAAACGCCCACACCAGCTATCATCAGCAGACAGCCAAACGCTGCCTGCAGCAACGGCCACAGCAGCAGGTGCAGGGTGAATACTGCCATGAGTCTAATAGCTGAAGTGCTGTAAAACAACGGAGTTTCACGGGTTATTGACAGTTCTCTCAGCCCGCTCCTCGGAACATTCGCCAAAAATTCCCCATGCCTCCAGATCAATCCGCCACTCAGCACCCAGCCCTCTCCCCAGCGGAAATCAACGCTCTCCAGAAACTCGAATCCTGGTTCCGGTCCCGCCAGTGGACAGTCTTCCCCTTCCAGTTACACGCCTGGCAAAACTACCTCGCCGGCCACTCCGGCCTGATTCACGCCACTACCGGGACCGGAAAAACACTGGCCGCATGGCTGGGACCCGTCGCTGAAGCACTCGCCGAAGCCGAACAACACCCCGCCGCTGTCGGCAATGATTCGCTGCGAGTCCTCTGGATTACACCCCTCCGCGCACTGGCTGTCGACACCCTCCACGCACTCAGTGAACCTGCCAGCCAGCTACAGCTGAACTGGTCAATCGAATCCCGCACCGGAGATACCTCCGCTGCCACCCGCCAAAAACAACGCAAAAGGCTGCCCACCGCTCTCGTCACCACCCCCGAAAGCCTCTCACTCCTGCTCACACGCAGCGATGCCCGTGAACAGTTCCGCAACCTCCGCGCCGTCATCTGCGACGAATGGCACGAACTGCTGGCCACCAAACGCGGAGTACAGGTCGAACTGGCCCTCGCCCGACTTCGCCGCTGGCGCCCCGCACTCAGAACCTGGGCACTCTCCGCCACACTCGGTAATCTCCCCGAAGCACTGGCTGTCATCGCTCCCGCACAGGCGGCCGACACCAGACCCGCTCCCGTGATGATTCAGGGAGCCTCCCGCAAACAAATCCTTGTCGACTCCCTCATCCCGCCACGCATCGACCGCTTTCCCTGGGCCGGACACATGGGACTCAATCAGCTGCCCGAAGTCCTCACCGCCGTTGAACAGGCCGAATCCACCCTCATCTTCACCAATACCCGCTCACAGACCGAAGCCTGGTACCACGCCATGCTGCAGGCTCGACCGGACTGGGCCGGATTAATCGCACTGCACCACGGATCACTCGAACCCGGCACCCGCTCATGGGTCGAAGATGGACTCCGCGAAGGACGACTGCGAGCCGTCGTCTGCACCAGCAGCCTTGACCTTGGAGTCGACTTCAGTCCCGTAGACCGCGTCCTGCAGATCGGCTCGCCACGGGGAGTCGCCAGGCTGCTGCAAAGAGCCGGACGCAGCGGACACCGGCCCGGTGCCGTCAGCCGAGTCACCTGCGTACCCACTCACGCCTTCGAATTGATCGAAGCCGCCGCCGCCCGCGATGCCATCGCCGCCGGACAGCTCGAAGGACGACAGCCACATCACGCTCCCATCGACGTGCTCTGCCAGCACCTCGTCACAATCGCCTCAGGCTCCGGCTTTGACTCAGATGACCTCTACGACGAAGTCCGCACCACAGCCAGCTACCACGAACTCGCACGCAGCGACTGGGACTGGGCACTCGACTTCACCGCACGCGGCGGACAGTCACTGAAAGCCTACCCGGACTACCACAAACTGCGCGAATTCGAAGGCCTCTGGTTCGTCGGCAGCGATCGCATCGCCCGCCAGCACCGCATGTCCATCGGCACCATCACCAGCGATGCCAGCCTCGTCGTCCAGTACCTCGGCGGTCCCACACTCGGAACCATCGAAGAATCATTCCTCACCAAAATCAACCCCGGCGAAATATTCCTCTTCGCCGGACGTACCGTCGAACTCGTCCATATCCGCGACATGAAGGTCTACGTCCGCAAAGCACCCGCCTCAAAACAGGCTCGCATCCCGCGGTGGATGGGAGGCCGCATGCCACTGTCCACCGAACTGGCCAACGCCGTCAGACAAAGACTTGATCAGGCAGCCAGCGGGATCTTCGAGGGCCCCGAGCTCACCGCCGTCCGCCCGCTCCTCGAACTCCAGGCACGCTGGTCCGACATCCCCAGACCCGGAGAACTGCTCATCGAACAAATCCGCTCCCGCGAAGGCTTCCACACCCTCTTCTACCCCTTCGCAGGTCGACTGGTCCACGAAGGATTATCCGCACTGCTGGCCTGGCGGATGGCCAGAATGCAGCCCATCACGTTCACAATGTCTGTCAATGACTATGGCTTCGAACTGCTTTCCGCCACAGCACCCGAACTTGACCAGGCACTGCAACAGGGACTGCTCAGTGCCGACTCACTGCTCGCAGATCTGCAGCAATGCATCAACGCCGCGGAAATGGGCAAACGACAGTTTCGGGAAATTGCCCGCATCGCCGGGCTGGTCTTCCAGGGATTTCCCGGACAGCCACGCTCAGCCAAACATCTGCAGGCCAGCAGCGGACTGCTGTACGATGTGTTCGCCAGCTACGACCCACACAACCTGCTGCTCACTCAGGCCGGCACCGAAGTCATGGAACGCCAGCTGGAACACTCACGACTGGTCCGCACACTGCAGGACCTGCAGCGGATGACCGTGATCCGCAAACAGCCGGCCAGATTCACACCACTGGCCTTCCCGCTGATCGTCGCACGCCTGCGCGAAAAACTGAGCAGTGAAAAACTGTCCGATCGAATCGCTCGCATGACACTGCAGCTGGAATCCGCCGCCGGCAAACACTGATCTGCCACGCACCACCACAGCGACAAATGCTACTGGGCAGCCGGCTCAACCGTCGCCTGATTGTCCACACTTCGCACACCCGGCTGCAAACGCAGCAGATTGGCCGCCAGGCGAGCAGCATCAGCGGTCGGTACTGAACCCTGCAGCGTCGCCACACCATTCGCACTCAACGCAACATTCAGACCAGCAAACTGAGGATTGCGAGCAGAAAATCGCTGCAACGATGCCTGATTGGCAGGAGCAGTCCGGCCCGCACTCTGCAGATCAACAGCCGAAGGACCAGCAAAATTCACCCGCAGAGCCGTCTTGATCTGACGCGGACTGCCCGTCGTGCTCATCCCCTGATTCGTCATGCCCTGATTCTGCTGAAACGCCTGAAACTGACGGTTGCTGCCGTTGGAATTCCCCTGCATCCCACCACCCACGAAATTCTGAGCACCATTGCTGCCCACAAAGTTCTGTGCCTGAGTATTCGTGGACTGCCCGCCGTTCAGACCAGACGTGCCGGTCCCGGACAAGCCCGACTGACCACTGCTGCCGCTGCCCGATGACATCGAACCGCTGGTACTGTTTCCGCCAAATCCGCTGGTCGTGCTGCTGCTGCCACGACTGGACGTCGAAGAAGTCGAGGTTCCCGTTGTTGAACGACCACTGCTTGAGGTCGAGCCAGTCATGCCCGTCGACGTTCCAATCCCGCCGCCGCCCAGACCAGATAGCCCCGTCAGTCCGGAAAGACCTGATAAACCAGACAGGCCGGACAGCGAGTTCAAATTGAAGCTGCTGCCAGCACCGCCCATGCCCCCACCACCACCGCCGCCAGCCTGCCCAAAGACGTCAGACTGCACCGCAAAAATCAGAACTGCCACGCCAAAGGTATGTCGAAAACTGATCATTGGTACACCTGACTTGCGAGCAACGAAAGGGCCGGTTCCCGATTTAACACTAGTGTCGGCCAAAAGTCACCTGCGGAAATCTCAAAACACGGCCGGATTTCATCAGAAAACCGGGCTTTCGCTCGGTCAGACCGCGATTCCGGCCCGATCCGCCTCCGGCTGGCTCAGTGCAGCCGGTTGTAGCCATTCAGCGCCGCCACTCGATAAGCCTCCGCCATCGTCGGATAGTTGAAGGTGGTATTGATGAAATACAGCAGTGAATTCTGAGGAGACGGCTGAGCCATGATGGCCTGGCCAATGTGAATGATCTCACTGGCATTCACACCAAAACAGTGCACTCCCAGCAATTCCAGAGTTTCTCGATGGAACAAGATCTTCAGCATCCCCACCGGTCGACCCATAATCTGTGCTCGAGCCAGATTCTTGAACATCGAATGACCGACTTCGTACGGTACCCGCGCTTCTGTCAGCTCCCGTTCCGTGCGCCCAATGCTGCTGATTTCCGGACTGGTATAAATCCCGGCCGGAATGTCACTGATGCGAAAATTGTCCGATCCCCCTTCACCCAGATGCCGGGCTGCAAAACGCCCCTGAATGTAGGCCGCACTGGCCAGTGCCGGAACCCCGATCACATCCCCCACGGCGTACACATGCGGCAGTGCAGTCTGCATGTTGGCATTCACCTCAATCTGGCCACGATGATTCGGCTGAATCCCGATCGCAGGCAAACCCAGCCCCTCAGTGTTCCCCGTCCGCCCGTTCGCCCACAACAGCACGTCACTGCGGAGCTGCTTGCCCGATTTCAAATGCATCACCACGTGATCATCAAATGTTTCCAGACGTTCAAACTGCTCATTGTTGCGGATCCGCACACCCGTATCCCGCATGTGATAGGCCAGCGCATCGCAGATCTCGTCGTCCAGAAACTCCAGCATCCTGTCTCTCGTGTTCACCAGATTCAGCTTCACCTGCAGATTGCGAAACATCGACGCATACTCGCAGCCAATCACCCCCGCACCGTAAATCGTCATAGACTTCGGCGTTTCCGGCAGATTCAGAATCGTGTCACTGTCGAACACTCGCGGATGGCTGAAATCAATCTCCGGCGGACGATAGGGTCGGGAACCGGTGGCAATCACAAACGAGGCTGCCCTGGCCAGCGTTTCACTTCCGTCCGCATGCAGCACTCTGACGCAGTGCGGATCAACAAATGTGGCTTCACCATTCAGCACCTCCACATCGTTGCGGTCATAAAAACTTCGCCGCATCGCCACCTGCTGGTCAATGACAGACTGAGCACTGCGGCGCAAATCCCGAAAACTCAGCTCCAGATTCAGCCCCAGCTGTCGAAACACCGGAGCCGAATTGACGTCCATCAGCCGGTAAATCGCCGCCCGCAATGACTTGCTGGGGATCGTGCCCAAATGAGTACAGTTGCCGCCAATCTGCGACATCCGCTCAATCGCACACACACGCTTGCCCTGCTTGGTCGCTTCCATTGAAGCCCCCTCGCCACCAGGCCCCGTGCCAATGACCACCACATCAAACTGCTTCTCAATCGGTGCCAGCATTACCCGTCCCCCCTCTGAACACCCAAACACACGTCTACGGACAGCTAGCCCAGCCCACACTGCTTCAGCAGCGCTGCCGGATCCGGATCCCTGCCACGAAACGCCCGAAACACCTGCAGCGGATGCTGACTGCCCCCCAGCGCCAGTACCGTGTCTCTGAACCGGCGTCCTGCTGCCCGCATCGCCACAGCATCCTCCAGACCGGCCTCTTCAAACGCTGCAAAGGCGTCTGCACTGAGCACTTCTGCCCACTTGTAACTGTAGTACCCAGCTGCATAGCCGCCAGCAAAAATGTGTGCAAATGAGCACAGGAATCGATTTTCTGGCAGCGGCGGAATCAGGCTGGTAATCGAAAGCACCCGCTGCTCAACCTCAGACACCGTCTCGCCCCCCTCCGGGTCATAACCGTAGTGCAGGGCCATGTCGATCATGCCAAACTGCAGCTGTCGCAGCATCTGCGACGCCGCTCGAAACGTGCGCGACTCACGCAGCTTCAGATACAGCTCTTCCGGCAGCACCTCACCCGTCTCATAGTGCCGCGCCATCTGCATCAGGGTCTCGCGGTGCAGACACCACGACTCCATGAACTGACTGGGCAGCTCCACCGCGTCCCACTCCACGCCGCAAATCCCCGCTGCATCCCGCTCATTCACCGTCGTCAGCATGTGCTGCAGCCCATGCCCGAATTCATGAAACAGCGTTTCCACTTCACGAAATGTCATCAGAGCAGGCTTGCCGCCTGCCGGGGGAGTACTGTTGCAGATGAGATGCGCCACCGGCAGCCGCACACCCTGCACCGTGACTGACCTGCCAATGCAGTCATTCATCCACGCCCCCGGACGCTTGTTGGCGGGGCGCGAGTACGGATCAAGGAAAAATCCCGCGATCTGCACCCCACCCTCATCCAGCACCTCGTAGTACCTGACGTCCGCATCCCAGACCGACACAGCGTCGGCCACCGGACGAACCGTGATGCCAAACAACCGCTCACACAGCCCAAACAGGCCGTCCAGTACTCTGTCCAGCGAAAAATACGGCCGCAGCTGCTCATCCGTAAAGGAAAAACGCTGCTCCCGCAAACGCTCCGCCCAGAACGCCAGATCCCAGTGAGCCAGCGGACCCTCGTGCCCCTGCTGCTCTGCAAGTGCCGTCAGCTCCTCCAGTTCCTTCTTCGCCCGATCCAGTGACGCCAGCAGCAGTCGATCGAACATCTGCTGTACCGCGGCGACATCACCCGCCATCTTCTGCGACAGACTCAGGTCTGCATAACACTCATAACCCAGCAGTCGCGCCTGCTCACGACGAAGCTGCAAAATTCGCGAAATCAGCGGCCCGTTGTCCAGTGCACCATCCGAGGCACGAGTGACATAAGCACGATAGACCACTTCCCTCAGAGACCGCTCTCGGCTGTGCTCAAGAAACGGACCAAGACACGGCTGATCCAGCGTCAGTCGCCACGGTCCGCTGTCCGCCGTCGCCGGTACAGCCCCGGAATTTTCTGCAGATCGCGACCACGCAGCTGCCGTCAGTCGCCGCAGACTTTCCGGCAGCCCGGCTGCCGCCGCCGCATCCGTCAGGTCCAGATGCCACGCTTTCGTGGCGTCCAGCACATGATTCGAAAAATCCGTGGCCAGCTGAGACAACTGCTGCTGGATCTCGTTGAAACGCTCCCGCTGCTCACCCTGCAGCGCTATCCCCGACTGCTCAGCACTCAGAATCATGCGTTCCACAATTCGGCGTCGCGTTTCCGAGCTGCTGATGTCGCTGTGAGACCTCAGCTGCAGCAAACGGCGGTACAGAGCTTCACTCTGCCGCAGCTGCAGTCGCAGCTCAACAATCTGCGGCAGCACCGCCTCGTGCGCCGCACGCAGATCATCAGTGCTGGCCACACTCAGCAGATGCTCAACCGGACCCCAGCCATACTCAAACAAAATATCGATCTGCTCCAGCGGCAGCATCAGGGCATCCCAGCCCTCCGACGTATCCGTCTCCACACGCTCAAGAATCTGACGACTGCGAGTCACAATGAAGTCGACAGCCGGAGCAATATGCTGCGGCAGAATCCGGGCAAACGGCGGCAGCCCCTGAACCGACAGCAAAGGATTGACGCCCGCCATGTCCTCGGAAGCTGGTCTGTCAGATGATGGAATACTCACGAGAAATCCTTGCACTTCGCGGGGATAATCACGGCCGTATGGTAACGCTGTGTTGTACACGGCAGCACTGCCACTGCGAAGACAAACAATTGCCTGACAGCAAACTGAGAAACAGAACAGACGCCGTCGAATCCGCAAGCCCGCAGCGGCAGAAATCCGGCTGTAAACAAAAACCCGACTGTTTCCAGGCAGAAACTGTTGTTCCGATTGAACGACAAATTCATAAACGTTATAACGGATTCCACGGCACTCGCTGTTCCTGCACGCCGACAGCACCAGGCAGTCGCCTGCTAAGTCGGCTGGCACGAATTTCATCTCCCTTCTGCGGGTGCACTCCCCCTTCTTCATACAGGCGTTCGTCTTCCATGCAGCTCCACCACGTTGACCTGGTCCCCGGCGATTCCGTCCGGGTTGGCAATCTGCTGGTTACCCTTGTGGCAGTGCAGGGCAGCACCGTCCAGCTGCATGTCCAGGACGACGATGGCACCAGTCACTACAGCGATCCCTTCGATTACTCCAGCCTGCAGTCTCAACTGGTCGGCGCAGCAGACTAAATCCGCACCCGGCCGCGCGACTCCAAAAGCAGCTCGGGCTTTCCAGTCCAGGATCTGCCCGCCATAAACACCCTGTCTCTCCCCCGCCTGGCGCCCCTCCATCAGCGGCAGCGGGAAAACGACTGCTTTTCCCCAACTCAGCCACGCTGGTCTGGGACCGAACCGCACCGTACGGTATAAAACGCCACAGCAGAGCCCGCAGGAGCACCACGACCGGCTGTCGTGACTCCAAACCCCACCAGCGGCTCAGCAGTCACTGCTGCGCTCGCGCTCCGCTCAATCGTCCCCGACTTCTCAGGCTGAAAATCGCCGCCGTAGTGCTGTGCCCAGGTCGCACGCCCGTTCGCCGCTGGAAAATTCCCCATGCCCATCAAAGTTGCTCTGCTCCATCAGACCACCTACTCCTACGACAAACCTGTCTCACTCAGTCCGCACGTCGTACGACTCAGACCCGCACCACACTGCCGCACACCCATTGACGCCTTCTCTCTCCGGATTCAGCCCGAACCACACTTCATCAACTGGCAGCAGGACCCCTTCGGAAACTACCTCGCCCGAATCGTTTTTCCAGAACCAGCCACGAAACTGCAGGTCTGCGTCGATCTCATCGCCGACATGACAGTCATCAATCCGTTCGACTTTTTCCTCGAAGAAGAAGCCACCGAATTTCCCTTTCAATACGACCCGACTCTCGCTCAGGATCTCACCCCCTTTCTGCACCCCGTCTGCGATCACCCCGACTTTCTGAATTTCCGCAAACGCGTCGATATCCGCCCCCGACGCACCGTCTCCTTCCTCGTTGATCTCAATGTTCTCCTCCAGCAATCCGTCAGCTACCTCATTCGGATGGAACCGGGAGTGCAGTCCCCGGAACAAACCCTGCAAAAACGCTCCGGATCCTGTCGCGACTCCGCATGGCTGCTCGTGCACCTGCTCCGCAGCTTCGGGCTCGCCGCCCGCTTCGTCTCCGGCTACCTGATCCAGCTCACCGCCGATCAGCAGCCACTCGAAGGCCCCTCCGGCCCCGCTGCTGACTTCACTGATCTGCACGCATGGACCGAAGTCTACCTGCCCGGAGCAGGCTGGGTCGGACTTGATCCCACATCCGGGCTGTTCACAGGTGAAGGCCACATTCCTCTGGCCGCCACACCCGCACCCCAGTCCGCCGCTCCCATCACCGGAGCTGTTGATCGCTGCGAAGTGACCTTTGACGTCCAGATGCAGATCACCCGCGTCCACGAAGATCCGCGAGTCACGCTGCCCTACACAGAAGACACATGGCAACAGATCGATGCCTGCGGCCAGTACGTCGATCAGCGACTGCTGGAACAGGATGTTCGACTCACCATGGGCGGAGAACCCACTTTCGTATCCATCGATGATATGGAAGGCGCCGAATGGAATTCCGCCGCCGTTGGCCCGCACAAACAACAGCTTTCTGATCAGCTCATCCGCCGACTCAGACAAAGATTCGCTCCCGGTGGCCTCCTGCACTACGGCCAGGGAAAATGGTACCCCGGAGAATCTCTGCCTCGCTGGGCTTACACCTGCCTTTGGCGCCGGGATGGTCAGCCCGTCTGGAACAATCCCAAACTGCTGGCCGGCCTGCACGGCACTGCCAGCAACCACTCCAAACCAGTCGCCGATGAACTGGCAGCCGGAAATTTCATCTGCGAGCTGGCCTCCAGACTCAACGTCGAACACCGCTGGATTCGCCCGGCTTACGAAGATGTCTTTCACCTGCTGCAGGTGGAAGATCGCACGCCCATCGATGTCGATCTGCACGAATTTGACCCGGATTCCGATGAAGACCGCCGCCGACTCACTCGCGCGCTGCAGCGCGGCGTCGCCCGGCCAGCCGGTTTCGTGCTGCCACTCTCCAGACCATGGTGGCAGGCCAGCGCACAATGGACCAGCGGATTCTGGCCGTTCCGGTCACACCGACTCTTCCTCATCCCAGGAGACTCCCCGATCGGACTCCGACTGCCGCTCGAATCGCTCCCGCTGGCAGCAGCACCCACCGATCCCGTACGCGACCCCTTCGCCGATCGACCGCCTCTCCCCGGCTACACCGAACTGCGCCGCGCCGCACAAAATCGACTCAACAGCGATCCCCGTCAGCCGAAACCGCCCCAGCGACAGATCCTCCAAAGACTCGGACTGATCGACGACCCCGATGAATCCGCCGATCAGTGGCTCGCAGCACCAGCCGGCAGTCGCGTCGTACGAACCGCTCTCTGTATCGAACCCCGTAACGGACAGCTGCATGTCTTCATGCCCCCCGTCGGAACACTTGAAGATTACCTCGACCTGCTCGCCAGCATCGAAGCCGCCGCCGAAGAACTGCAGCTGCCCGTTGTCATCGAAGGCTACCTGCCACCACAGGATCACCGGATTGAAATTCTCAAAGTCACACCGGATCCAGGTGTCATCGAAGTCAACGTTCACCCGGCCCACAACTGGCAGCAGCTGCGACAAATCACCGAAGGCGTCTGCGAAGACGCACGCCAATGCCGACTCGGCACTGAAAAATTTCAGCAGGATGGCAGACACACAGGCACCGGCGGAGGAAATCACCTCGTACTGGGAGCCGCCACGCCCGCCGACAGCCCCTTCCTGCGACGCCCGGACCTGCTCCGCAGCCTCATCGGCTTCTGGAATAACCACCCGTCCCTCTCCTGGCTGTTCTCCAGCCTGTTCATCGGGCCTACCAGTCAGGCTCCGCGAGTTGACGAGGGCAGACGCGACGCCCTCTATGAACTTGAAACCGCCTTCGAACAGGTCCCGGAACCAGGCTCCGGCTGGATCGCTCCATGGCTCGTCGATCGACTGTTCCGCAATCTGCTGATCGACATCACCGGCAACACACACCGCGCTGAAATCTGCATCGATAAATTATGCTCCCCGGATCACTCCACCGGCAGACTCGGACTTGTCGAACTGCGCGGCTTCGAAATGCCGCCCCATCCCCGCATGAGCCTCACGCAGCAGCTCCTGGTTCGAGCCCTGGTGGCAGCCTTCTGGCAGCAGCCCTGGCGCGAGCCCCTGATTCACTGGCGCACAGCACTCCACGATCGCTGCCTGCTCCCGCACTTCCTCTGGAATGACCTGAAAAACGTCATCTCATGGCTCCGACAATCAGGCTTCGCACTCGATCACCAGTGGTTCAACCCGCATTTCGAATTCCGCTGCCCACGCATCGGACAGTTCCAGACAGCCGGAGTCCACATCGATATCCGCCAGGCCCTCGAACCATGGTACGTGCTCGGCGAAGAACCCGGCAGCGGTGGCACAACCCGCTACGTTGACTCTTCCGTGGAACGACTGCAGCTACACGTCACAGGCCTGCATGCCCCGCACATGGCAGTTGCCGTCAACGGCGTCCGAGTACCGCTTGTTGCCACCGACACACCAGGGGAATACATCGCCGGAGTCCGCTATCGAGCATGGCGGCCACCCAGCTGCCTGCACCCCACCATCGGACTGCACGTGCCGCTCACCTTCGATGTCTGCGATACAGTCGCCGGCCGCTCACTCGGAGGCTCTCGCTACCACGTCGATCACCCCGGAGGCCTCAATCCGGAAGGCTATCCGGTCAATGCCCTTGCCGCCGAAAGTCGCCGGGCCGCCCGCTTCTTCCGCATGGGACACACACCGCGACAGTTCACTCCCGCAGAACCTCGCATGTCACCCGATTTTCCCTGCACCCTCGACCTGCGAAGACAAAACGGACGCTGAACACCCGCAAACATCAGCCCACAACGACTCGGTCGCCGGCTAAATCCCGGCGACGTCGCTTAGCCTCCACCAGTCTCAGCTGCGCCAGCAGAGCACTCGGCAGACCCCGCACGTAGTGCAGACCGGCACGATAACGCTGGACCACAGGCAAGCCGCCAGTCATCAACACTCCAGCAATTCCAGTGATGATACCTCCGGCCAGCATGACCACAATCCGCCACAACACCTGAACACCCGTCAGACCGGGTGAATTGAACAGCAGTGGCAGCACAAACATCAGCACTCCCATGACAGCCAGCAGCGACAAACGGATCCCGCGACGCTCCTCCTGCTTCCTCTTCTGCCGCGAAATAAAAGTCTGCACTTCAACCGGGGATGTCTGCAGCCGAAATGACGCACGCTGAACACGAAACTGCACCGGCTCAAGGTCCTCAGTCAAACCCGTTTTCCAGCACACCGCAGGCAACAGCAGTCGCGGACCGCAAATCAAAATCTCATCCCTCACAGTAAAATCTGTCGGATCAGCCGGGTTCGGCAGCACCTCGTCAGATTGCTCGATTGCCGGAGCAGCAAACGGATTATACTGCTCACCAGCAACAGTCATGAAATCACCGCCGCATCCGCCGCATCGCACCACGGAAACACCAGAAATACGGTTGTGCCCCGACCCTCTGCGCTCGACAGATGCACACGGCCACCACACTGCTTCATCAGACTGTACACCAGCGACAGCCCAAGGCCGGTTCCCGCAGATGGCCCGCGAGTCGAAAAGAACGGGTCAAACACCCGCGACAGTACTTCTTCCGACATCCCACAGCCTTCATCAGCAATCGTCAGCACAACACTCCGTAGCTCGCACAACCCAGCCGCACCTGCTGACTCACCCGCTGCGACCTCCCGCACACCCAGCTCAATCTTTCCTCCCTCCGACATCGCCAGGTCAGCATTCAACAGTAAATTCAACACTATCTGATCCAGATGCAGAGCGTCCAGCGGGACAAACAGCCGATCTTCAGCAGCATTCCAGATAAGCCGCGTCGATTTCTTCAGCGCCGGCCTCATCAGACGTAACCCCTCAGACACCGCCGACACAATTTCCACCACCGCAGACTCCTGCGGTTCACGCCTTGAAAACTCCAGCAGCTGCTTCGTCAGCTCCGCCGCTCGCCGCCCAGCCCGATCAACCTGCCGTAAACCGTCAGAGACCGGCTTATCAAGCCGAAACTCAGCCAGCAGCAGATCCGTATGCCCCAGAATTACCTGCAGGAGATTGTTGAACTCGTGAGCCACACCGCCCGCCAGACGCCCAACGGACTCCAGTTGCCGAGACCTTGCCAGATCCGACAAAGCCTGATCCCGCGCTCGCTCTAAACTCAGCCGCTGCTCCAGTGCTTCCGAAAGCCTCAGATTGCTGAGCTCCAGCTCAGCTGCAAATCGCAAACGTACCCGCGAATAGAAAAACGTTACCAGTCCGGCTGCAGTCGCCATCAATACACCCGCACCAATGTTCGTCAGGATTAAGCCGGATGACCAGCCCACCCAGCCGCCCGCGGGAATTCCGTACATCCGCCACTCACCACCCGGAACAGCCAAAGTATGACTGCACGCGTAGTCACTCGCTGACACCGGCGGCCCCAGCAGCCGCGCACCATCCTGATCAAACAGCGTAATCCGCATCTCATCCACGCCACTGCCCAACCCCGGCAGCCGCATTTGTGTCAGGTAAATGCCAATGTCCAGCAACAGCAGGAATGCCGCACCGCCGTCTTCCGGCCGTCGCTGTGTTTCACCGTACATCACCGCCAGCCAGCGACCGTCCGCCTGAAAAGGATCGCTAAGCACCACCGGATTAACGACAGTACCAAAGACCTTGACCTCGTCACCTGCCTCAGTCACCGACCTGCGGACACGAACTCTCTGCTGCACTTCCGGAAGCAGCCCCGCGATCGCCTGCTGAATCTCTTGCGAGTCCGCGGATTCAACACCAATCGACTGCAGCCTGACCTCACCAGCCTCCACCGAGAACGCTCCCAGACTGCCCTCCCGATAGCTCCGCATGTCGCCCAGCAGTCCCGCAGTCGAACCTGATCGCCAGTCAGGATCAACACCAT
>JBJTPZ010000040.1:0-11247 GCA_046075365.1 Planctomycetaceae bacterium
CACCCCTCACACCGTCACCGTATCGTCCCGCTGACGCGGACTAAAACTCAACTCCACACCGTGCAGTCGCAACAGCACTCCACCCGCCAAAGCCGCTGACTCCACCGCCTCAGTCGCCTCGGCCACAATCAAAACCCCCAAACCACAGCCAATCGAAAAATTCGCGCCCGGAGTCGTCGAGCCAAGAAAACGCTCCAGCACAAACTCAACCACCTCTCCAGCACGCGGTCGAAACTCCACCGCCGCCAGCTCCTGGATCGCTCGCGGATCCTTCTGCATATTCTGAAATCGATACAGCACCAGCCGAAATCGAAATCGCTCCAGCAGCCGCTCCGTCTCCAGCACATTCCCCAGATCCACACCCGCACGCACCCGCAGCCCATACAGCCCGCCACGCGCACTGCGAATCTCCTGAGCCAGCAAACATCGCGAACCAGCCGACAACGACTGCTCTCCCGCTCCAGAACCAGAACTCAACACGAACTCACATACGCCACCCGACTTCACAACTCCCAATCCCGGCTGCCACCACGCACGCCAGCCCTTCGCACGACTCGCTGACTCCGCCACCACCAGCGGTAAAGCGTCCCGAAAGTCCGTGTCGAACAACAGCCGAGTATCAAACGGAGGCACAAACGACGGATCCCCCTCCGCTGCCTGCAGCCCTAACTCCACTCGCTCCCCCAGAACACCAGCGATCGGTTCCCCCTTCGTCAGCGGATGCGGACGACCCTCCCGATCATGAAACACACCCGTCGAATCAATCCCCAGCAAATGAAACAACGTCGCCGTAAAGTCGCCACCAGTCACAGGTGCCGTCGCCGGATATGCTCCGTTCCTGTCACTGGACCCAATCACCTGACCACCACGAATCCCCGCACCCGCCATCGCAAAACTAAACACATGCCCCCAGTGATCCCGACCACCGTTCGCGTTGATCTTCGGAGTCCTCCCGAATTCTCCCATCACCACCACCAGCGTCTCGTCCAGCAAACCACGCTCCGTCAGATCATCCATCAGTGCCGCAAACGTCGGATCAAACTGCGGACACAGATTGTCCTGCAGCCGGTCAGCGTTCAGCGCATGAGTATCCCAGAGGGGATTGTCCACCGCATTGTCTCCCGGATCACGAGCCCAGTTGACATGCACCAGCCTTACACCCGCCTCAATCAGTCGCCGCGCCAACAACACCGACTGACCCCACGTATAACGACCATACCGGTCACGCACACTGTCCGGCTCCTGACTCAAATCAAACGCCGCCCGCGCTGCTCCCGATGTAATCAGATCAAAAGCCTGCGCATTCAAACGGTCCCACGCCCGCACTCGCCCGCTGCTCTCCAGACCCGCCAGCTGCGACTCAAACTGCTGCAACAGGTCCCGACGACGATCCATCCGCAAACGATCCAGACCGTCCCGCGCCGCCAGACCCTCAATCTCATAGTCCGGCAATGCCGGATCACCCACAAAACGCTCCGTTTCCCACTGCGGACCCAAAAAGCCGGCCGTCTGGCCCGCCGGAGTCACATTGTCGTTCAGACGCATCACATCCGGCAACCACACCGATGTCAGTGCCGGCAGCCGCTCACTCGGCTTCAACATCTTGATCACCGAACCAAAATACGGCCAGTCCGTCGGCTTGATCTGACGCGCACTGCCCGTCAAATACGGATAACCCGTCAGCAGCCAGTACCCGCTGACATCGTGATTGTCATCCTTCGTCGACATCGAACGCACCACCGCCAGACGATCCGCATAACGCGATGTCCGCGGCAGTAACTCACTGAACTGAATCCCCGATACGTTCGTGCTGATCGGCCGAAACGGACCACGAACCTCCAGCGGCGCCTCAGGCTTCGGATCAAATGTCTCGTGCTGCGGAGGCCCGCCCTGCAGCCACAAAAATATCACACTCTTCGCCCGACCAAATGATGCTCCCAGCTCTCCCCCAAATGAACCCGCTGACCCGCCCACAACTCCCGCCACACTCCGCGAACCCAGCAATCCCGACAACGACAATCCCACCGCACTCAGACCACCCACACGCAGCCACTCACGACGACGCGACATTCCCGATACACCAGAATCATCGTACAGCGAAAACATCACTCACACCTCCACACCACCCAACACACCCCTGCGTAGCTCGGGCTTTCCAGCCCGAGCACTACCCCCCCCACACACACCCTTCACTCCAAAATCGACCAGATCGGAGTCCCGCCCTGCGCAATCTTGTGCGGCCTGTTCAACTGGTCGTACACATACGAGTCCGGATCCATCCCCAGCTGATCGTAAATCGTCGCACAAATGTCAGCCGGACGCACCGCACCGTCCACCGGCCACGCCGCACCCGCATCCGATGCCCCATATACCGTCCCGCCTCGAATCCCGGCACCCGCCAGCACCGTCGAATAACAATGCATCCAGTGATCACGGCCCGCCGTCTGATTCACGCCCGGAGTCCGGCCAAAGTCCGTCGTCAGTACCACCAAAGTCTCATCCAGCTGACCGCTCCGCTCCAAATCCTCAAGCAATGCCGAATACACCCGATCCACCTGCGGCAAATAACTCCGCAAAATCGAAAAATTGTGCTCGTGAGTATCCCAGCCGTAATCCGCCACACCCGGATACGCCCCGTAATACCACGTCCAGATCACATTCACAAAACGCACCCCGGCCGCAATCAGCTTCGTCGCCATAAACGCACTGTTACCAAACAGCGTATTCCCATATCGCTCACGTACTCCCGCATCAATCAGCCCCGGATCAAAACACTCCCGCAACTCCGGTGCCGTCAATACCCCAAACGCCAGCTCCTGAAAACGACCGAACTCCGCCTGCACCGGCGCAGCCCCTCGCAATCCCTCACCCAATAACAGGCCACGCCTCAATGCCAGTCGAGCCGACGTGACGCCGTCAATCAGACGACTGTCCTCCAGCCGCGGAATGCCCCGCACCACCGGCGGATTCGGACGCTGATTCAACACCGCTCCCGCATCAAACTCGGGCACCGCACGAGACTCCAGCGGAGCATACCGCCGCCCCAGAAAACCTGCCCCAGGGCCCGTCTCGCCCGCCACATTCAAAGGATTCGGCAGACTCACATACGCCGGTAACGTCTGACCGGCAGGCTTGAAATACTCACACACCGCACCCATGCTCGGAGGTAACCCGTTGTCCGTCAGCTCCTGCATCCCCGACGGCGATTCATACCCCGTAAAACTGGGTATCTCATTGTGACAGCCCGCCTTGTGATGCACCGCACGCAGAATCGCCGAGCGATGCATCCAGCGGGCCATCCTCGGCAAATGCTCGCAAATCTCTATCCCCGGCACATTCGTCGCAATCGGCGAAAATTCACCCCGAATCTCTCGCGGCGCCCTCGGCTTCAGATCAAACATGTCCTGCGACGGTGCCCCACCGTGCAGATACAAAAAAATCACACTCTTCGCCCTGCCCGAACTCGCACGCCCCGACAACCCCGCCGCCACACCACCCGCAGCAGAACCGCCTGACAAAGCCAGACCACCACCCAGCAGAGCACCGCCCGCACCCTTCAGCTGCCGCTGCAGCAACTGCCGACGACTCAGTTCTTCAGACATGTCAAATCAGCTCCCGTATCGGTTCACGCTGATCCAGCAAATACTGCGGACGACCCGCCTGATCCGGAATCGTCGCCGTACCAGCATCAATCCCCAGCCGCTGATACAGCGTCGCAAATACCTCCTGATAATGCACCGGCCGGTCCTGAGGCACCTCGCCCAGACGATTCGTCGATCCTATCACCTGCCCCATACGCATTCCCCCGCCAGCCAGCAAACAACACGACACCTGCGGCCAGTGATCACGACCACCGTCCTTGTTGATCCGCGGAGTCCTCCCGAATTCACCCCACGCCACCACACTCACGTCGTCCTGCAAATCACGCCGATGCAGGTCCTCGATCAGCGCCGTGATGCCCTGATCAAATCGCGCCAGCTGCACCGGCAGTCGCTCAAAATTCGCCCCATGACGGTCCCAGCTGCCAAACGACAGCGTCACACACCGCACACCAGCCTCCACCAGTCGACGCGCCATCAAAAACTGATCCATCCAGTGCGGCCCCGCGTCCTCCCCAAATGCCGGATCAGCACTCCCGCGACCATAACGATCACGCACCACAGCATCCTCTCGCTCCAGATCCAGTGCCTCCACCAGACGACTGGAAGTCAGTACATCAAACGCCTTCTGCGTCAGCGCGTCCACACCTCGATACTGCGACAAACCATCAGCACCACGCCGAAATCGATCAAAACTCCGCAGCAAAGCCTGCCGGTCCCGCAGCTCCTCAAGAGTCACTCCCGACAAACGCATGTCCGCCATCCCCTGACCCTCAGGCTGAAATGCCGCATGCGCTGTGCCCAAAAAGCCCGGATAACCTGGGTTGCTGTAGGGAGCATGTCGAGTCTTGATTGTCAGACCCACAAACGGAGGCACCGACGAATCCACAGGACCCTGCAGCCTGCTTACCGCCGATCCCAGCGACGGATGATTGTCCTGACGACCACGACCACCAATCGGATATCCGCTCAAACACAAATCTGATGCATGCTGATCCGGACAACCATGCAGCGAACGTATAATCGCCACCCGATCCATCATCGTCGCCAGCCGCGGCAAATGCTCGCAAATCTCTATCCCGCCCACATTCGTGGCGATCGGTCGAAAACTGCCTCGAATCTCCGGCGGCGCCTCCATCTTCAGGTCATACATGTCCTGATGAGACGGCCCGCCGGAAAGATAAATCATAATCACTGCCTTGTGCGGCAGAACTCGACCACGCACACCACCCACAGACTGCTCCGCACCCAGCAGCTGCGGCAATGATGCTCCACCCAGCGCCAGACCGCCAATCTGCAGGAAGTGCCTGCGAGTCCTGCCGTCACAATGAGCCGACGGCTGACGCCCAAAAATTCGCAACATGGCCCAACCCCGAATTTCCTGAACCGTGAACTAAGTCAAACCCGCTATCGGCTCACCATAATACACCTGATGCGGTCGCTCAAATGCGTCCTTCCACACCAGCTCACGCGGTAATCCCAGCGCCTGATAAATCGTCGCAGCCATGTTCTCGGGCGTCTGAGCATCCGCTTTGGGATAGCCACCCGTCGCATCCGACTCGCCCACCACCACACCGCCACGCACCCCGCCACCCGCAAAAAACACCGTCTGTACCGCACCCCAGTGATCACGACCCGGCAACTTCGTCTCCGCTCCCGGAAAAGTGAACACCTTCGGAGTCCTGCCGAACTCGCCCGCCATCACAACCAGCACGTCATCCAGCAACCCCCGCTCAGACAGGTCCTCCAGCAGTGCCGATACAGCACGATCCGTCGGCGGCAGCAAATACTCACGCAGATTTCGAAAAGCAGCCTCATGAGTATCCCAGGATTCGTCGTTCCCCAGATTCACCTGCACCAGACTGACACCCGCCTCCGCCAGCTGACGAGCCATCAGCAGTGACCACCCAAAAGAATTTCTGCCATATCGGTCCTGCAGCCGGTCATCCGCAGCATGCACGTCCAGCGCACGATGCACCTGACCCTCCAGCAGCATCGAGACCGCCGTCTCACGATGACGATCATACTGCAGCTGCTCAGCACTCCCCTCCAGCGCAGCACGCTGCGATTCAATCGAACGCAGCAGCGATAAACGAGACTGAAACTGATCCCGCAACAGCCCGCCCGCAAGCTCCAGACGCGGAGCCTCATAGCGGTAACCCGCCGGAACCTCCCGACCACGCTGTCGCTGAAAACCATACTGCGGAAATGCACCGTGCACATACGACGTGTCACGATACTGACTGGCTTCAATAAACCACGGCTCCGAACGATCACCCAGCTCACCCGCAAACTGACCGGGGATCGTTCGTCCAGTCACATGCACCAGCTTCTCCGGAAGCACTGCAGCAGGAGGCAGGTTGTTGCGAGGTGCCAGCAGCTTCGTCGCCAGGGCCGCCAGCGAAGGATAATCAGACGACGTCGGACGGTTCGGATTAAAGCCAGTGGGCGTCTGAGTCCGACCGGTCAGCATCACATGATGACCAATCGAATGCTCGTTGTACGGATGAGTCAGCGAACGCACCATCGCCCACTGATCACTGCACGCTGCCAGCATCGGCAGATGCTCACAGATATGGACTCCGGCAGTACGAGTCGCTATCGGGGAAAACTCACCACGGATGTCCGCCGGAGCTTCAGGCTTCGGATCAAAACTGTCGTGCTGCGCCAAACCACCAGACAGAAAAATATAAATCACCGACTTCGGACGTCCGCCAGGCAACGCTGCTGATACACCAGATTCCTCAGCCAGCGAACGCAGACCAGCCACATGATTCAGACCCAGACCCAGTAAACCCACAGCACCAGCCTGAATCGCCACACGGCGACCAGCACGCGGATGACGCAAATGACACATCCGACGGGACATGGCTGAGTCCTTTCGGTGCTGGCAAAGGGTGGGAAAAACGCGAGGCAGGGCGGCAGAAGCTGAAAGTTCCATCGTCAGCTTACAGCCACTCGCCCCAACAAGGCAAACCTGATTCCCCGGCCACAACAGAAGAATTGGGAAGATCTGCTGGTTTTTTGAGCATAAACCGACGTTTCATCGCATTTCCCGCAACACACTTCACCTCAAACCCCCTGCCCACCCACCGAAAACCGAACACTGCTTTCGCCTCTCCCTTCGCGCCTTCGCGGCTTCGCGTGAACCAAACTGCCGCCACTGACTGACCACCGAACACGCAATCCTCCCCTCGCCCCCGTGACAACGGGGGAGAGGGGTCGGGGGTGAGGGGGCTAGTTACCCTGGAATCCGCCACTCAGACAGACAAAACCGGCAGGGCTTTTCACCGCTGTGCTCGGGCTGCAAAGGCCGAACTACACAGGAGAACCACCCGCGGACTCCCGTCCGCGGCTCGCCTGAACAAGCACCACCGAACACCGAAAACCGAAAACCGAAAACCGCCCACCGACCACTAAAAAAAGCCCGCTGCCTCTGACCCCCCGCCACTACATCCTGTGCAGCAGAAAGGCAAAGACAACGGGCTCGGCCAATGGCCCCGGCCAGAATAGTCCCCGCAACGCCTGACGTCCCTGTCAGCTCATCACGAATCACAAATCCAGCCGGCGAATTTGCTGACAACGTCAGAAGACGTCCAGAATGTAGTGGTGACCGCTGTGATAAGGCTTCTCAGTCGGATAGAAGTTGTACCAGCTCTTGTTGTACACCGGGATCCGCATCGATGGCTCGTAGCGATAGTACATGTGATCGTACTGCTGCGGCTTCTGGAACGAATGCGGATAGTAAATGTACGGGTAATAGTAGAAACGCTGCCAGTCTGACGGCTGACCCGGAGGAGCGGCTTCCACCGACCTCGGCAAGCTCAGCACAGCGACCGCAATGACGGCAATCGCAACTAATCGCTTCAACATCTCAATCCCCTCCGGCGAAACTGCCCGACAAAGCTGCACACGCCAGCCTGTACACCCCAAAACCACCAGGAATTTCAGACGAGCTCGGCACATGGATCGATTTTCGGACAACGCTAGGGTTGTCTCAATCGCCCCCGGAAACAGAACCTCGATCCACTGTGCCGAGCCTCGTCTCAATACGCAGTCTGCAGCGCCATCTCTTCACACCCGTGAATCTCTCCCATTCACAAATGCTGACACCGCGACAGGCGTTAACATCGGCACCACCGGCAGTCAAAAATCAGTACATTCAGCAGAATCGTCAGGTCCCGCAGCCAAACACCGCCAAAAACCGGGTGAAAACCCGCCCCCTCCACTCCCATTCCTCGACGAAATTCGCAAAAATCACCGCCAACTGCAGCCGTTTTCCCGAATCTCACAGATTTTTCATTGGTTTTTACCTGTGACGGCAACGTTGCGGCAGTTTTTACCTGCCCCGCCATCGCCACAACTACCCGCCCGCACAAACTCGGATCTCACACATGCTCAAGCCTCACGGACGTCCCCGCACCCTGTTCACGCTGGCTCTGCTCCTGCTCGCCACCACCATCGGCAGCCCCGCCACCACCGCTGATGAATCAGCTGCATCCGCCCGCGGACGCATCTTCGGCCGCGTCTGGCATACCAAACTGCGTCCCGAAGACAGCTTCAAATACCTGAATACCGTTCGCGAACAACTGGGCGTCCCACAATCACCCGTCATGCTCATGGGTGGCGCAGCAGGTCGCGTTTCCGTCGGTATGGGACCCCGCCGCATCCGCAAACCCGATGAAGCCGCCCCCGAAATGGCCGGCACACTGTTCTTTCTTCAGACACTTCCCGAAGTTTCACTCGATAATCCCATCACCTTCGAAACCTGCGATTCCCGCGATAAGTTCGAAGAACTCATCCGACAGCAGGCCAGCATGATGGGACCCGCTGTCGAAATCCTCGGCGCAGAAGATCGCTTCGAAGTCAAACTGGACTTCGAAAAACTCCGCAACACACCGCCCCAGATCACCCCGGCCGGACCCGGCAAAGGCGAAACCAAACAGTCCTTCGCAATCTCCATCGTCGCAACCGCCAGCGTCGGAGATGCCGCGGGGGCCGCCGGAAAACCACCCGAACCTCCCAAATCCATGTCCACCTGGTACCGGTTTCAGGACGGAATCATGTATTCCTGCCGGTCCGATGCCCTCAACACCCTCGAACTGCCCACCCGTGAAGGTCTGAAACTCGACGAAGAACACGTCGGACAGGACCTGTATGCTGACTTCGACTTCACACAGGTCCCCTCAGACTTCCGCCAGGCCTTCTGGGCAGCCCTCGAAAGTCAGGCCTCCGTCTTCCTGCAGCGATTCGATAACGAAGCCGAAGGCACTTATTCGCTCCGTCGAGTACTTGCGGAAGGACGACTGGAACTGCTGCGGCGAGTCATGTTTGACATCGATCGCGCCCGCTTCGCACTGAAACTGTCCGCCGAAACCGGACAGCCCGTGGTCAGCCAGCTGCGAATTCGCGCTCGCGAAAACAGCACCCTCGCATCCTTCCTGTCCGTCGTCAGCAATCAGGGCACACAACTGGCCGCTCTCCAGGATCAGGCCTCGCCTCTCGTTGTCTCCACCACCGTCGCCGTCCCCGAATCCATCCGACCATTCCTCTCCGTGCTCGCCGGCTCAACCGGACTGCGACTGAAAGAAGCGGCCGGCGATACCCCGGCCGCTGCTGTCCTCGTCGATGACCTCGTCGCGGCACTGCAGCAGACTGTCGATTACGGCATCCTCGACGCCTCATTCTGCCTGCGTGGCACTGTCGAAAACGGTCTGCTGCCCTGCGGAGGCATGCGTCTGGAATCCGCCGAAAAATTCCTCGACGCTCTCGAATTCCTCCTGCAGGCCACTTCCGCCAGTGAATCCGTCACCGTCAGCCGCAGCGAAATCGGTGACTACCGCATGCTCTCCATCCGCGCTGAAAAAACTCCCGTACCCTTCAACGGCAACGCTATCCCGCTGCAGCTTAACCTTGCCGCCACCGGATCCTGGCTGTGGTTCACCGTCGGAAATGAATCAGCCGTTCAGATGCTTGAAGAGATTGTTGCCGGCAGCGAACAGGCCCTCCAGAAAAATTCCATCGGCTCACCGCTGCTCGTTCGCATGCAGCTCAGCCAGTGGCTCGGACAGACAGACGATGCACTCAGCAAAGTCCCCGGACAGTGGCTGGAAACCCTCGAACGCTGGCTGCAAAAAACCACCGCACCAAAAATGTCGTTCTCAATTAATGGCCAGGCCTCAACACCCGAACCCACGACAGAACAAAAATTCAACAGCTATGCCGCCAAAGCACTGACAAAAGAAGATTCCGATGTTGAATTGAAGATTCGCTCGGCCGAACAGGAATTGCTCGTCGATGCCAGCGTCGGCACCGGCATCGCCCGCTTCGCCGTCGCTCAGTTCCTCGATGCACAAAGCCGCATGTTCAGCAACATGCGGTTCTCGTTCGGAGGGACAGGGCAGGGCGGAGCCATCAAGCTGCAGCTCGGCGGCCCCGCCACGGACGGAAAAGCCGGCGGAGCTCTGCCAAAATAATGATCGGCAACGACAGACTGTCGCTGCCCGATTGATCACCCAGGGCTCAGCGTGAACACCGACAGCGTGAGCACCGACAATATGAGCACCGACAATCCGTTCGAAGTCATCGGGGGGCACGGGCCTGAATTTGATGCCCTTCGCCCCCCAGGCTGGTTCGTCGTTGTTGACGGAAATCGCATCGCCTGCGGTCGACTGGTGCAGCTGCCGCCAATCTGCATCAAAACAGGGGCCACCGACAATCTGTCTCCCTTCAGCTCCATCGTTCAGGTTCCCGCATATCGCCTCGTGCTGCGACAATATCAGGTCAACTGCCACTACTACCTCCACGAATCCGTCGCCAGCCAGCTCACACTCACCCGCCGAATCGGTGCGCTAATGACTATCAGCGGACTGCTGATGCTGATCCTGAGCCCCTTCCTGCTGACCAACGCACCAGCCGGCATTATTGCCGCACTGGGCATTCCCATCGCTCTGCTCGGAAAAGTCGTGGCCAGCTTCGCCAATCCCGGACTGCGCATCGACAGCACCGGCCCCGCAGACACATACGTGCTCCGCGGCTTTGAATCCCCCTTCTTTCAAACGCTCGCAGAAATCGTCGCCAGGAATTCGCCGTGATTATCCCCGACTGCCAGCTCGATCATCTCGTAGTCACGGCCCCCGTACTGGCCGATGGCATCCGCTGCGTAGAACAGCGACTGGGCTGTCGCATGCAGCCCGGAGGCAAACACCCGCGAATGGGTACCCACAACGCACTGCTCAGAATTGGCGACACCTGTTATCTGGAAGTCATCGCCATCGATCCCGACGCCCCTCCCGCCACTCGACCACGCTGGTTTCAGCTTGACGATCTGCCGCCGGAATCGCCGCCGCGACTGACGGCCTGGGTCCTCCGCACCACCAACATCGTCGCCACACGCCGTGCGGCCATCGACAGCTGCACTGACCCCGGACCAGTCGAAGACATGCAGCGCGCTGACCTCAGCTGGCAAATCACCATACCCGCAGACGGCCGACTGCAACTTGACGGCATCATGCCCTCACTCATCCAGTGGCACACACACCTGCTGCCACCCGCACGCCTGCCAGACTCCGGAATTCAACTGTCTCACCTGGAACTGCTGCACCCCCGCGCCCAACAGCTGCAGCACTGGCTCACCAGCCTCGGCTGC
>JBJTPZ010000041.1:0-3757 GCA_046075365.1 Planctomycetaceae bacterium
TTCACGCAGCTCCGCTCGCTTTCCCTGCGGCTGCCGTGACTGCATCTTGTGCAGCTGGGCATAGCCATAACCCTTGAACCGTGTCCAGAGGCCCTTGTGCAGGAATAGCTGGCGACGTTCACGCACCATGCTGCCAACACGTGTCAGATGCAGGACGCACTCCTGTGCTGTGAACAGTGAGTCGATCAGATTGGGGTTGCATTCCATACAAAGCGTGAAGTATCGCGGCAGACTGTAAACATTGATGTCGTATTCACAGCCTTTGCCAGCGTATGCATCCGGATCATGGATCTGGTGCCGCTGAAAGACGTCAAAACGCGGCTGTGGCCTGCCAAACCCGGCAATCTCGCCCGCCAGATGCGGAAACAAATGATCACGGGGGGGCATGGCAACGCCGTAGACATCGACATCCGAAATGTCCGAGGAAACACCGTATGCAGTCGAGCCCATGCGGGTTTCGTAGAGCATATTCGTAGGCAGGAAGGCCGGTGGCCGCAGCAGTCCGCGGGACGTGAGCTGCTGAACGAGAGATGCCATAACCAATATCCCTGCAGTGATAAGGTGCCGGAAGATCCACGACAGTCTCGGCCAATATATCATCCGGAAGACAGAACTGGGGTGCTGAAACGGTACGAACGCTGCCCATAGTCGCGTTTTGCTATGCGAAACGAACAGGATTTGTGAACTGTCAAGAACTTGTAAATCCGAATCTGATTGCGGCTGAGAAACAGCAATTTCGGCAAACTCGCTCGAAATCCTGCCGGCGACTGCAAAGTCATCGATAGGTCAAAGCCCATACCATCCACTTCCTGTCGGGCCAGTTCTGCGGGCATCGAGCCTGTCGAGCTGAATCGACACGCCGTTCAGCCACCCGGTTCCCGGTTCGAGTCCTTCCGAAGAGCTTTTTGTTCGTCTGCGGAAAACCAAACCGCAATTTCAACCGCCAAAACGTCGCCAGCCACCGCTGATGGCGTTTTTCGTTGCACGGCCATTTTTCCCAGTGTTTTCGCCAGTTTCTGGCCTCCACACCCAGCCGCCGGCACTTCCCTTTCCGCAGAAAAAACAATTGCGCCCCCGAAAGAGACCCTCCGGTCTCTCCCGGCACCCCAAAAATAAAAGTCTCGAACTCTCACACTCTCTGGTTAACAGCCGCGAAAAGTGAACAGCCCGTCTTCCTCGGGATCGCGAGGAAGACAGTTGCGGAAAGTGCAGGTGAGTTAACAGGATGCAGGAGGCTCGCATGCCAGCGTGGCGTACGCCAACTGAATGAACTGGCTACCACTCCTGAATCAGCACGACATGCAACTCTCCGAGGCGATCATCCGAGACTCCCAGCACTCGGTACTCACGCGGAAAGACCGGATGGTCGGGCGTGCGACGCGTGCGGGCTTCGCATGGGAATGCGGACTGTTGGCAAGTTCGTAACGACGGAATTCAACGAGTCGCCGGGGTAGATGTCGTATCAGGAAGGGGCTTATCGATGACTTCGATGAAAGACTGAGTTCGTTGCTTCGGTTGGTGGATAGGACGCCCTGATTCGATCGCACGCTTTCGCGCCGCTTCAATATATGCATGCAGATCACCACCGTGTTCGGACAATAGCTTTTCGCGTGTATCGTAAATCTCATCCAAAATTGGGTTAGATTTCATTTTGAGGATCTCCCAAAAACTGAATTGGTGTGCAAACTAAAATCCGCGGCAGTTGCAGATTTTCGAGTAATCGATAGAGTCGAGGTAGCTCGGTTGCGTTCGCGATGTGGCGACAATTTTGTGTAAGTAAGTAGTCTACCCCGGCAAGTACAGCCGAGGCAACATGCAACGCGTCCAATCGGGCTTTCTGTGGCATCATACAGCCAGTTACGATTTTATTTGCAAGTATTCCACTTTCGGGTCAGGCAACAGAATCGCCACATTCTCAAGGGCTGCCAACCGCCTTTCGGCAGCATCTGGATCACCGCGAGACGCTTCGTCAATCACGAACTGAGAGGTAACGAGACGAAATCTCGGAGCCTCCAATTTGAGCCATTGCTTTGCCTGATCCTGCAGGGCTGCAATGGTGGGATTCCTGCTGGGCCAGGCTGTCGCGTGGCTGAGAATCGAAGTTTCGATGTACACGGTTTCCATGCCAGCATTCTATCGCAACGAACGACAATGTTGATCGAGCCCCCGCCGACAAGGCGACCATTTTGAAGTGGACCGTTGTGGGTTTCGGTCCAACCTTTTGTCGGCGGCCTCTTCTACGAACTTCGGAGACCCTGTATCTCGCACCCCGGACGAGTCGGACAGAACCCGGCAGCCGAGCAACCACGGCCACCATCCGAATTGGTGTAACAGCGCCATCAATCGCCCAGCGGAAAACAGCAGCCTTGCCGAACAAGTGTTCGACCGCCAAAGTGCGATAGATTTTACCGCACTTCGGCTATGCAGGCTCGATCGCATTACTGTGATGAGACAGACTGCTGAACGACTTACGTGGAGCCCATCGATTGTTTTGCTACACCGCAGGAGAACCACGGACGAACAGAACGCAGCGGAGGTGCTGACCAGTTGCTTCCCTGCGTCTTGTTGCCCGTCGTGCGATTGACGCTATCCGTAGTCGGGCGAGATTTCCAGTGGAATCCTCCGAGTCGCGCGAGCCACCGAGAAATCCAGCCTTGTCCAGGACTCTGATCCGGAAGCCGGAGCCTTCCAGTTTCCGGATTTTCCCCAATCAGGTCCTCGGCGAGCAAGTTGGGGCGTTTCTGGCGCGAGCGGATAGATTGGTTGCATGCTGCAGGGCGGATCATCCGCCGCTGCCCGGCCGTATCACCATGGCTGCCAATCTTACTCGGGCAGTCGCAGCCCATGTGGCTGACGGTCTGAAGAAAGTTGACACCGCGGACCTGCAGCAACGCCTCGAGGTGTGTTCCGTCTGTGAACTGCGGAAGGACGACCGCTGCACGGTCTGTGGCTGTTACCTGGCGGAAAAAGCGTCGTGGCGATCCAGTGAATGTCCGTTGGGGAAATGGAAGCAGAATCCGGAGGTGTCCCATGTCGAATGAACTGCCATTTGTAAGTTGCCTGTGCCCCACGTATCGTCGGCCAAAGCTGCTCGAGAACTCCATCGCCTGCTTTCTGGCCCAGGACTATCCGGCCGATCGACGCGAACTGATCGTGCTGGACGACGCCGGTGAATTGCAGAACCAAACTGGTGACGGCTGGCAGATCATCAGCATTCCGCGACGATTGCCGCACCACATCAGCACGCACGTGCGAGCGATGGAAGGGCGGCTTTGGTCAAAGCCATCATTCGTGCTCAGCAGTTACACCGGACGTCTGGAGCAGGAGGACGCCACCGGTCGCTTCCACGCCAGTCTGGCTTTTCGCCGTGAGATCTTCGACCGCATCGGTGGCTGGCCTCTGACCAGACGCGGCGACTTTGACCAGCAGCTGATCGCACGGCTCAACGCCATCGAAGCCCCGGGCGACCCGTGCCAGTTTGCCGATCCCTCATACATCTTCCGCTGGGGGCAGACGAACGCGTACCACGGTCAGGCGTTCATGCAGGGACCGGAGGATGAGGGGTGGTATGACAGGGTGCGGGCGCCCAGCTCTGAGGTGGGGATGAAATCGGCTTCGCAGCCGTGGGCTTTGAACGTTTCAGCTACCAGCTTGATGGACCGCCACTGGCAGTGATCGCGTTGTGTTCGCGGTCGGGAAACGGGCAGCGCGAGGGCCGGAAAATCCGGGAAGTTGTTTCGGACTCAATCCTCACAGC
>JBJTPZ010000042.1:0-4094 GCA_046075365.1 Planctomycetaceae bacterium
CGCAGGTCAAAGACATCCATTGGGGGCTCGCTGGTACGGTCGTTGGGTTTCGGGGGGAGGCTGGGGATTCACTGCTTGAAACAGTTCTCCCCCTTCCGGGATCCGGCGGTAGAAATCGTACCCGCAACCAAACACCCTTGCACGGGAATCAGGACAGAATCCGTCCTCCACCGTCGAGGAATATTCGGTTGGGCATAATCGCCACGCTCCAGACCACCCTTGATGGTACCAGTCATGGTTGGACAACCTATTGTCCAACCACCTTGATCTTTTTGTAATTTCTCAGCGATTCTCAGTTCCGAAAACGCAGCTGCTGTGCAGTCAGCGGATCTTACCCGACCGTGGTGTCTTAATGGGTACAGGCCCTGACCTAACCCCCAAAAAACAAGAGGTCCCGGTGGCGTGCAGTTTGGGAAACGGGAACCTTTGTTGATCGATCCGAGTTCAGCGGGACTGGCGAAGCAGTTCCGGTCGGTCGATCAGGAAACAATCCGTGCTGCACCAGGTATGCCGATAGACTTGCAGCACGGCATGGCCCAGAAACAGGCGACGGCTGCAGCGACGGGTCAATGGCAGTTCCCATCGCTGCAGGTTGACAATGTCCGGTCGCGGTCCAGGATCGTGTCCCGTAATCGCTTCCAGCCAGTCACGTACCGTGTGCGGGTTTCCCAGGCCCACGCGACGGCATTCACGGATTCGCCGCTGAGTGATTCCCAGACGCTGCGCAAGGTCCCGAATGGTCGTTCGAAAACGACGCATCCAGCGACACAGCTCAACGCCCGTCAATGTCCGCGGCGGGATCCAGTCAGCAGCATACGGAGTGGTCACAGTTTGAGCCATCACACACCTCCGTTCACGATTCGCACCGCAGCCTGCTGCTCACTCCGCAGGCGACCACAGCTCCAGAGACCCACCCTCAGCGGGCGGTCCCGACGCTGGCCATCCTGCGGTGCGCCGCGCCAGCACCAGAACACGTCAATGCCCCGGCCGCGGTATTCCAGCTCCTCCAGATCCGTGATCTGCAGAGTCCGAAATGGGCCGCCAGTCGTGTGCATCACTTCCGGCTGTGTCCCGTCCGGCAGACCCTGCAGCGGACCCCACATCGTGGAAACTCGCTGCCGCGGTGCCACCCGCAGCAGATTCGACTCCACCGCCCGCAACGACGGCTCACACACACGCAGCCAGTCACCGGCCTGCAGAGACTCCCAGTCACTGGTCTGCACCTGAATCAGGTCTCCAGGCTGCGGAATCGCCGTGCAGTAGAGTGGCTCAGCAGAGTCCGTGTTGGCGGCCGCCGGCAAAGCCGATGCCGCTGCCGTCGCGACTGCGGTGACCACGCGGGGTGCGGGCCGATTCGCATTGACTGGAGCCGGCTGCGACTCACGAGGCGGCGTCGCCAGATGTTCCAGCATGCCGCTGGCCACCCGCCGAATCCGCTCCAGCGACTGCAGCAAAGTCTGCTCGTCACCGTCCCACAGCTGAATGTAGTCGGCAGCTCGAGTGGAACAGTCCAGCCCGCAGGCTCGACACACCACCCACGCCACCGCCTCCGCTTCCGTCTCCAGGACCGCCTTGCTGGACGGCCGCTGATCAGTTCCCTGATGCAGCAGCTCGTGAGCCAGCTCGTGGGCCAGAGTCGACAGCTTCTGAGCCATGGGCAGTCGGGAACTGACGTGAATCAGTCCGCCGAAAGATGCCCCGTTGGCGTTCTGCAGCACCACTTCCGGGTACTCCAGCCGAATCCCGTGACTGGCCACCAGTCCTTCCAGACGCGGCAGCCAGTCACCGGGATCACCCGCCAGACTGGCAAAAGATGCCAGCTCGCGACCTTCCGTCTGTGACACATCGAAGACATGAACCACCCGGAATCCCCGGAGGACTCGTGCCTTCGTTTCCGTGGAATCCGCTTCATCAGCAGCTTCCGTTTTGGACCGGCTGATCATGGGAGCGAGCAGCGCGATGCCGCGTTCGTTCCGCTTCACAAACCGTCCCAGCGACTTCCACCGCTGAAACCCTGCCACCAGCGTGGCGTCGGGTTTCTGCAGGGCAATCAGCATACAGTTACTGAACGAATACCGATGGAACCGACTGAGCATTGACAGGTAGTGCAGCAGCGAATCGCTTTTGCCCTGCCGCAGTGCCGTCGCCAGTTCCTGCAGAGCCGTATCACTGGCCTGCAACGCTTCCTCTTTGTTCATGGAACACACTCCTTGTTGGAATCTGAAAAACAGAAAAAACCGAGGTTTGCACGCCACCGGCCTCCTCTCGGGAACAGAGTGAGGGAGGAGGAAATTAGGGAGTGAGGAACGCGGGAGTGAGGAACCAGGAACAGGGCCAAACAAACTCCCCTCGCCCCCCCGGGGGAGAGGGGTTGGGGGTGAGGGGGCCCACCCCACGCTGACCACTGACCACTCTGCCCCCCAGAGGAAACCGGGTGCGTTGACTTCTACCCGTATGCAGCTGTCCGGGGCCGCGGCGGCAGGTACCGGCGGAGCGGCTGGGGAGTCAGCGAATGGAGAGAGGTCTGGTGGTGCGTGAAACCAGAAGAAAAAGGACCTCTCAGGAACCAGGCGGTGAACAGCGGATCGGATGGATCAGCGATTCACAGCACGCTGGCGTCCGGGATGCGGAGCTGACGCGGTTTGAGCAGCGGGTTCGGGAGCTTCCGAAACGCTGTCTGACCGGTCATTCTGTTCGTAGATCCACGAGTGGACACGATCAGCCACCTTGGCAACCAGCGGCAGTTCATCCCGACCGAAGGACGGTGAGGATTCCCAGCCGTTGTCAGTGCGGAAGATGCGGACCAGAGCGACGCTGTAGCGTACTCCCGAGTCTGTTTCATTCCGCCAGATGGCAGCTTTCACTTTACCGAGACGAATTTCGTGAATGGGTCGATTTGCCATACGGCACCTCGCTTTCAAATGAACGGGGTCCAAAGAAATAACCATTCACGCACCACCAGCCTCCTGGTCAGCACAGCCATACCCCCGACTGGCCTTTGGCCATCGGACAACGCTGCGATCGCCGAGCCGACTGGCGTGGTTTCAAAAGACGTTATGACGCCCGCCAGCGTTCATCAGCGTTTAGGCGGCACCCTGGCAACGTGCTGTGTCCCCGCGGCGACCTCGCGGCATGCACCTGCGGCCCCGCCACCCGCACCAAATGTTCCGCGTGTCATCTGCCTCCGGGCGCAACAATTACTGCTGATCCAGCACGTACCGGCGTGAAGCTTCCACTGAGCCGAGTTGCCCAGGCAGCCACTCCGCCTGTCTTCATCGCGTCTCGCGACATCGCGGGTGAGCGACGATCTGAAAAAAAACGATCAAGGACGCCCCGGCTCAGATGGGCCAGTCGATCACAGATTTTGTTGTTTGTACTGTCGTGCAGGCGGCTCAGAAGGTTCTAAATGACCGCCAGGTAACTCAGCCTGGCAAACGTGATCGGCAAGCCTTTGCTGCCATGCTGGATGAAGAATCCAGCCAGCCTGGTGAATTACGGGTGATCGGCTAATATGAGATTTCCACCCACCGTCGCGTGGGTCAGGATTTTGGCGACAACATCTTCCTGTCCAAACTGCTCGGGCCGTCCGGCAGCACAACCCAATCGCCTGAATCCAGGGCAAAACCATGAAACTCAGCCTTTTCCTGCTCACCGCCCTATTGCTCGCGCCGCTGGGCGCGCACGCCGACGATGCCACAAAGCCCAACAGCCCGCCGCAGGGCGAGCCAACGAATGCTGCGGAAGCCGCAGCCCAAAAGGCCAAAGCAGAAGCGATAGTCGACAAGCAGTATCAGGCGCTGGTTGCGAAGATGTCGCCGGAGCAGCAAGCCTGGGAGCAGGTGCTGCAATCGCAACTTGGCGGGTTCTATTTGCCGCTGCACAAGCGCGACAAGGTCGCGGGCCGCTCCAACGCCTCTGACTTCGTGGCTGACGATCCAAAACTCCCGCGCGTGCTGCTCATCGGCGATTCGGTGTCGCGAGGTTACACGCAGTCCGTGCGAAAGGCATTGGCAGGCAAGGCCAATGTGCATCGGGCACCGGCGAACTGTGGCCCGACAGCCAGCGGCCTCAGGAACATCGATGTCTGGCTGGGG
>JBJTPZ010000043.1:0-1932 GCA_046075365.1 Planctomycetaceae bacterium
GATCGCCACGCCCCGCCATGAATCACAATCACCGCCGGAACAGGCCCCTCCACCTCGGGCGTAAAAATGTCCAGCAGCAGCTCACGCTCACCCACCCGGCCATACACCACGTCCTCCCGCAGCCGCACCGAAAATTCGGGCAGCTCCTCGCTCACAGGAACCTGCTCCCCGGGCTTCTCGTCGCCACGAACAGCTCCCGCACCGCCCAGCAGCCACAGACTCGCCATCAGCCAGCCAAGACGACTCATCACTGCCTCCCCCACCCCAGCTACCACAACCCCAGTCAGCACACGTGACAACAACTTGCCCGCAACACTGCGTTCAGCAGCTGACCAGCACTGCACCAGACTACCATCTGCCGCAACACCTGGAAACCCAGCAGCTCAGTTCGGCCGTTAAAAAATCGGCGACCACCAGGCGATTCCGCAGCAACGAACACAACTCAACACGCCCGCCGGGGCAGGGCAGCATTTACGAGCAACTCACTGGGGGTAATTCGATGATACTCGCACCGCCGTTTCCTCGGCCGGTTTCTGAATACTGCGGCTTCGATGGCGGAACTGCCAGAACCATCCCTGCCCGCAAGTGACTGACGCCCACTTCAGCAAGGCTGCTGCCCGAAAGCCTTGAGAAACGGTGGCCACTTTGAGACTGCGAGGAATAGCTGATCTGAATCAGGCCGTTACCAGTTTGAAAACGTGGCAGCGGATCTCAATCAGACAAGAAGGCATGGCTCTGCTGGAAGATCTTCAAGCCGTTCCGGATCGCCTCGAATGTGCGTGATGACGCCACACGTGATCACCGGCAGTTGCGATTGGCAAAAGTGCGGGCCGAATAATGCCCACGAATTCGCATAATTTACGAAGAAACGGACGAAATGTGATAGAAAACACTTTTTTGTGTGATATTCTGTGAAGTGCCGACCGATCAGGCAGGAAGGTCAGAAAATATGAGGTAACGGAATGTCAAAGCTGTTCGGCGAGTTCCATGTCACCCCAATTGGGTCTGCCATCAAAGATGCGCAAGCACTTTTCCCGAAGTTTCGCGACTATCAGGAACTGCGAAGGCATGCACTGAAATTGGCATTCTGGCCCGACAGGAAATCTGTATCGGGCCAGGTTGCCGATTTGGATTGGGAGGAAATCACTGGAATGGCGAAGCCTCGGGCCCATGAACTTCGAATTGACGATGAGATCGGGGGATTCAACAACCTGCGAATCATCTTCTATCCGTTTGAAAAGAAGATCATCCTGCCGGGCGATGTTCTTCCTCGTTTGTGGGTCATTTCTGTCATGCAGAAAAAGACCCAACGGTTTTCAACCAACGATTTCGACACTTTTTCTGCACGGATAAAAATCGTTCGAATTCGAAACTACCAGAGCCATTTGTGACAAGGTATGTCAAACAATGGAGGAACCGAACTGATGACAATCACGAAAAGTAAGGACCGAATGAGTACGCGAGATGTTGTTTCAGATGTCTTGACGGAGAACATCAAGCTCTACGTAGCAATTCGCAACGCCTATGATCAATGTGACCCGGAAATTCAGGCAGTTGTGGACTGCATGATCAGGATCTGGAACAACGAAGAATCTACCGAAGACGAACGTAAGCGGGCAATTCACACGATTACAGACGCGATCTTTCCTGGCGAGTCGGTCAACATGCTGGACGATTGCGGTCGACTGGCAAAACGTGATCCCCACGGACGTAACGAGCAGATGATCGAAGAGGAGCAGACATTTGCACAACGATTGAGTGCGTTCCTGACCGAGAAGGAGATGACTCAAGAGCAATTGGCGTCTGCCATCGGTGTGGGACAGTCCGCAATTTCAAATATGCTAAACCGACAGTGCCGACCACAACGTAAGACGGTGGCCCGAATTGCTGCTGCGTTAGGCATTGAACCTGCAGAACTGTGGTCCTCAAATG
>JBJTPZ010000044.1:0-17448 GCA_046075365.1 Planctomycetaceae bacterium
CAGGCATATCATTCGCGTGGCGAAGGGGCTCACTGGTTCAGCACGATGAAGGCAGCACTGAACATGATTGGTCCGCCGGTGGGTGATCCGCAGGCTCCGATTCGTCCGCTGCCGCCGCAGCACCGGGAGACTCTGGCGAAGCTGCTGCGGAACCTGGGGTATCAGGTGGAGAGTGATCAGTGATCAGTGGATGTGGGGCTGCGGGCGGTTGGACTCACGCGAAGCCGCGGAGCCGCGAGGTGAATTTCCCTCTGGCTCCGGCAGGCTGCCGTAGAGACTGATCACGGATCCCGTGCTGCCGTGCGACATCCTGCCGTTGACCGCACTGTTTGGCGATTCATGAATTGCCATCAATATCCAGCGGGTCATTCGACTCGTCAAAACAGCAATGCCATTCCCGGGCCATCCGTGAAGCCGTTGCAGCACAGGAAATGGAATCTCTCTCGGTGGCTGGCACCTGAAATCTCTGGTAGCGGTGAGATGGTCTCACGCAAAGACGCAAAGTCAGATCATGAGTCCTCGGACTATGGCGTGAAGATGTCCCCGTGGCAGACATCTGCAGATCCTTGACTACCGCCGCACCGCATTCGGCCCCGACCGACCCCGTGTCGGTCGAGCCGGGGTCTGGCAACTACAAACCACGCCAAAAAAACCAATGCCCCGGCCCCAACGCCTCCGTGCCGATGGAGCCACGGTTTTATCGACTATGGGGCCATCCAACTGGAACATGGAATCCCGGTGGCTGGCAGCTGAAATCTCGGTGAAGCCTGTCGCTGTGCTGCTGGTCGTTCGATATTACCGGTGCATGTTTACCGGAGCATTGACATACTCCGCTCGCCGACGGAGTGAATTGGCCCCGACCGACCCCGCGTCGGTCGAGCGAGGGGCTGGCAATACAGGCCGCGCCAAAAACCAGTGCCCCGACCCGCATCGGCCCCGTGCCGGATGGGGGCCGGGGTTTGTCCGTCTTTTCAATCAGCGCGATCCGCAGCAAACCAACCGCTGAAAGAGGCACAACCACGGATGACACGCAGTCCACAGATCTGAAGGGCAGGACATATCTTGGCGTCGTGTCGCGTTCAACGCACCCCCTTGAGGGAGCGCTGATCAGGTCATCACGGTGAGGCGCGGTCTTCTGTCGGCCTACTCTTCCAGAGTAAACTCGAAGTGGTTCTTTCCTCCGGCCTCCACCGAGGCCACCAGCGGAGTTTCTGACGGCACTGTGTATCGGGTTGGCACCAGTGGCTTGAACGTCATCGAGGGGTTCTTTTGAAACTGCTTCATCATCTCCTCGTCACTCATCGTTTCCACCTTGTTCACTGTGACGGTGTATTGCCCGGCTGTCGCCCCTTCAACTTCATGCTGAGGATCGATGTAAGTCGTCAGAGAGAACTCACCGTCGGCGTCCGTACGGCCGTTGGCGGGACGCACGTCCTGGTTGTCCAGTTTGGAAACAAACGACACTTCTGCATCCACCAGAGGAGCACCCTTGTACAGAACTTTTCCGGTCACAGGGAATGTGGCCGGTATTCTGGGGCCTCCTGCACATCCCTGCGACAGCATCAGTGAGACCAGAGATGACAACATCAGCGTCATGTTCCATGATGGCTTCATGGAAAGTTCCTTGATTACGTGGTCTCAGAAAGAGAAAAGGGGCGCTGCCCTGCAGATGACAGCGCCGGGGAATTGAGCAGTCAGGGTTTATGGAAGTCCTGCCCATGTCTCATCAAAATTCACCGACCGGATTTCCGTCCCATCGATCACCCAGCATCTGGTATGTGGTGTGATCGATGTTTTCGCTGACGAACCTGACGGAGCCGTCGCAGAACAGGAACTGTGCCCCGCCGGTATGAAGGGACTTGAATCCCATACCCGTGTTCCAGTTCTGAGGGTGGCGGCAGTTGTTTGGCCAGCCGGATGCGGGATTGCCATTTTCTCCAGGGCAATTGGGGAAATTGATCGGAGGTGTGGTGGCGAACCACAGCGATTCTGAATCGGCCCAGCCACCTCCCACCCCCGGACCCCAGTATCCAAGAGCGTCGGCACACGATCCACGCACTTCACCCATGCAGATCACATTGGAAGTGCCATCCGTGATGTCACGCATCTTGGCGGCCCAGGAACTGCGGGCGATCACACCGGAGATTCCCGATGGATCGGCGGTGTCAGATCGGGCATACTGTCCAATCGTGGCCCGACCAAACCAGTCTTCTCCGTCATCGTTCGGATCGAAGCGAGCTCCCCCATTGCCAACAATCGAAGCCAGATTGCAGCCGCGATTTGAAGCAAGCAGAGTTGACCCGGTAGAGCCGGCGTAGTTGGTCATTGCACGGGCTGGGTTGGCCAAGGTCGTCAGGGTCGGTCCCTTTGGCTCACTGGGACACTGATACATCGGGATCACTGTCTCATTCAGCCTTTTGCCGCTGATCACCTGATTCCACGGCTTGACGGCCGAGGAACGCGCGAAGTCGATTCCCTGATACAGGTTCGTCTGCTCGACGTAGGGCAGCAGATTCACGAGGTGACTGGCCTGGCTTCCCATTGTTGGTCGCAGCGCTGTCGTATATGGCGGACCGGACCAGATCACATTGATGTTCGGAGCGAACATCCCGTACACATCGTGGTAATTGTGGTGAGCAATTCCCAGCTGTTTCAGATTGTTCTTGCACTGAGTTCGGCGAGCAGCTTCACGCGCCTGCTGAACGGCGGGCAGCAGAAGGGCAACAAGAATGGCAATAATGGCGATAACGACCAGCAGTTCAATCAGCGTGAAGGCACGCCTGTTCTTTGTGAAACTCTGATTCCATACCATAGCACGGATCCCCCAAGAAATCTCGAAGCGATCGACGGGTACAATCCCATCAAAAAAGCGGCTATGCGGAAATGCCCTGTCTGGCTGTCGCCCGCGACTGGGCCGTCCGGTCGTCAATTGTCTCCTTGCAAAGGTCCTGAAAGACAGATCATCCGGGCAGGTGAAGGCACCACTGGGGCGAAGATTCGCCCACGGAACGAAGTCATACTTCTACGACCCTTGACGAATCTGGTCAAGTCATCCCTTGACGAATCTGGTCAAGTCATCAACATTTGAGGTTGCGTGCCGTGGTGGGTGCGCTGTCGCTGTTCTGCCGTCAGCCTGAAGATTCAAACGCTGTCGTGGAAGTCTGCAGGGCACCGGCAGAGGTCTGCTCTGCGTTCACCGGACAATGGGGGGAACCGCCATGTTTGACTGGAATTCCAGGCGATCTCTGCTGGTTCTGCTCGCGTTTTTTGTTCTTGCGACCGGGTGCAGTCAGCAGTCGGAGCCACTGAAATCGGAAAATGAACGGCAGGCCGCCAAAGGGACCTCCGATTCTGCGGAACCACTGCCACCCGAGCCCTGGGATCAGCTCCCTCTGTCCCGGGACAACTCGTTCGTCAGTCCTCCGGCGACGGCCGGAATGGTTGCAGGAGAGACGAAGCAACTCACACAGCTCGCACTGCGTTTCAGCTGGTGTCCCGCAGGCACTTTTCGAATGGGCAGCCCGGAAGATTCCGTCACTCATATGCTGAATGAACACCCGCACGATGTCACGATCGCGCGGGGATTCTGGCTGCAGCAGACGGAAGTGACTCAGACGCAGTATGAGGCGGTCATGGGTGTGAATCCGTCGCATTTTCGCGGTGCTGATCATCCGGTGGATTCAGTAACCTGGGATGAAGCTCAGGAGTTCTGCCGTCGACTGACTTCTCTGGCGTCGGAAACATCATCCGGAAATCAGTATCGACTGCCGACGGAGTCGGAGTGGGAGTATGCCTGCCGAGCCGGAACCTCCGGTGATTTCTCATTCGGCGATGACCAGAAGCTGTTCCCCGACCACGGCTGGGGATTCGAAAACTCTGGGCAGGCCACACATCCTGTCGGTACAAAGCAGCCAAACCCCTGGTCTCTGTCGGATCTGCATGGGAATGTGTCTGAATGGTGTCAGGATCTTTACGGCGACTATCCACGTGAGTCCGTGACGGATCCGACCGGACCTGGCAGCGGCGACAAACGCGTACTGCGCGGAGGCTGCTGGTTTCACGTTCCGAAGTACTGTCGTTCGGCGCATCGCGAAGCCTACCCGGCAACAACTCGCTACGTCGGACTCGGTTTTCGTGTGATTGTAACTTTGCCAGCGGAAACAAACAGCGAGTCCGGCGAAGCCGCGAAGGGAAACGCAACGGACAGTGTTCGGTGTTTATTGTTCGATCAGGTTGCCGCGGGTGGTTCTCTTTGTAGCTCGGGCTTTCCAGCCCGAGCCCCGTGCTGGTTTTTTACCGTTTGGGTGGCGGATTTTCAGGGTGTCTGGCCCCCTCACCCCCGACCCCTCTCCCCCGTTTCACGGGGGCGAGGGGAGCAAGGAGTGATCAGTGGTCGGTTTTCGGTTTTCGGTTTTCGGTTTGGCGAGCCGCGGACGGGAGTCCGCGGGTGTGAGTTCCGGGCGTTTCGGTTCTGTGCTGCCTCCTTGTTCGGGTGCAGGGATTCCATGATCGGGCCGGTGATCTGCGGGCGGTTGGACACACGCGAAGCCGCGAAGCCGCGAAGGAAGGGCGGTGGCGGGCTGTTTTCGAGTACGAGTACGAGTACGAGTGGGGTGGGCAGTGGGCGGTTTGGGCTCACGCGAAGCCGCGAAGTCGCGAAGTCGCGAAGGGAAACGCAGGGGGGTGCTGTGGTGTGTGGTGAACTGCCTGCTCTCCTCTCAACTTTCTCGCATCTACTCTCTATGGCATGGATGCCATCGCCCCCTCACTCCCGTCCTCTCTCCCCAGTTTCACGGGGGCGAGGGGTGGATTCGGTGGTCTGTGGGCGTAGTGTGGAGGGAGTTGTGGTGTTGGGAATGTCTGAGTGAGTGTTTGCCAGTGGGGGGGCTCAGATGCCAGGATTTGACGGTGTGTGTTTTGTCGTGGGAAAGTGAGCTGGCTTGATTGCCGGTGGCGGGGGCGGGTCGATGGATCAGTGTCAGGTGGAATCTTTTGTTGCGTCATTGCCGAACGTGCAGTCATCAGAGGCGTATGGTTATCGATTCTATTTTTATGGTGACGATCATCGGATGCCATTTCTGACGATGGCGAATTCGGACAGTGACTACGATAATCGTTCGAATCTGAATCGAGAGGGTGTATTTCGAGTCAATTTGGGGGTGCGAGCGGAGACGTTTCGGGAGTTGTTTCCTGGCGGCGACTTCAACGTGGATGTTCTGGATTACACTCGGCTCAACGAATTTCTGCCGCATCCGGATTACTGGCGGCAAAATTTTCTTTGCATTTTGAATCCATCGGGCCCGAATGCAGTTCGCCTTGAGCAACTGATTCTTGAGGCCCATGGCGTGTCACAAAGTCGTTATGAGCGTCGATCGTCAGGTTAGCGGAATGCCCGACTTACTTCCTGCTGTTCGGCCTGCGATTGTTGTCAGGCAGTGTGCAGGCCAGTCGCAGTCCCACGTTTGTCGCTGCGGTATTTTCGGGGCTGCTGTAACTGGTGTTCAGCATTGACAGCAGTGGGGTGGAATCCCAGCTGCTGCCGCGATGGATTCTGAAGCCTGGCTGGCTGGCATCGAGTGTCCATTCGGCCACGTTTCCGTGGCAGTCGAACAGACCATTGGGTGTGGGTGGTTTCCGTGCTGGTGGTTGTGGTGCCGTTGCGTCGGGTGTGAACCAGCTGTAGAAATTCAGCAGTTGAGGATTACTGCCACTGGCAAATGCTTTGGCTCCTTTTCTGCTGCAGACAATGTCCCATTCGTCGCTGGTGGGCATGCGAAATCCAAGCCGATCGGCTCGTATATCCGTCGTCATTGTCTGTGAGAAGCATTGCCATGATTCGCTGGTGCCACGGTGTTTTTGTGTGAGCCAGCGACAGATCGTGGCGGCGTCAATCCAGCTGAGGCTGCTGGCTGCCGGATCGCTGGCCGATGCAGTCTGCTGGGGTGATGGATCCGGTTTGTCGAGCGGTTCTGGCCAAGCCTGTTTTTGGCAGCGGACCCATACGGATTGTGGCAGTTCCCGATCGCAGACTGCAAAGGGAGCAGTGACAGTGATTGTCCGCGGGGGAGTGCCGATGGTGTAGTCGCCTGCCGGAATGACGATAAATGTGAGCCTGAGCTTATCGGTCGGTTGATTGCCAGATTTTCTTCCTGAGTTGTCAGTCAGAGGGAGACTGTGACGGAACCACTGGCGATTGCTGCGTGGGTCATAGGGGACGTCAGTTTCGTCGGCGGCATCGCGCAGATTTCCGAATCCCCATTTTTCCAGAAGCCAGCCGCTCAGGCTGTGTATCGCTGCGCTCGGATCGTTTTGGTAAAGGGATTGCAGGTACGGCGGGAGCGAATCCTGGACGCTGGTGGGCATTTGGACGAAAGGCCAGTTGCTGAGGGCCAGCAGAATGCTGCAGGTTGCCTGTTCTGCCAGAGGTGCAGATTGGTTGCCACCCGGTTGTGTTCGCAGTCGTTCGTTGAATTCAAAGCCCAGGATGAGGTCATTCGCTGAAACGTGCCATTGTGGGGCAAGTGTGGCGAACAGGCTGACGACATCGGCATTTTCAGTGAGCCTCAGAGGTGCTGCTGCTTCAGCATGTAAATCGGCGGCCATAAGCGTGAGTGCGGCATTTGCGTTCCGCAATCCCTCGGACCATGGAAATGCGGGGTAGCCCTCGCGGGGCGGCAGGCTGGCGGGCAGCTGCTGCAGCCGTTCGATGGAGGGCTGGTGTTTGAGTGCGGCGAAAGGCGGGACGAGTAGTTCTGCCTGAGCCGGGCTGGCCTCGAGCAGCAGGTCGGTGAGCAATTGAGGCGTACCTGGGCTGAACTGAGCGATGGCCGCGGCGGCACTGGTTTTTTGAAGTTCAGACACCGTGGTGGCGGTGCAAAGTTCCTGAAGATAGGGCACCAGCAGCGGGGCTACGGGCTGCAGCAGACTGCGCAGTCGAGGCTGCTGCTCGGCACAGGTTTGGGTGAGTTGCAGTGCGGTGAATCTGAGGATGTCGGGTGCCCAGAGGCTGGAATCAGGCTGAGTTTTTAGACCGGCCAGTCCCAAAGCCGCTCGAAATCGCCGGCGGTCCGATTTTGCTGGGTTCAGCAGCGTGTCTTTCCATACTTCTGCTGTTTTGGGCGAGACGGTCAGCAGCCGTTCGCGAATGACGCTTGCAGTGCTGATATCGGCTGACAGGAATGTCTGGCCCACAGGCAGTGCGTACTCGGGGTGTCTTGGCAGGAGTGCCAGTTGAGCGGCGAGGGCGGCCTTTCGCTCGGCTGCGGAGTCATTTGCCTGAGGGTCAGCGGGGATGTGGATTTGCAGGTACTGGTCAATAATTTCGCCGACCCGATCGGCTTTTTGCAGCAGTGGCAGCAGGTGCTCGGGTTGCGCCAAAGCGATGCTGTGTGCCAGTTCTGAGGCTCGGAAGCGGCGGAGAGTCTGCGAGGCTGTTACGAGTACGGCGAGGCACAGAATCATGAGCAGCAGAATGCGTCGGACGTGTCGTTTTTCGGCAGCCTGTACCAGCTGGCGTTCTGTGCTGGTCCACCTGCGGCGGTCGGTATGTGCGGCGATTTGCAGCCATTGATACAGTGATGGAAGTTTGTTTGCCGTGTGGCTGGTTGTCCAGTGGCTGAGGCAGTTTTTGAGTGTCACTTCGGCGCGTCCGAGGCGGCTGTTGCGATTATGTTCAGACAGCCAGTGGCCGAGAGGTGCGACAAGAAAATCGTGGCTTAGTTGCCAGGCGACATCAGGGATTTCGGCGGTGCGAAAATCCGGGAAGGAATCGGGCGTGCCGGCGAATTCGGAATCCGGCAAGGCTGTCGCTTCGGCTTCCTGCTGCTGAATGCTGCTGTCGACAGCAACAGGTTCTGCTGTGGCAGTACTATCTGCTGCGGCAGTACTATCTGCTGTGGCAGTTTCTTCCGAAGAGATCTGATTTGCAGTTGTCGTGGCTGCGGGGTTGTCGGTTGGTTCGGAATTTTCTGTGCCTTTCAGTTCAGCGTTGAGGACAGCGTGAGGCGCTGGCGGCCTGGCGGGAAACCCGGGAAAACAGTGCAGCAGGCTGAGCTGAGACTTGAGCAGGTGGAGCAGAGTATCAACTGTTTCTGCTGCAACGTCAGTGCCGGCGAACTGTACAAGTTCTGTCTGGCTGAGCAGCGGGCGAAGTGTTTCAGCGGGGTCACCGGGGAGCAGGGCTTCGAGCAGCCGCTGAGCGGCGAGGCTTGCAGCCGGATCCGGAAATCGCTGCTGGATTTCCCGAAATGTTTGATCCAGCAGCTGGTGGACCAGTTCGGCGCCGGGTTTGAGTGACGTCAGAGAATCGGGATGCCAGTTCAGGTGACGACTGAACTGCATCAGCAGAGCCAGTTGCCACTGTGGTACAAATAGTCCCTGCTGGATCGCCAGCAGGCCCTGTTCTATGAACTGCCGCTGTGCGGCCGTGTGCTGACCATTTGGCGGCAGTCGGCCGGTTGCCTTGCCAAATGCCGTCAGGGCTGCGGTCGCTGCTGAAACATCGAGCTGGTCGAATGTGGCATAGTTCAGGTTTTGAGTCAGGGGAATTTCGAGTGCGGCCATCAGTCTGGCTGCTGCCTGCATGGCTCGGTCATCGATGACGAGCAGTGTCTGCAGTTTTTGGCCGTCGCATTGTTTAAGTGCGAGTGTCAGTGTTGTGTCAGCGACATTCTTCCGTGACAGCAGCCAGTGTTCAAAGTGGTCGATGACGATCAGTACTTTTCTTCCCGGTGCGAGGCGAATGTTTCGAAGCAGTGTCGGAAGTTCTTCGCCAGTGTCCCTGGTGAATTCAGGGTAGGGGGTGTGCAACTGCAGCAGCGCGGTCAGTCGGCTTTCAAGCTGTGCATGAGCGGCGTCGATTCGCACGATCAGGATGTCAGGATCAAGGCGGGGCAGCAGTCCGGCCTGCAGAAACGAGGTTTTCCCGGTGCCCGGTGCTCCACTAAAGACGGCGACTGAAAATGTCTGGTCAGCGGCCGAGTTTTCAATCAATGATTTCCAGCGACTGATTTGTAATGGCAGTCCATCCTGATTCCGAGGGCCGGACAGCAGCAGCGGGTAGTTGGCTGTGGCGGTGTCGTCAAAAGGAGCCAGTCCAGTCGGTGCTGGAATGAATTCGACGGCCGAACCTGATTGTGGTGAACTGTGCAGCCATGTCTGCAGCAGGCCGGCGACGTCGGCCGCACTGAGGCAGCGGTCGGAAACTCGGCTGTGCAGCATGTTGCAGCAAAGCTGACTGAGCACAGACGGAATGGCTGGTTGCAGGTCTTGTGGCGGAACGACACTGGCTGAGGCGATCTGCAGCCGAACATCTGCCGGCGTGTGGCCTGGGGAGGGCCGGGTACCGGTCAGCATTTCGTAGAAGATGATCCCGAGCGTGAACAAGTCACTGCGATAGTCGATGCGATGGTCCTCTGCCCGGGCCTGTTCGGGGCTGAGGTAGTCGGTTTGTGGCAAAGCCGTGGTGCAGTTGAGCAGCAGTTGTGCGGAGTCGGGTTCGATAATAACGCTGGCAGGACTGAGTGCCAGGAAGACAAGGCCGTGGGAGTGAAGATGATTGAGAATCGTGGCCAGCGAATGCAGCATTTGTGCTGCATCGCGGACAGAAGGCCGGCGCAGGAGAAGCTGTTCCGACAGCGGTATGCCCTGTACAGCGGGAGTTACGACTTTCAGTGTTCCGTCTGACTGCCGGCAACAGTCGAGTACAGGCAGGATTTGCGGATGCGGCAGACGCTCGAGGGTCTGAAACCTGTGTTGCAGCAGCTGCAGCTGAGCTTCAGGCAGGCCGCTGAAGTAGCGGATGGATACAGGCGACTGACTTTGGCGATCTTTGCCCTTCCAGACGGTGCCAAGCTGATCTTCGCTGCTTAGAGTGCGGCATGAGTAACGTGGTTCGGCGGAGTGCTGAGTTTCCGGATAGAGCTTCCCGGGAAGCTGGGACGCGAGCTGAGGGAATCTTTGACAGAGTGCGGTGACGGTAACCGGTTTGCCAGCGCCGCGACTGGCAGCGAATTCGCCCGCAGCCAGCTCCAGCGCCCAGTTGATATGTGTGTTGGGGCTGATCAATTGCCCCAAATAGTGCTCGACAGAAAACGGGGCGTCTGTATGCCAGCGCCGCATTTGGTCCGCGAGCAGTTGTTGCAGGAACTGAAGGGGGGCGGAGTCGGGGCAGAATTCCACAGGTGGCCCGGTGCCAGGGGAGGCAGTGGACTGGCTGAGATCCGGTTCGGCAAGAGAACTCATTCTGCCACCACGTTAAACTGCGGGCCCTCGCTTCAGATGGACATCGATGAAGTTTGCCAATATAACTGTCATGTACAAGAGATTGTTCGCTGTGACTGCTGCGGGTTCCCGGAGCTCTGGGAGGCTTTTGTGGATTGTAGGAAATTTAGCGTCAGTTTTCCGCTGGAAGTCTGGGCGGCTGAGCATTCCCGGAGATCTCAAAGCGATCACCGGCTTTTGCCGTCCCCGTGAAGAAGCCGCAGTTTTGCAGGAAGAATTGTGAACCCTCGGCACCGCCGGTGAAGTCCAGTCGGTGACGCTGGTCACCGGTGGCATCCACTGTGAGACGGGCTTTTGTGACCGAGTGCCACTGGCCGGTGGTGTCGCGCACGTGGATGTTCCCGTAATTGACGCGGCGAGTGATATGTCCGGTGCTGGGATCAAAGTTTTCCAGGAACGAGTGAAAGCCTTTGAGGGTGGTGTTGGTTTGTGGTCTGCGGAAGCTGGCAATCAGCTTCCATGTGCCATCGGCGGCATCACTGAACCAGCAGGTATAGGTGGTCGTGTTGCTGCCGGCGTCCGGCTGGACTCGAGTCAAAAATCGGCAGACGGTTCCGGCCTTCCACGGATGGACCAGGTAGCTTTGTCCGCCTGAACCTTCATTGCCAAATTCGCCGATGTGGACGTCAGGGCCGCTGGCGAGGGTCACAATTCGCTGCTCGGCAGGGATAGACTTTGGATCGTCCGTCTGAAAGGGGCTCCACACTGAAAACAGGATGCGGCGTTCCGAGGCACTGTTGACCTGCATGCCAAAATATCCTTCGCTGAAGCCGTTGGCCATGAAGTAAGAGCCAATGGTGTCCTGTCCTTCCGGCACAGTCAGTTCTGTGCAGGCATATTCCAGCGGCAGATCGCGGGGGACTGTGTATCCAAGATGGACCGAGGGTCCGCGACGCCCCCAATAGAACATGTTCCCCTGGTTGTCTCGTACAAAGTCCAGTTTCAGATCCGCTGTGTCGGACTGCACGAGCAGGTTTTTGTAGCTACCCCAGGTTGCTCCCTGGCGATTCTTTCCCTGCAGGTCCAGCCTGATGTAGCCTGGCTGTTTGACCTGCAGTTCACCGATGGAAACTGGTGAGGAGTTTTTTGCGGGCAGCGTGACGGTGAACGTGGTATCGGCTGCGGTGACCTTAATTTCAGAGGCTTCCTGCGTGGTGACATCGAGGCTGAGCTTTAGCGCAGCCGGCTGACTGACGTGGAAATAAACGGACCAGACGTCCTGCGCGTCGCTCCATTCGAGTGCTGCACTGCGTCGCAGGCCGCGACCGCCGGGTTCCGGGGCAGTGCGAAAGGAGTTTCCGGCCAGCGGAATGCTCCAGTCAGCGGCCTGGATCGCGCCGGCGACGGCAAAGAAGAACAGCGGGAGGGCCAGTCGAAGGAGCATTCTGTGTGGAGTCATTGTCTGGTGCCTGCAGGATTCAAAGCTGGTCGACGGCCCTGGTGGACGGCTCAGTTGCCATGAGTGCACAGTTTAACCGAATTTCTGCGGCACTGGAAATGTGCGGCCCTGATGGATCTGGCAGAGCTGACACAGCGTTCGGTTTTGGGGGAGTGTTGGGCGGATGTATCGGGGTTCAGAATTTGTTATGCTGCGGGCATTCTGGGTGTGTTCTGGAGAGCTGGCTGTCGGGCAGGAGTGTGATGATGCGTGGTATGCAGGGACTGTTTTGTGGCTGCTGGCTGCTGGCGATGGTGTGTTCCGACGTTTCTGTGGCGGGCCAGTTGCGGGCCGGCGCGGCTCAGGTGGATGTGACTCCGATTGAGTTCCCGGTGATTGTGAACGGGATGGTGGAGGAGCGTACGGCCGAGCGTGCGGCTGACGTGCTGATGAGTCGGGCGCTGGTGCTGGACGACGGGGCGATGCGGCTGGCGATTGTGGTGGTGGACAGCCTGATGCTGTCTCGCGAGCTGCTGGACGACGCGAAGCAGCAGGCATCGCAGCTGACGGGAATTCCCGAAGAGCGGATGCTGATTTCGGCGACTCACACGCATTCCGCACCTTCTGCCATGCCGTGTCTGGGCAGTCGGGTTGATCCGCGGTATGCAGAGTTTTTGCCGGGGCAGATTGTGCGCAGCATTGTGCAGGCGAATGAGCGTCTGGAGCCGGTCGAAGCGGGCTGGGCGGTGGTGACTGATGATGTGCACAATCATTGTCGGCGCTGGATTTTCCGTGCGGATCGGATGTCGATGACGGATCCGTTTGGCGTGCAGAATGTGCGGGCGCACATGCATCCTGGCTACCAGAGTGCAAATCATGTGGGTCCAGCGGGTCCGGCGGATACGGACTTGACAGTGCTGGGTTTGCGATCGCGGGATGGGCGACCGCTGGCGGTGCTGGCGAATTATGCGATGCACTACTATGGGTCACCGCTGGTATCGGCTGATTTCTGTGGTCGTTTTGGTCAGCGATTTGCTGAACTGATCGGCGCGACGGATCAGGCTCGTGGTTTTGTGGGTCTGATGTCTCAGGGGACCAGCGGAGACAGCATGTGGCCGGACTACAGTCGGCCTGCGGGCAGGAATGATCTGGATCAATATGTGACCGAGGTGGCCGAGCGGGCAGCTGAGGCGTGGCGGGGGATTCGTTGGCGCAGTGACATGGATCTGGCGATGTCTGAAGAGAAGCTGCTGCTGCAGCGACGTGTGCCGGATGCGGCTCGGCTGGAATGGGCTCGCAGGCTGTCGGCGGAAGTTGGCGAGCGTCTGCCGCGCGGGTGGTCTGAGGTTTATTCGTTTGAGCAGTTGTATCTGCATGAGGAGCCGCAGCGTGAACTGAAACTGCAGGCGATCCGGATTGGTGATCTGGGAATTACGGCGCTGCCGAACGAAGTGTTTGGGATTACGGGGCTGAAGCTGAAACATTCCAGTCCTCTGGCGGCCACGATGAATATTGAACTGGCGAATGGCGCTGAAGGCTATATTCCGCCACCTGAGCAGCATGTGCTGGGGGGATATACGACGTGGCCGGCGCGAACTGCGGGCCTTGAAGTGCAGGCGGAACCTCAGATTACAGCCGTGCTGACTCGTCTGCTGGAGCAGGTATCCGGATCGTCTGCGAAGCCATTCACAGACGAGCAGCATGCGTATGCAGGGGCAGTGAAGCATTCACTGCCGTGGGCGTACTGGCGGCTGGGTGAGCTGGCGGGTGTGCCGGTTTCTGAGCGGGTCACGGATGGCTGGAAGGTCGCGGATTCAGCGTCGGTTCAGCGGCCTGGTCGTGCAGCGATTTATGAGCCGGGAGTGGCGTTTTATTTGCCGGGTCCGCGTGGTGCGGGTTTGCAGTCCGGGGTGCGGGGCAATCGGGCGGTGCAGTTTGCGGGTGGTCGTGTGCGTGCCGGCGGGCAGGATCTGCCGGCCGATTATACAGTGGAGTGCTGGGTGTGGAACGGTTATCCAATCAGTGACAGGGCGGTGACCGGTTATTTCTTTTCGCGGGGGCCGGCGGGTGATGCGGCTGCAGCTGGTGATCACCTGGGGATAGGCGGCAACTATGAGAATGCGGGGAATGACGGTCGGCTGATTCTGTTCAATGGCAACAAGGCTGGCGGGTTGCTGGCGGGCCGTACTGTACTGCAGCCGCGAACGTGGCATCACGTGGTGTTTGCGCGTCAGGGTTCACGAGTGACAGTGTGGCTGGACGGTGCGGAGCAGCCGGAGATTGACGGAGAACTGGCGGCGACATTTGGTGCGGATGATGAACTGTTTCTGGGTGGCCGCAGTGACGGGCTGTATGGACTGGAAGGGCGGCTTGATGAGTTTGCTGTGTATGACAGAGTGCTGACGGCGGCCGATGCGGGGACTCATTATCGGGCAGCGCAGGCTGAGCATGGTGAGCAGATCAGTGAGCGGGTACCGCGGCCGGATTCCGAGCCGGTCAGTCCGCAGGAGTCACTGTCTTTGATTGAGGTGCGTGAGGGATATGAGGTGCAGCTGGTGGCAGCTGAGCCGCTGGTGCAGGATCCGGTGGCGATTGACTGGGGTGTGGACGGGCGATTGTGGGTGGCCGAGATGGCCGACTATCCGTCGGGCATGGACGGGAACGGCGTTGCTGGCGGGCGGATTCGCGTGCTGCAGGACACGAATGGCGACGGCCAGTATGATTCGAGCCGGGTGTTTTTAGACAACGTGGCATTTCCGAATGGGGTTCTGGCCTGGGGGCAGGGTGTGCTGGTCACGGCGGCACCTGAGATCTTTTATGCGGCGGACTCGGACGGCGACGGCGTGGCCGATATTCGACAAACGCTGTTTCTGGGATTCCTTGAGGGCAATCAGCAGCTGCGTGTGAACGGGCTGCGGTGGGGGCTGGACGGCTGGGTGTACTGTGCGATCGGCAGTCATCATCCGGGCTATGGTGCTGACAGTAAGATTGCATCGCTGCGAACTGGGCAAGTGGTGGAAATTGGCAGTCGCGATTTTCGGTTTCGTCCTGAGACGGGTGAGATTGAGCCGCAGAGCGGGCCGTCGCAGTTTGGACGCAATCGGGATGCGTGGGGCAACTGGTTTGGCGAACAGAACAGTTTTCCGTTGTGGCATTATGTGCTGGAGGATGGAGCGATTCGCCGCAATCCGAATTTTGCTGCTCCGAATCCGAGGCACCTGCTGACGGAGTCCAACCCGCGAGTCTGGCCGGCGGCCGTGGCAGAAAAGCGGTATCACAGTTTTGAGCAGGCCGGGCGATTCACTTCCGCCTGTTCCGGAATGGTGTATCTGGATGAGTTGCTGTTTGGCAGTGAGTTTCAGCATGCGTTTACGTGTGAGCCATTCAGTAATCTGGTGCAGCACAATCGGCTGATTGAGGATGGAGCCACATTTCGGCTGGAGCGGGACCCGGGTGAAGTGGATGCGAAGGCGGATTTCTTCGCGTCACGGGACCGCTGGTGTCGTCCGGTGATGGTGCGAACGGGGCCGGAAGGCGCGCTGTGGGTGGTGGACATGTATCGGTATATGATCGAGCATCCTCAGTGGCTGCCGAAGGAGGGGCAGGATGAGCTGCGACCATTCTTCAGGTCTGGCGACGACCGGGGAAGAATTTATCGGGTGGTTCCGCGTGGTGCTGCAGTGCAGCCGCCCGCATTTTTGAAGGGTGCGGGGCTGTCCGGGGCGACTGTCACGGCGGATGAACTGGTACGGCAGCTGGAAAGTTCGAACGGCTGGGTGCGAGATGCCGCGCAGCGATTGCTGGTGGAGCGTCGGCCGGAGGGGGCAGCAGCGCTGTTGCGCAAATTGCTGCAGGAAGGTCAATCCGCAACGGCTCGACTGCACGCATTGTGTACGCTGGGTGAACTGCAGCAGCTGCAGTCAGCAGATCTGCGAACTGGTCTGGCGGATGAGCATGCTGGAGTGCGGCGATGGGCCGTGCGGCTGGGCGGACAGGCCGGACTGCTGGGAGGTGAGCTTGCTGTATTGAAAGAGCTGGTAACGGATCCCAGTATGAAAGTTCGGCTGGAACTGGCGACAGCAGCGGGCGGACTGGAGGGGCGGGCGGCGGCCGGAATTCTCAGCGGTTTGCTGCTCGGCACTGAGGACTCATGGGTACAGGCTGCGGTGTTGAGTTCACTGAATTCGGGTAACGCGGTGCTGGTGGCAGCTGCAGTGGCTGAGCGTGGCCGTGGTCAGCAGCTGGAGTCGCTCGGACAGCAGGCTGTGGCATTGGGAGCGGCTGCGGAGGTGGCGGGTTTGTTGCTGAGTGCGGCGAGTGAAGGGGGTGTTGAGGCAGGTCTGAGGCGGCGCGAGCTGCTGGTGGGAATGCTGCAGCGTGTGTCGCAGGATCCGGCGCGGCTGCAGCAGCTGCTGGCGGCCGAGGGGAAACTGAGTGGGGCGCTGCTGATGGCTTTGGATCGTGCGTCGCAGGAGGCGTCCGGTGAACTGCCGGCATCCAATCGTCCGCTGGCTGTCAGACTCATGCTGCTGGATCCGGAACTGGAGCGCCGGCAGGCTGTGATTGAGCGATTGCTGTCACCACAGACGGAGGCTGCCTTGCAGGTGCTGGTTGTGGAGGGGCTGGCCAGTCGTGGCTATGCGGGAGCGGGCCAGCTGCTGCTGAGTCGCTGGAATTCGCTGACTCCGGCGGTGCGGCGGGCGGCATTTCAGGCGATTGCCGGCCGTCGTGGCTGGATTGAGTTACTGGTGCAGCATCTGGAGTCTGGTGAGATCAGTGCGGGGGAAGTAGATGCAGCGCAGCGTCAGCGATTGCTGGCGGGAGCGGGTGATGGGTTGAAGGGCAGGCTGGAACGATTATTTGCAGCGGGACTGGGGGATCGTCGATCAGCACTTGAGGCTGCTCAGCCGGTACTGGGCCTTGCGGGGAATGCTGAGCGTGGAGCGGTGGTGTTTGGCAAACGGTGTGCGGCCTGTCATCGTCAGAACGGTGTGGGTCATGAGGTCGGTCCGAATCTGGCGTCTCTGACCAGTCGTGACCCGGCATTGCTGTTGAGTGCGATTTTGGATCCGAGTGGGGCGGTTGAGGCGAAGTATTTGAATTTTGTGGCGGTGACGGAGTCCGGGCGTTCGGCAGCGGGGATGCTGACGACAGAGACGGCGACGGGCCTGACGTTTATGGCGGCGGAGGGCAGGACGGAGACATTGTTGCGGGCGGAGATTGAGGAATTGCGGAGTACGGGGAAATCGCTGATGCCGGAGGGTCTGGAGAAGGAATTGAGTCAGCAGGATCTGGCGGACGTGATTGAATTTGTGCGGGGGCTGGGGAAGGGTTGAGGTCAGTGTTGGCGAGCCGTGGGCGGGAGCCCACGGGTGTGGGCATTTTTAGTAGCTCGGGCTTTCCAGCCCGAGTTCTGTCCTCTGCGTTTGCCGCGTCCGTAGCCCTCCGCCCTGTGGCGCAGCGCCGTGGACAGTCGGTCTCACGCGAAGCCGCGAAGCCGCGAAGTGGAATGCACAAGGTCAGTTGTCAGTTGCTATTTGCCCGTTGTCATTGGGCGAGCCGTGGGCGGGAGCCCACGGGTGTGCTTGCGTTTTCCGTAGCTCGGGCTTTCCAGCCCGAGTTCTGTCCTCTGCGTTTGCCGCGTCCGCAGACCGCCGCACTGTGGCGCAGCGCCGTGGGCAGTTGGTCTCACGCGAAGCCGCGAAGCCGCGAAGAGGAAGGCACGAGGTCAGTTGCCATTTGCCATTTGCGATTGGGCGAGCCGTGGGCGGGAGCCCACGGGTGTGGGT
>JBJTPZ010000045.1:0-9013 GCA_046075365.1 Planctomycetaceae bacterium
CCTGCTGGTTTGAGAGCAAATGGCGGTCTTTGCAGGCAAGCAGGGCAGACGGGTATGGGGATTTCGCAGGAGAGTCCGATGTTGCCGGCGTGGACACAAACAAAACTGGTGGTGATGCGGTGACAGCGGACGCAGGGCTGCCTGGCGGGGTAGCTGGTAAGTTCCCCGGCGACTTCATTCATGAGGAAGTACCACAGCTTGCGAGTGTCGAAACTGACGCTGGCAGCGTTTAACTGGCTGGCTGTGTGCAGTGAGGCCTTGTTCGTCATGGTGGCCGGTTTTGGCTGTAGAACTGGTGCCTGGGAGTACAGGGTGCTGCGAGGGGCGGCTGTTCCCCTGGGCTGGGGGGATTGTAGTGTCCGCAGGTCTTCAATTGAAAGCGTCCTAAGGCGACACGAACAGAATGCAAAAGCGTCGTTTTTTTGGGGGGCGGTGGGGCCGTGCCAAGGCCGGAAACCGACGTTGTGTTGCTCGAGTGACTGAGTTGGTTTCTGAGGGTGCTGCCTGCAGATTGCAGGTTATTTTGCAGCGGCGAAGTCGACGCAGATGATCCGGTTGTCGTTGCGGATGTAGACGTGTCGATTGGCGAATGCCGGCATGCTCCAGACAACTTCACGGCCGAAGGCGAAATTGGACGGATCGATGACTTTGGCCCGATCGATTTCGCGATAGCCTGCCGGAGTCAGTTCAGCCAGCAGAAGTTCTCCCAGTTCGTTGAACAGGACATAGCGACTGCCCTGTCGTACGATAAAAGCAGTCTCAGATCCGGCCGGGCGTTTCCCGATGGCATCTGAGGTTTCCCAAAGTCGTTTGCCTTCAGGGATGGACAGTGCGCGGAGCACGCCTTTTTGGTCAAAGCCGTACAGGACTTCCTGATCGAGGAATGGCTGCACGTTGACGGGGCAGATGACGTTTGATTTGTCTCGCCATAGTTCCCTGGCTGCAGGTTTTGCCGGGTCCAGTTCCATCATCAGGCTTTTATTGCTGTAGCCTGCCGCGTAGAGATAGTTTCCGGACAGTATCGGCGACATGATGATGGAGCCGTTTGATGCTTCGTAGGGCAGTGACCAGTACTGTTTTCCGGTGGCCGGGTCCAGGGAAGCGACGGCATCGGGTTTGTAGATGATCAGCTGGCGGACGCCGGCATGTTTGATAATGGTGGGCGGGCAGTAGCCCTGGCCCTGGGAACCCGACGCTGTGCTTCGCCAGACTTCTTTACCGGTCAGGCGGTTCAGGGCGATGATGTGCGAACCTTCGCCACCGGCCAGCGTCAGCAGGTTGTCTCCGTCGAGGAGCGGGTGGGCAGCGTAGCCCCAGAGCGGTGCGGTTGTTCCGTATTCAGCCTTCAGATCATGTGACCAGACAACTTTGCCACTGTCAGTGCTGAGGCAGAACAGGTGTCCTTCAGCGCCGAGTGCATAGACGAGTCCATCGTGAACGACGGGAGTGCAGCGTGGTCCTGCGGGGTACGAGATCGAGTACTTAACGGGATATTCGTGAGTCCAGAGCACCTTTCCGGTGGCCTCTTCGAGGCAATGAATCCGTTCGGTGCCAGAAAATTCGCGGCGGTCGAAGTTGTCAACCTTAACGTTGTCAGCGGTGACATAGTCGGTGATGAAGACTTTCCCTGCTGCGACAGCAGGTCCCGAGTAGCCACCGGCCAGTGGAGTGCTCCAGAGCACTTTGGGGCCTGCCTCGGGAAATTTTTCGAGCAGCCCATCTTCGCGCCAGACGTTATCCCGCTGCGGACCCATCCATTGTGGCCAGTCATCCGCAGATGCCTGGCGGCATGTGAGTGACAAAACCAGTCCGATGCTGAGTGCGCGGATGGTGGTTTTGAGGGCCATGGGGAAGATCCTGTGTGGTGGTCTGTACTGGGAGTTGGGTTGTCAGATGTGCATCATGCCCAAAAACATGTGTTTGGGCCAGTTTGTTTCCTGGAGTTCTCGAGGATCGCTTTGGCCGGTAGCGGCGGTGGCAGCGTGGGGCGAGTTTTGGCTGGCGTCAGCGTTCTGGCTGTCTTGTGAGGACCGTCCTGACAGGGTGGTTTGCAGCAGAGCGTGCGGCCGCGACAAATCTCCGCATTTTTTCGGGGTCTTTGTGTCCGGGCTGGGTCTCGATACCCCCTGCCGTGTCAACTCCGAAAGGGCGGCAGGAGTGGATGGCAGTGGCGATATTTTCCGGATCGAGTCCGCCGGCAAGGATCAGTGGCAGTGTGGTTTTTTGCTGGCAGGCGGCAACGACGGAGGCGTCGATGCGGGCTCCGGTACCCCCGAAGCTGCCCGGTACGAATGCATCGAGGAGGAGGGCATCAGTGAGTGTTGTTTGCTGCAGCATGTCGATGGCTGCCAGCAATTCGGGGAGCCGATCGACTGAGGCCCGCAGGGCTCTGATCAGCAGCGTCTGCGGGAGCAGTCTGCGGATTTCCTGAATGGTGTCGCGGTCTTCGTCTCCGTGAAGCTGAACGGCATCGAGTCGAACAGCCTGGGCGATGGTTTCAACATGGCTGGGTGTGGCATTTACGAAGACACCCGTGATCAGGCATGCCGGCTGTGAGACTTCCTGGCTGCGAGGAATTGCGGCTGCGGTCCGAGCAGCTTCAGCCAGGTTTGCGGCGAGGGCGGTGGAGACGAAACGTCTGGAGCCTGGGTAGAAATTCAGTCCCAGGGCATCAGCTCCTGACTGAACGACGGCAACGGCGTCTTCAACGCGGGTCGCCCCGCAGAATTTGATCCACATGCTTAACCTCGGTTTCCCGCTACGGCGCGCCAGACGAACATCCATCCGAGGACGATGAGTCCGGCCGCTGCTGCCGCGGCCAGTGCCAGTTGTCTTCGGGCATTGCGTTCCATTTGCAAAATGGGTTCGAGGACCCCGGAACGCCTTTCCTGCACGATAACCGCCCAGCGAGTTCCTTTGACCGGAGCGACGGCCGCCATCCATTCGCCGGACCAGGGGTGAGCGACGGGAGACTGAATCCTGCCGACGGGGTCGAGGTACACTCTGAGCCTTGCCTCGGCGACGTCCCCGGGGGTATTCAGCAGTCGTTGAATGCTGGAGGCGGCATTTGGATCGAGGATAAGTTCGCGGAACAGGGCATCATCGCGAGCCTGATCTTCTTCGTTTCTGAGGAACTGTTCTGTCAGGCAGGGGTGGTCAAGCAGTCGAACTTCATCGCCGTCTCGAACTTCTGCCAGAGCAATGATCCGTTCGACATCGTCTCGTCCGGTTGTTGACATACGGCCTCGCAGCCGTCCCTGCAGGTCACCAAGGTGAACTGTGCGTGCGAAGACGCCGATGATCGATCCGTCGGCGGCGAAGAGCGGAACGCTCAGGGCTACGGTCTGTCGATCGGTGGTGGTGCTTTTGTATGCGGCGCTGACGTGAGGTTCTTTGAGTGGCGTCAGGTCTTTAGGCTGCTGGTCGCGGTCGAAGTCTCGGCCCTGCCCGTGGAAGTAGTCTCGCCACGAAAAATTCTCACCGATTGTGCGTTCGCTGTATTCGCGTCGCCAGATCTGAGTTCCGTCAGCAGAAGTGATGAACCAGCTGGTGTCATTTCCGCGATTGCTGTCTGTGGCATCCTGCGACCGTTCCCATGCTGAGTCCAGCAGCTGCATCCAGCGGGGCCTGGCCGTGAACGGAGCCTCAGCGGTGGCTCGGACTTCAGTGATCACATCCGGGGTTGGGCGCTGCATAAGTGCTTCAAGTTCACGCCGCAGGTCATCGGCTGCGGCGATGGTTGCCAGTTCCTGCAGTCGCTGTCGCAGTTCATCTTCGAGAGCGGCTGCCTGCAGGCGTGCTGACAGGGCATCGCTTTCGAGAGCACGTTCACTCATCTGCAGTTCGGCAGCATCGCGATTGCGGGAGAGTGCATAGCCGAGAATTGGCAGCAGGGCTGCCGTGAGCAGCAGAGGTACAAAAAAGCCGACCAGCAGCAGTGGGCGACGAGAACGCTGGCGATCACGGGCCGCGAGTGCGTCGAGCACAGCCTGGGCGTTGGGGAATCTTTGCTGGCTGTCGACAGCGAGGCATTTTTCGAGGATCTCAGCCAGACGTACATCAATGCTGCGAATGTCTCGCTGGCTGCCGATACGAGCAGCCGCCGTGACCATGCGGCGATAGACGGCCAGTCTTTCATCGAGGCCGCTGGTGTCCTGCAGTCGGCGTTCGACGTCGGCCGTCCTGTGGGGCGGGGCTCCGGTGAGCATTTGATACAGAATAGCGCCCACTGCGTACACGTCCCAGCGGGCATCGGGAGGCGACTCGAGATCCGCCTGTTCAGGGGCCATATAATAGAGGGTGCCCAGAGCCGGACTGCGTTCGTGGGACATGCGTGCCTGTCCGAAGTCGCACAGTCGTACGCGTTCCTGGCCATCCAGCAGAACGTTGTCCGGCTTCAGGTCGCAGTGCAGGACTCCGGCGCCATGTGCATCGACAAGTGCACTGCAGATTTCTTTGGCGATTCGTACGGCCTGGTCGACTGAAAGTTTTTCGCCTGCAAGTCGTGCCCCGAGCGAACCGCCTTCGACGTATTCCATGACGAAATACGGCGGGTCTGCGGTCCAGCCGACGTCCAGCAGTCGGACAATGTGATGGGAGGTGTAGACGGCTGCCAGTTTTTCGACTTCGCGGCTGAGCAGCGTCCAGTTCATGCCCCGTTGTCGGGGATAGAATTTAATGGCCACCATGCGACCTGTGCGATCTTCGCGAGCGAGCCAGACAACCCCGAATGCTCCCATGCCGAGCCGTCTGACGAATGAATAGCCGGGCACATCAGCCGGCGGTCTGACCCCCTGCAGGCTGAGCAGTCGCGACAGTTCGCGTTCCGCGTCATCCAGAATCAGCGTGTCGCCGGAATTCATCAGGAAAGCTCCGGGTATCAGAAATCCGAGCGGATCAGATAGACGCACCCGCACCCCAGCATGACAAGAATAAACAGCAGATTGCTCCAGAGGGAGCTCCAGGGGTCAAACACGATGCGTTTATCTTCGAGATTGTCTGTTGAGCTGCGTTCCTGTCCGTCATTTATTCGAATACTGGTTTCGCCGGTGACGAGGTAGCGGACGGCGTAATCAAGTTCGGAGGGTTTCGGGAAGACCTTATAGAGTGGTCGGACGAGGTAATCATAGAGGGCGTAGGGCCAGGCCTGTTGTCCGGAGTACTGCAGTGTTTCGGGCTGGCCAGAGTCCGGGTCAAGGATGCTGAGAGTGCGGCGTTCAGAGACGGCAAGACGACCGTCCTGGAGGAAGCTGACGGAGGCGAATCGCGTACTGTGGGTGCCGGGCAATGGCTGCAGGCTGCCGGGGCTCCAGAGGAAGATTTTTCCGGAGTGTGTGAGTACCGCACCGCGGGAGCCATCCCGGCTGATTTCGCAGCGTTTGGGCTTTTCTGCGGGTGGCAGGTTAAGTTGTTCAATTTCATTCAGGTTTTCATCGAGAATACGAACGACGGCATCTGACTGCGCGACGATGATGCGTGTGGGTGCGGCGGCGATCACCGCGGCGAGATCTTTGGTAACTTCGCGTGTGACGGCCTGCTGGTACGTGCCGTCGGGAAGTCTTTGCAGGCGACTCATGCGTCCCTGATCCCATGAAACGATGGCAGCGTCGTCCTGGCTGAAGGCAACAGCGGCGTCTGGGCGGAGGATTTCGCGACGACCGGTGGTCAGAGTCTTGAAGCCGCGACTGCCGGCCGGGACCATGTTGCCGAGCATGCCGCGGAGCCATTGGCGGGCATCTGCCTGATTTCCAGAGACGCCTTCATAGAGGTGCACATTGCGGAGTCCGACGAGCATCAGGGCACCGCTGGAGTCATTCCAGATGCCGAAGATGGCTTCGGGGGTACCGGCGAGTGCTTCGCGGGCGAATTCGTCAGCTTCACCGCGAATCAGCGTGGCTGATCCGGCCTGTCCGAAGCGGGAGAAATCAGCCTGCAGAGTGTGCACGCGCCGGCCATCGGGAGATACCGCCAGTCCGTAGCGACGGCCACCGGCCAGCATTCCCAGCAACTGCGCGGCACCGGGGTTTTCCTGCTGCATGATGGGCTGCCAGTCTTGAAGCTGTGCATTCCAGCGAAGCACAGAGCGTGAGCCGTCAAGAGCAAAGACCTGATCTCCGGCGAAGGCCACATCTTCAATCTGCTGTCCGGGCAGCCATGCGTCAGCCATGAAGCCGTTCACGACGCCGGCAGTTGTCTGGACGATCCAGAACAGCACAACGAGGATCAGGCTGACGATGGCGTTCCGCCAGACGGCTCCGGCCAGCGCACTGACAGAATAATAAATTGCGAACAGGAAGACGTAGAGTGGGATACAAAGCAGCAGTTCGGCTCGCCAGAGTCCGAAGCGGAACCCCAGCAGCAGCCATGTGCCGGTCACCAGCTCGGCAGCGCACAGCAGGGTGAAGATGCAGCCGCCGCTGAAACGGGTGAGGTAGATCATGATGCGGCGGACGGGTTTGCTGAGCAGCAGTGAGATTTCGCCTGGTTCAAAAGTGCGGGGAATAATGGAAGCTGTGACGAGCAGCGATCCGAAAACTCCGAAGAACCCCAGAAATATCGTCAGCACCCCGATAATGATTTCGTTGATGAGATCATCGGTCTGGCTGGGCGGCAGCCGCAGCGGGCCAAACAGAGTCATAGTGCCGTAGGACAGTTCCAGAGATTTTTCGTCCTGGATGTCGATGGCGTCGGCGAAGGCGGCGGTGAACCGCTTCAGATTACGAACTGCTCGCTGTGGCTTTGTGAGTCCTGCGGGGTCTGTGTTTCGCAGGTCCGCATCGATGCTGGCGGCATCCCAAAGGGGGGACTTCCATTTGTCTGGGAGATAAAAATCGTCGTGGTCAAGGAGGCTGTTCACGGCGTCGACAATGCGGTTTTGGAAGCGTCGCGTATCACGCATACTGGCTTCGGGACCTGGCGGTGTCAGTCCGCGGATATTTTCCTGAGTTTTGGGGTCGAACTGAGTCCAGATGTGATGTGCCGGGCCGGCTGTGTCAGTGGATCCCTGCTGCAGTGTTTTCAGCAATCCTTCTGCGTCCACCAGTTCGAACGGTCGCAGGCGTGTGCTGGGGACGGATTTGAGCCCCATGGGGGCGAGCACGGCGAGGACCAGTGCGATGGCGCCGAGGGCCAGCCAGAGGATGCGGGAGGCCGCTGCTTCACGGAAGGCGTCTTTGAGAATTGCGAAACAGGCTCTCATCGGGATGCCTCCCCTACGATCGTCATAAAGACCTCTTCCAGCGTGCGTTCGCGACGGGCCATGCGGAAGATGCTGATGCTGCGTGATCGCAGTCCATCGACGAGTCTGTCGGCATCGGGCTGTTCGGCGATGGGAACTTCAATTTCGAAGGCTCCGGGGGCCGCTTCACGAAGTGTTGCGGCGGGCCATGGAGCGATCACCTGTTCGATGTCGGTGCGTGTGCCGAACAGTTGTAACTGCAGCGGAGCACCTTTGATGGCTTTGGTCAGTTCCTGAACCGTACCAGTGCGGAGCAGCTGTCCTTTGTTCAGGATGGCGACCTGGTCGCAGATCAGTTCGATTTCCTGGAGCAGGTGGCTGTTGAGAAAAATCGTGTGGCCCTGGGCTGCAAGCTGCCGCAAAACATCGCGAATTTCGCGTCGGCCGACCGGATCAACGCCGTCGGTGGGTTCATCCAGCACAATGAGTCGGGGTTTGTGAAGCATGGCCTGAGCCAGTCCGAGCCGCTGCAGCATGCCTTTGGAGTAGCCAGAGACGCGTTCGCGTTCACGGCCCTGCAGTCCCACCTGTTCCAGCAGCCTGGGGCGAGCAGCGCGGATCTGGGACATGGTCATGCCGCTGAGGCTGCCGTAGTATTCAAGAGCGGTGTTGGCTGACAGGTGACGAGGCAGTCGATGGTTTTCCGGCAGGTAGCCGATCTGCTGTCTGGCGGCCATGGAACCGGCCGGGTGTCCGAGGACCGTGGCTGTGCCTGCCGAGCGTGAGATGATGCCGAGGAGGATTTTGATCAGTGTGGTTTTTCCGGCGCCATTGGGGCCGAGCAAGCCGTAGATGGAACCCTGCGGCACCTGCAGCGTGACGCTGTTCAGTGCCTGAAAGCGGGTGCGTTTGAAGATCCCGGACCGCCAGATCTTGCTGAGACCTGACGTTTCGATGATCGGCGGAGGGCCGTTGTTCATGATGGAATTCCTTGCGATGCAGAGGCTTTGCACTGCTTCGACGGCGGTCTGAGAATCCTGGAGGAATTCGGTGTGGAATTTGTAATTGAGAAGTGGCTGAGGGGTTGGGTGGGGGTCAGTTCAGTGCGGTTCAGGCTGCAGCTGGATGTGTCCGCTGCAGTGCTTGCACACGACTTTGTGCCCGAGGTATTTGAGTCCGGCTCGAATTTCCTGCTGACAGTGCGGGCAGCTCATGTAGGCAGCGCGGATTTCGACCGAGGCGTCATAGGGGAAGGCATGCTGGCAATGTTTGCACTGCACCCTCAGGCCTTTGTATTTGCTGTGGATCCGCAGTTCCTGGAGGCAGCCGGGGCAGCTGACGTAGTGACCACGGGGGGTGGCTGAAGCGGTCACGCTGATCTCCGGCAGGGAAAAGAAGCTGGGAATTTCGATGCTGTCTTCGGTCAGTTCCGAATTGAGCAGCGCGCGACAGGAGCGGCAGTGAACCAGTCTGGGGGGCATATCTTCGCCGCATTGCGAGCAGGGCCCGCCCGGCCATTCTCCGGACATTGAAACGATCCTTGGTCAGTGGTCAGTTTGGCGAGCCGCGGACGGGAGTCCGCGGGTGCGGTTTTGGGGTTTGCGGTTAAGGGAGTGTTGCCCCCTCACCCCCGATCCCTCTCCCCCGTTTCACGAGGGCGAGGGGGGGGGGGATTGGAGGGAGGTGCTCGGGCTGGAAAGCCCGAGCTACGTTTGTGTGTTTGAGTGATTGCCTGGGGGGCGGTGCTCGGGCTGGAAAGCCCGAGCTACGGTTGGGGGTTTGAGTGATTGAGCTGGGGCTGGAAAGCCGGAGCTACGGTTTGTGTGAGAGAGTGAG
>JBJTPZ010000046.1:0-2336 GCA_046075365.1 Planctomycetaceae bacterium
CTGCCGTGGCAGCAGGCGTGCCGCATGACTGCTCAGGCTGCCAAAGGTCTGTCGGCGGCTCACGCGGCTGGTTTGATTCACCGGGACATCAAGCCGGCAAATCTGATGATTGGTCGCGATGGTCTGGTGAAGGTGGTGGACTTTGGTCTGTCGAAGGCGGTGCATGCGGACGCTGCGTTGCGTGACGGTGCGACTCAGGCTGGCCAGATCCTTGGAACACCGCATTACATGTCGCCCGAGCAGTTTGAAGGTGCAGGTGTGACGCCGGCAACTGATATCTACAGTCTGGGTGCGACCTTGTATCGTCTGCTGACGGGGCGGTATCCGTTTGAGTCTGCCGGATCGATTGTGGCACTGATGAAGTCTCATCTGATGGATCCGGTGCCTTCGATTCAGCCGTGGGCCGGCGATGTGCCGGCTGAATGCGATCGGCTGATTCAGCGAGCCATGCAGAAGCGTGCCGCCGATCGTTTTGGTTCAGCGGCAGAGTTTGCGGATGCACTGGAGCTGTTGCTGGCGGGCAGTTCGGCTGTGATTTCCGGGCCTGTGGCCGGTGTTTTGCCGCAGGTGACGGAGCGTATTTTGTGCAGGGTACTGATCGCCGAGCGATCGGCCATGCAGGGGCGGATGCTGGCTGCGGGTTTGAAGGCAGCGGGTGCGGAAGTTGTGGAGCTGCACAGTACGGTTTCGGCCGCCGACGCGCGTTTGCCGGAAGTGTCACCGGACGTTGTGTGGACGGCGATGGAGCTTGACGATGCACGGGGGATTGACTGGCTGCGGCGACTGAGTCGTCGCGGCAGTCTGGCTGATCGCGTGGCGGTGCTGCATTCCAGCGGACTGCAGCCGAAGGATTTGCAGGAATTTGGGGGTGCTGCCTGCCGCGTTGTGGCGCCGAAGACTGCTGCGGCCGAAGTCATTGTGCGAGTCCTGAGTGCGCTGGGGCCGGTGCGATCATCGGCCTGGGCGGCTTCTTCCGGGGTTGTCGGTGATCTTTCGCGACTGTCGCTGAGGGTGTTTACTGATACGGGAGTGCTGCCAGAGAATCTAAAAGAGCTGCTGCGCAGTTTGCAGCTGATGGACGTGCGTGTGGAGTCTTTGCTGCGGATGTCTGCGGTGCCGGAGACGGATGGCAGTCTGTCGCTGGTGCTGCGAACGGGCGAGCCGACGGCAGGTGATTCAGCGATGCTGGCAGAGCTGCTTTGCGGGCGTCAGGCAGAGCCGGTGCTGATACTGCAAAGTGGAGCAGCGGGCCTGTTGTTGCGGGGTGCTGGCTGGCGGGGCGTGTTGGGAGTGACGGAGCGTCTTGTGGACTCGCGGGTCTTCGAAACGGCCTTGCGGATACTTTCCGGAGCCGGGAAGTGATCAGTGGTCAGTGGTTGGGCGAGCCGTGGGCGGGAGCCCACGGGTGTGAGTACTGACGAGCCTGGTGAGTGCTGAGCGTTCCTTGCGTTGCGCGGCTGTCGTGGTCATGCGGGGGGTGTTGCAGGCTGTGGGGCTCACGCGAAGCCGCGAAGGGAAAGGCATGGGGGCGGGGAGTGGTGGGAGTGGCGGCCTCGATGCCGCGGCACCCGGGCACTTACGTACCCGGCTCGCCTGTGGTGCGTTTTTTGTAGCTCGGGCTTTCCAGCCCGAGCCCCTTGCTATGCGGTTTTGATGACCTGACGGGCAGCTGTTGAGGGAGAGTGGACCCCCTCACCCCCGACCCCTCTCCCCCGTTTCACGGGGGCGAGGGGAGGAGTTAGCGGTAGTGGGGTGGCAGGTCTCACGCGAAGACGCGAAGCCGCGAAGGGAAAGGCATGGGGGCGGGGAGTGGTGGGACTGGCGGCGTCCATGCGCACAGCCGGGCACTTACGTACCCGGCTCGCCTGTGTTGCGTTTTATGTAGCTCGGGCTTTCCAGCCCGAGCCCGTTGCTGTGCGGTTTTGATGACCTGACTGGCAGTTGTTGGGGGAGAGTGGCCCCCTCACCCCCGACCCCTCTCCCCCGTTTCACGGGGGCGAGGGGAGGAGTTAGCGGTAGTGGGGTGGCGGGTCTCACGCGAAGACGCGAAGCCGCGAAGGGAAACGCAAAGGGGCGGGGAGTGGGGGGACTGGCGGCATCCATGCCGCACACCCGGGCACTTACGTACCCGGCTCGCCTTTAGTGATGCCTGTGGTGGTGCTGGGGGATGGGGGAGGGGATGATTGGCTGGGTTGGCCAGTGGGTGGGGTGGCGCACGTTTCGCGGAGCGAAACGCGACGATCAAAGATGTTGGGAGTTTGTGGCTTTGACGGATGCACAGGTTAAAGCAGCCGGCCGTCGCGGAATTGCAGTGGAACCGGGGTGGGTTCAACGCG
>JBJTPZ010000047.1:0-38322 GCA_046075365.1 Planctomycetaceae bacterium
AATCACGCAGCCGCACCGAAAAGTCATCCAGACTAAAAACACAGTGATGACGGCTGACCATTTCGCTGTTCGGCCGCAACTGACAATCCTGCTCACGACCAATCAGAAACTTCCGCCGATTCAAAGGAATTACCTGGCCGGTATGCTTGCCACCGACAACCTTCAGTTCCGCGGAAATCATGAACCCAACTCCCAGTCCCTGAGCCCGAATGCGTGAATCGAACGGCGAAATCACCGCAATTCTGACACCCTAAACAGCCTAAACCCACACCGCCAGGCCCGCTGCCACAGGCAGTCCAAACCGACTTCTTCTTCAAATATTCACATTTTCAGCACTCACACTTCCAGCACCAACGGGAACGGTGAAATATTTTTGCACCGCAGTTCACCCCGGCGTCCAATTTCCGGAATGCCAGTTGTGTCTATCTTCACCACTGTACAGGAGCAAACGCAAATCTATGAAAAAATCTGTCCGAATTCCGGGAATTCAGCAAACAACACTGCAGACAGACCGAATTTCCCACACTGCGCACCTCGCAAACCTCCGGCAGAATTGCTCTGTACCAAGGGTTGGCACTGATCTTCTGAGACTGCCGATCCTTCCAAACATATCGGTTTTTCAAGCAGGCCCAACTCCATATCGCCCGATATTTTCAAAAACAGGCAAATTTCATCGAATCTTTTTGTCGCCCATGACGTGAGCACACGTTCCCTCAGGCCACCACCGTCCAGCAAAATCTGCCGGAACTCCACTGCCCGCTCACGCGACATCCACACCAAATTTCTGTAATCTCCTGACGGCCTTCCGCTTCACACCGTCGCTCGCTTCGCCCCGTTTACGCTCCCACCCCGGCACTGCTGCCCCGAGCACGTCCATGAATATACCCTTCAGTCGCAGATCCGCACTGGCCTCCTCCGCACTCGGCATCGGTCAGCTCGCACTCGCCGATCTGCTGCACGCCGAATCCCCCGGCACCAGCCCCACTGCACTGGCTCCCAGACAACCGCATTTCATACCCAAAGCCAAACGCGTCGTTCACTTCTTTCTCAACGGCGGACCTTCTCACGTTGACACTTTCGATCCCAAACCAGCCCTCACACGCTTCAGCAACCGCACCGTCAGCGACAATCTGCTGACTGAACGAAAAACGGGCGCCGCCTTTCCGTCACCCTTTCGATTCCGCCCCCGCGGCCAGTCCGGAATTGAAGTCAGTGACCTCTTCGCCAAAACCGCCGCTCACATCGATGATATCGCCGTCATCCGCTCAATGCAGGCACAGGTTCCCAATCACGAACCCTCGCTCATGCTCATGAACTGCGGCGATTCCGTTCAGCCACGCCCCAGCACCGGAGCCTGGGTTCTTTACGGACTTGGCAGCGAAAATCAAAACCTCCCCGGCTTCGTCTCCATGTGCCCCGGCGGACTCCCAATCAAAGACTCCGAAAACTGGCAGTCCGCCTTCCTGCCCGGCGCATTCCAGGGCACATGGATCGACTCACAGCACCAGGAACTCAGTAAACTCATCGAAAACATCGAACACCCCCAAATCCCCGCAATCGCTCAAAGACGCCAGCTGAACCTGCTGGCACAACTCAATCAGCAGCACCGCACCGCTCGCCCCGATTCCCGACTCGAAGCTCGCATCCAGTCGTTCGAACTGGCCTTCCGCATGCAGCGTGACGCCGCTGAGGCCTTCGATCTCAGCCTTGAACCAGCCCACATCCAGGCTCTCTACGGCACAGGAACTCACGCCCGCCAGACACTCATCGCCCGCAGACTGCTGGAACGCGGAGTCCGCTATGTACAGCTGTGGCACGGTGCCGGACAGCCATGGGACAATCACACCAACATCGAATCCGCTCACCGCAGCCTGGCTGCACAAATCGATCAGCCCATCGCCGCACTCATCGCCGATCTGAAGCAGCGCGGCATGTTCGAAGACACACTCATCCTGTGGGGCGGCGAATTCGGCCGCACTCCTACCGTCGAACTTTCCGCAGACGGAAAACCGCAGTCCGGACGAGACCACAATCACTGGGGATTCTCTGTCTGGCTGGCTGGTGGCGGCATCCGTGGTGGTCAGACCTTCGGAGCCACCGATGAACTTGGATTCCGCGCTGTCGAAAACCCCGTCAGTGTTCATGATCTGCATGCCACCATGCTGCACTGCCTGGGCTTCGACCATAAAAAACTGACCTATCGGTATGCCGGCCGGGACTTCCGTCTGACGGACGTGCACGGCAATGTCATTCAGCAGATCTGTACCTGAGGTGCCTGTATGAAACGGCTGCTCCGCCCGACTCTGGCTGTGATTCTTGCCTGCCTGTTTACACCACAGGTATTCCTGCCACCAGCCTCCGCAGGCACCAGCCCCGGGCCACCGCTCACTGTCGATCAGCTGCAGCGTTCCGAACCCGTCAGCTTCGAAAAAGAAGTCCTGCCAATCCTGCAGAAAAACTGTCTCGCCTGCCACTCCGCCAGCGAACGACAGGGCGGCCTGATCCTCGAAAACCCGGCCGGAATTCTAAAAGGCGGCGACAATGGACCGGCAGCCGTTCCCGGCAACGCCAATGGCAGCCTGCTGCTGAAACTGGCCGCTCATCAGCAGGAACCTGTCATGCCTCCGGCAGACAACGATGTCGCCGCCAGCAACCTCGCCCCCGCTCAGCTCGGACTGCTCAAACTGTGGATTGATCAGGGAGCTCGCGGCACAGGCGGCATCGACAGCCTGTCACCGCAGTCCATGCAGACCCTGCCACAGCGCCTGCAGCCCGTGCAGGCCGTGGTACTCGCACCCGATGGCCAGACTGTCGCCTTCAGCCGCGGTTCGCGCATTCACCTGCATCACGTGGGCTCCGGACAGAGACTGGCCACGCTGACCGATCCCGCACTCGGACCCTCGGCAGTTGCTCACCAGGATCTCGTCCAGTCACTCGCCTTCAATCCCGACGGTGATCTGCTGGCGTCAGGCGGTTTTCGCGAAGTCCGGCTCTGGCGTCGACCCCGCGACTCTCGCCGCCTGTCCGTCACACTCCCGGCTGCCCCCACCGCCACCACTGTCAGCCCGGATGATCGCTGGATCGCTGTCGCCTCAGCTGATCTCGCAATCCGCCTGTTCAATACGGAAAACGGTGCCCCCGGGTTAACGCTGCAGGGCCATACAGAAACAATCACCAGCCTGCGGTTCACCCCCGATTCCACACATCTGCTCTCAGCCTCCGCCGATCGTTCACTCAGAATCTGGAAGATTGCCGACGGCAGTGTCGCCAGTCGCATCGATCAGGCACTGCCCCTGACCACCCTGGAAATACTGCCCGCTGCAGACCCACAGTCTGCCCCGCTGCTGGCCACCGGCGGTGGCGACAACCTGATCCGTTTGTGGCAAATGCCCTCAGCACCAGCAACCATCGCCGCCAGCTGGCCGGCCGGCACCCGCATCACTGCCTTCTCTCCGGATCGTCAGCTGAGCGGCACGCTGGACGCTGCCGGGCAGCTGCGAATCCATGCTCTGCAGTCCACAGGCGCAATCCTGTCCCCCAACCCGGTCGTTGAATTTGGACCACTGCCCCAAACTTCTGCCCTCACCTTCGCTCGCAAACCCGGAGCTCCCGCAGATGCTGACCCCGCGTCCGCATGGCAGCTGCTCACCGCCGACAGCGCCGGACTGCTGCAGCTCTGGTCACTGTCCGAAAAACGCCAGCTGGCAGCCTGGAAAGCCGGCAGCGTGCAGATCAATGCACTCGCTGCTTCCAGCGATGGCAAACTTCTCGTCAGCGCCGCTCAGGATGGTGCCGTCCGCCTCTGGAAACTCGATGCTCCCGCTGCCGCCGAATTCGAACGCAGTGCCGAAGAAATTGCCGGACCCGCACTGCTCAGCCCCTCCGGAAAACTGCTCGCTGCAACCTCACAAAAAGACGGATTGCAGTTCGTCACAGTTCGCTCCGCCGAAAATGGTCGTATCACCCACACACTCCCCGGCCACAACGGCAGTCTCCTTGCACTGCAATTCACGGCTGACGACAACCGCCTGGCAACCGCCGGCAGCGACCGCACTGTCAGACTCTGGAACCTGCAGACTCAGCCAGCCACTGAAATCTCCAAACTTGCCGATCTGCCTGCCATCCCCACTGCACTGGCCCTGAATGGTGATGCCAGCCAGGCGGCTGTCGGCTTCGACAACGGACTGCTGCGACTGCTCAATACCGCCGATGGTGCGGTGCAGCAGGAATTCATGGGCCATACCGCTGCACTGCTCCACTGCGGCTTCCTGAATGGTCAGCTTTTTAGCATCAGCCGTGACGCTTCAGTCAGGTTTTGGAATCCGGCAGACGGTGCTCAGCTGCGTTCATTTCCGCTGCCCGCTCCACCTGCCGCCGTCTCCGTCAGCAATGACGCACAAAGACTCCTGGTGGCCTCCGCTGATCAGCAGGTTCGCCTGCTGCAAATGGATAATGGCGCAGTGCTGCAAACACTGCAGGGTTTCGCGGCACCGCCAGTCGCATTAAGTATCGCCCCCGGCTCCAAACTGCTGGCTGTCACGGAATCCGGCGGACAGGTCTCCCTGTGGGATGCCGCAACCGGCAAATTCCAGGAATCTCAGACGGTTCCCGGTCTCGTCACCGGCCTGCTGACGGCAGACCCCGCCACACTTCTGGCAGTCCGCACTGCTGCCGCTCCGCAACGACTTTCAGCCAGATTCCTGTTCGCGCCTGACGCGCCCGCCAGCCCCGCTCGTGGTGCCGTCTTCACCGCCGGAAATGCCAGCGCAGTCGTGGCCTTCGCCGACGGCAACCTGCGCGGTTACAACGCTGCCACAGGACAACCCGCATTCAATACCAGTCACGGAGCCGCCATCAACGAACTGACCGTGTCCGACGACGGACAACTGCTGGCCACTGCCGGAGAAAACTCAACCGTTCGTGTCTGGAACAGCTCGGGACAGCCCACCGGACTCCAGCAGGCTCCCGTACTGCCTGGCCCTGCCCAGAAAGTTGCCTTCTCGAAAGATGCCAAACTGCTCCTCACAGCGACCTCGGGCAACACACCCGATACACTCCTGATCGACGTGCAAACCGGCAGTATTCTGGAACGATTCCCTGAACCTGGCCAGACAATCACCCGCTGCCTGCTGCTGTCAGAGCCAGCCGTTCCGAACAAGCCGACTCAGGTGACAGCACTGCTGGCTTTCAGCGATGCTCTCCGCAGTCGTCCGCACAGTCTCCTCCGCACCCTGACAGGCCATAACGGCATAGTCTCAGCTCTTGCCGTTTTCCCCGGCACCCCCGCACAGCTGCTCAGCGGCAGCGCCGATGGCACAGTCCGCCGCTGGAACCTCAGTAATGGTCAGTCGCAGCAGCAGTACAATCTGGGAGCCCCTGCACATGCCATCGCCGTGTCTCCGGATGGTCAGCAAGTTGCTGCAGGCGGAGACAACAAATTCACACGCCTCTGGAATCTGAACGGCAACCAGATTGCAGAACTGCGCGGAGACCTCCGCCTGCGCATCGCTCAGACCCGCGCCCGACAGCAGGAAACCGCTGCCAATGCCCGTCTCAACGTCTCCAAACAACAGCTGGATGTCGCTGAGAAAGATCTCCCTGTTCGTACCGACGCTGAAAAGAAACTCGCCGATATGCTCACAGCTGCCAACGCCGATGTGGAAACGAAAAAGGCGATGGTGGCCACCACGCTGGAAGCTCGAGTCCAGGCAGAAAAAGCTGCCATCGAAGCCTCCGCAGCCGCACGTTCCGCAGCCACCGAAAAACAAAACGCCGAAACAGCTGCAAAAGACGCAGCGGCCGCCGTACAAACACTGCAGGCCCGCACCAGTCGACTGCAGCAGGCCAGTTCCGCAGACCCCGCCAGCGAAGTCCTCAAACAACGACTGGCAACTGCTCAGCAGGAACTGCAAATGGCCACACAGACATCCCAGGAACGCACTGCCGCCATCCAGGCCCCCACCGCAAAAGCCACCGAACTCACCACCAAAGCCAACGAGCTCGCACAGAAACTTGGCCCCGTCCAAAAGCCGTGGTCGGATGCAGTAGCCGCTCTGAAAACAGCCGAGTCTGCTCGGACATTGCTGATGCAGCAGCAAGCCATCGCCGCCAAAGAACTGCAGGCCGCACAGCAGCTCGTCCCCGCACGCAAAGACCTGCTGCAAAAAGCCGAAGCCGCCGTCGCCGCTGCGAAAGCAGCCACTGAAGCCGCCGGACAGGCGCTGCAGCAGTCCGAACAGCCAATTCGCGCCATCAGCTTCTCCGCCGACGGTAATTCACTCGCCACCGCAGGAGACTTCCCAGGTATCCAGACATGGGACGGAAAACTGGGAACAGCCCTCGAATCTTTCGCCACCCATACGGCTGCGGTTCGAACCGCCAGCTTCAGCGGTAGTCGCTTTCTCATCACCTCTGCCGATGATCGCCAGCTCTTCATCTGGGATACTCGACCGGACTGGGTCCTCGAACGCACAATCGGCTCCGCCAGTCAGCCGGAGCTGCTCTCACACCGCGTCACCTCAGTCAGCTTCTCAGAAGATTCCAGACTGCTGCTGGCCGCCAGCGGCATTCCATCACGACGCGGTGAACTGGTTCTGTTCAACACCGCCGACGGAACACCCGTGCTCAGAATCCCACAAGCTCATGATGACGTTATCTACTCCGCCGCACTCGCTCCTGACGGACGCCGCATCGCGTCGGCCGGAGCAGACCGCTACCTGCGCACCTTCGATGCCGCCAGCGGGCAGCAAATCCGTCGCTTTGAAGGCCATACCAGCCACGCACTTAGTGTCGCCTGGAAACGCGATGGACAGCAACTGGCCACTGCCGGAGCCGATAATACCGTTCGCATCTGGGACGCAGAAACCGGTGACCAGTTGCGCACCATTGAAAACTACAACCGACACGCCACCGCCGTCCAGTGGATTGGCGAAACGGACACCATCGCCTCAGCCTCCGGCGATCGCCTCGTGCGAGTCCACAATGCGTCCAACGGAGGACTGATACGGAACCTGCAGGGCGCCGACAGCTGGCTCCACTGCGTTTCTGCCACCCCCGATCTGACTCTCATCGCTGCCGGAACCGCCAAAGGCTCAGTCCGCATCTGGAACGGTACCAACGGGCAGTTCCTGAAAACACTGGAAGATGCCGCAAAATAAGCCCCGCAGCCAGGCATGATGGCCGCAGCCCCGGGGCCACACCCAATTGACTGTGCCGTCCCGAAAATCACAAAACCAACGGACACGATCACATGCCCTGGCTGTTCACTGCCATCGACCTGATCTGCCTGTACCTCACTGTTCGCTACCTGCGACTGCACACCGGACGAGTCCGGCCAGGAACCTCACTGTGCTCATGGACCCGCTATATCGACTGCGACCAGGTACTGCTGACACGCGAAGCTCGCCGCTTCATAATCCCCAATGCCGTCCTCGGATTATCCTTTAACCTCGCCGGAACCGCCGTCTGCTGCGCCGCACTCTGCTCCGACAGTCATTCGCTCTGGCTGCTGCTGGTCGGCATGTACTCAGTCTCGGCCGCAGTCACAGTCGTCTTCTGGAGACTGCTGCTGCGACTGCACAGCCTGTGCCCCCTGTGCCCGCTGCACCATGTCCTCACTTACTTCATCCTGTTCTGCTGCATCGCAAAACTGCAGTCCTGATCAGCTGACTGACAGCAGCTCTGTGATCGGCTGACCATCACAGACCGGTACAGGTCGTCCATCCACCTGCTGATAATTGATCTGCTCAGCCTGATACCCCAGTGCCCTGAATACGGTGGCATGAATGTCGGCCGGAGTCGTCGGACGCGACCGCGGTACTGCACCAGTACTGTCGCTTTCACCAATCACCAGACCACCCCGAATTCCACCACCACCCAGCACCATCGAATAACACTGCGGCCAGTGATCCCGACCGGCCTCCGCATTGATCTTCGGAGTTCTGCCGAAGTCACCCATCCAGATCACCAGCGTCTGCTCAAAAAGTCCCCGCTCCTGCAGATCATCCAGCAACGCCGTGCAGGCCTGCTCCATCGGCGGCACAAGACGATTCTTGAGCTGATTGAAATTGTCCTTGTGAGTATCCCAGGTGATGGACGGACCATTCACCGTGGTCACAAAACGACTGCCCGCCTCTACCAGACGCCGCGCCAACAGATGCGACTGCCCCCAGCTGTGTCGTCCATAACGATCCCGCACACTGTCAGGCTCACGAGTCAGATCGAATGCCTCGCTGGCCTTGTCTGAACCAATCATCCCCAGCGCTCGCGATCGAATCTCATCAATCGCCTCCGCAGCCTGAGCGGCAATTCGAGTCCCCGATTGCTCAACCTGACCCAGCAGCTGCAGTCGAGCAGACAGGCGATCAGCGTCCATCGATGCGTCCAGACGCAGACCCGGCACACGAAAATCCTTCGCTCCCGGATCCGCGTCCAGCACAAAAGGATCAAAACGGCTGCCCAGACAACCGCCAAACTGCCCCGGAGTCAGATACTTGCGGCTGTCACAGTGAGGAAAAGGAGTAATCACATAAGGAGGCACCCCCGCCGCATATCCGTCCCGCTGAGCCAGCCAGCCCACCAGCGTTCCAAAACACGGCAGATCAGCCGGACCCGGATTGATCAGCGTACTGTCGATGCGATACGGACGACCCACCGTCGACCAGTGCATCCCGGAATTGTGCCCGCCATGCGAATGATGTACCGAACGCACGATCGACAGCCGGTCCATCCGCTGCGCCAGCCCAGGCAGCAGCTCAGAAATTTCAATCCCCGCCACGTTCGTCTGAATCGGCTGAAACGGCCCCCGCACCTCAGCAGACGCCAGCGGCTTCATGTCCCACAAATCAAGGTGACTGGGAGCACCACAGTTGAAGATCAGAATCACGGACTTCGCGGTCGGACCGATCGTTCCAGCCTGCACTTTTCCCCGCTGCTCAAAACAGGAGGCCAGCCCGGAAATCGCCAGACCCGCAGCCGCCGACAACAAACCGCGACGACCACCCCGCTGAGACTTCTGAATATCGTGAGCCGTCATGTCCAGCCTCCTGTCATCCACCGCCAACTGGCAGGCCTGGCAGATCCTCTTTCATTATCAGCCGGATTCGCCCGCAGACACAACCCGATTCCCGTCGATTTCACGAGTTTCAGTGGCAATGTTGTGGTACACCCCGCATGCAGCTGCCGCTGCAGCCACAGTCCCAAAACACAAACCTACTCCTCTGACTCAGACTGCCGGATCACCCACGCCACCGCCACAATTCGCAACTCATGATACGGCACTGCCCCGCCAAGGTCCTCAAACAACGGCTTCAGCTTCTCTCCCCCCAGACGCCCCAAAGACCGCTCCACACGCCGCTGCACCTCCGGATCCACCCACGGATCAATGTTCGTGATTCGGCGAGTTTCCACGTACTGCGCCAGATACCGGCTGACCGTATCCAGCGTTCGGTCCAGCTGTACCGCTATCTCCTCCATCGAAAGCTGCTCTTCAAACAACTGCAGATAGTCGTCTGCCAGCTCCACACGCCGCGGTGAAGGCGTCAGAGCCGCCGGGGGCAAACTGCCCGGCATCGCCCCAAACCCCACATCGCCGGCAGACCGATTCGCCGTACACCACCGCCGTATTTCCTCAAGAACCGTATTCCCCAGCTCCTGCAGCTTCTTCGCCCCAATCCCCGGGACCTGCTGCAGCGTTACTGCACTGACCGGCCGATGCCGCGCCAAGGCACGCAAAGTTGCATCGCTGAAGATGATATACGGCGGGACCCCTCGCTGACTTGCCAGCCGAGTCCTCAAGGCACGCAACTCCTCAAACAATCCCCGCTCCACACCAGCCCACGAATCATCCGCCTGCTCAATTGTCTCAGACGTCCGAATGCACAACAGCTCCGGAGTCAGCTCGCCACGCAGCACCTGACGACCAGTCGGCGTAACCTGCAAACACTGATACTCACCAGCCTGACGCAGATGATTCAGCGATATCAGCTGGTCAATCCAGTGCCGCACCTGAGTCTCTGAGACGTCCTTCATCAGTCCCCATGTGCTGAGCTGCTCATGCCGATTCTCCAGAATCCGCTTCACCTTCGAACCACGCAGAACCTGCGCTGTGTAAGCCGCACCAAATTTTTCACCCAGACGAATCACACACGACAGAATCTTCTGCGATATCACCAGCGCATCAGGCGTCGCTGTCATCTCCTGCAGACACACATCACACGCACCGCAGCTTTCCTGCTGCAGCGTCTGACCAAAATGCTCCACCAGCATCTGATGACGACAGCGCATGCTGCTGCAGTATCGCTGCATACTTCGCAGTGAGCGCTCGGAAGATGCACGCACCGACTCGTCCGTCACATCCTGCATCAGATACTTCCAGGTTTCGGCATCACCAGCCGAATACAGCATCGTACACTCAGCATGCAAACCGTCACGCCCCGCTCGACCACTCTCCTGCTGATAATGCTCCAAAGACTTCGGCATCTCAGCGTGTATCACAAATCTCACATTGCTCTTGTCAATCCCCATCCCAAACGCCACCGTTGCCACAATGATCTGCACCTTCTCTTCAATGAAGGCTTCCTGACTGAGCCGCCGCTCCTCGTCAGACAAACCAGCATGATACGGCAGTGTTCTAAAACCCAGCTTGTTCAGTGCCTCACTGGTCGACTCAACCTTCTTGCGACTGATGCAGTACACAATTCCGGACTCCCGCTTGTGCCTGTCCAGAATCTGCCTGATCTGAGGTATCACATCCACGCGTCGCTCAACCCGGTACAGCAGATTCGGCCGGTCAAACGAACCAACCAGGACCTCCGCCCTCTCCAGCCCCATCTGACTGACAATGTCGGCCCGCACCTGCTCAGTGGCTGTCGCCGTGTAACCGTGCACCGAGATCCCCGGGAACTCCTGCCGCAACGTACTCAACTGGCGATATTCAGGACGAAAATCATGCCCCCACTGACTGATGCAGTGAGCCTCATCAATGGCCACAAAACTCAGCTGCACTCCCCGCAGAAAATCCAGCGTGAAAGGCTGCAGCAGACGCTCAGGAGAAATGTACAGCAGCTTCAGATCTCCACGGCGAATCTGCCGCGCCACCTGACGCTTCTCGTCGGCCGTCTGAGCACTGTTGATGAAGGCTGCCGGCACACCATTGTTCGTCAGCGAATCCACCTGATCCTTCATCAGCGAAATCAGCGGCGACACCACAATCGCCAGACCATCGCGAGCCATCGCGGGAACCTGATAACACAACGACTTCCCGCCACCGGTCGGCAGCACAGTCAGCGAATCCCGCCGCTCCATCACCAGCTGCATCGACTCAAGCTGCAACTGCCGAAAATCACCGTAACCCCACCACTTCTGCAGATGGAATCGCAGCTGCTCTGTTGTATCCCGCTGATCTGCTGCTGCCATATTCCCGCACTGAATCTGCTGCTGAACCTGAAAAAACGCACAAAATCACGCCACACAACCGCCGCAGCTTATCAGAACACCCGCTGCTGGTGTAAGCCGGACGACGCCCGCAATAAGGAATCCCACAGCCAGCCCCCGCCGCGTTTCTGCCACCCCCAATCCCGCCCCAACACCCCCGAAATCCACACTGCCAGTAGATTTTTCACGCACACCTGACAAAAATGACGATCGAATCCAGCATGCCACACCAGACCCGCCACCGTTTCCTCAGACTCCGCCACTGCCTGCTTCTGAAGATTCCTCGCCATGACTCAACCTGATTTTCAGCACTCGCACAAACTGGCCTGCCGTCGCACCTTCCTGCAACAGTCCGGACTGTCACTCGGCTCCATCGCACTCGCAGATCTGCTCACACGCGATGCCGTCGCCGCTGACCGCGCCATGGCGGCTCGCACCAGCCTGCTGCCCGCCAAAGCCAAAAATGTGATCTTCATGTTTATGGCCGGTGGTCCCAGTCAGCTGGAACTGTTCACCCCTAAACCCGTGCTGAACAAATACCACGGACAGTCACCGCCCGCCAGCATGACAGAAGGTCGACGCTTCGCCTTCCTGCCCGCCGATGCGCGACTGCTCGGATCCAGTCGACGCTTCCAAAAATGGGGCAACTGCGGCATGGACCTCAGCGAAGTCCTGCCACACCATCGACAAATCGTCGACGACGTCTGCTGGGTCCGCAGTGTCGCTACCAATGTGTTTAACCACGGACCCGCCAAAATGTTTATGAACTCAGGCTTTCAGGCTCCCGGACGACCCAGCCTCGGGTCCTGGGTCGCATGGGGACTGGGCAGCGAATCCGACAGCCTGCCAGGATTCGTCGTACTGCAGTCCGGACCGCGCGGCCCACGCGGCGGAAACATTCTCTGGTCCAGCGGATTTCTGCCCACAACTTATCAGGGAGTCCCCTTTCGCAGTCGCGGCAATCCCATCCTCAACCTGTCCAGCCCGCCAGGTATCTCACGCGAAGCTCAGCGAGATTTCACCAGCACCGTCGGTCAGCTCAATTCCATCCGTATGCAGGACGTACGTGACCCCGAAATTCGCACTCGCATCGAAGCCGGCGAAACGGCCTTCGCCATGCAGACCGCCGCCCCGGAACTCACGGACCTCAGCACCGAAAGCAAAAGTACACTCGATCTCTACGGAGCAGTCCCAGGACAGGCGTCCTTCGCCGCCAACTGCCTGCTGGCACGCCGCATGGTCGAACGCGGCGTTCGCTTTGTCCAGCTGTACCACACCGACTGGGACCATCACGGCGGAAAAGGCGCTGACCTCGACTCCGCTCTCGACTCCGTCTGCCGCGAAGTCGATCAGCCCGCCGCTGCACTCGTACTCGACCTCAAAGCTCGCGGACTGCTCGAAGATACTCTCGTCATTTGGGGCGGCGAATTCGGACGCACTCCCATGGGCGAACCCCGGGAAACCACCGGCCGCGATCACCACATCGATGCCTTTACCATGTGGCTGGCCGGCGGCGGAATCAAAGCCGGACACATTCACGGTGCCACCGACGAAATGGGCTTCGGACCAGTCGAAGGCAAAGTGCACGTCCACGACCTGCACGCCACCATCCTGCAGCTGCTGGGACTCGACCACCTGCAGCTCACTTTCCGCTTTCAGGGCCGTGATTACCGACTCACCGATGTGCACGGCAGCATTGTCAGCGAAATCCTGGCCTGAACAGAAACGCCATGACACTCGCAGATCACTCGGACTCACCACGCTTCCGCTTTGCACTGTCCATCGTCAGACAGCTTCGCACGGCCGGATATCAGGCGCTGTTCGCCGGAGGCTGTGTGCGGGATCAGCTGCTGGGCAAAATCCCCAAAGACTATGACGTCGCTACCAGCGCGTCACCTGATCAGGTAATGGACCTGATCGGACGTAACAGGACTGTACCCGTGGGCGCTGCCTTCGGAGTCGTCATGGTACCGGGCAGTCACCCCGCTGATGGGGCCGTCGAAGTCGCCACATTCCGCAGCGACGGACACTACCTCGACGGTCGCCGCCCCTCATCCGTCCGCTTCTGCTCACCCGCAGAGGATGCACAGCGACGGGACTTCACAATCAATGGCATGTTTTTCGATCCGCTCGAAAATCAGGTACTGGACTATGTGGGAGGCCAGACAGATCTGCAGCAGCAGGTCGTCCGCGCTATCGGCGACCCCGTCGCTCGCTTCAACGAAGACAAATTGCGGCTGCTGCGAGCCGTGCGGTTCACCACCACCTTCGGCTTTCGCCTCGATTCAGCCACCGAACTGGCCCTGCGAAATGCCTGCCACCAGATCACCCAGGTCAGCGTCGAACGCATCGCACAGGAACTGCGACGGATGCTGGCACACCCCGCACGCGCATTCGCCTGCAGACTGCTGCAGCAAACCGGACTGCTGGCAGTGATCCTGCCCGAACTGCACACCAGCACCGACAACACAAATCAGACCCCCGCAGACCTCGAGTCCCAGTTCGCCATTCTGCAGCAACTGCAGACGGAATCACCCGAGGCGGCCTGGGCCGTCCTGCTGCAGCCACTGGTCAGACTCGCAGAACCAGACCGACGCCGCAGCACCGTCGACATCGATGCCGTGCTCAGACGCCTGAAAATGTCCAATCAGGAAATCGCTGACATCACCTGGCTGGTTTCACACCGCACAGCCCTGACCGGACTGTCCCGGCAACCGCTGCACTTCACCAAACCACTGCTGGCCCACCCATGCAGCCACCTGCTGCTGGCGGTCGCTGAAGCCACCAATGCCAGCCACCACAACAGCCCGGAAGATACACAATTCGCCCGCCACTTCCTCAACACACACTCACCCGCACAACTGGACCCGCCACCCCTGATCACCGGCCACGACGTCGCTGACCACGGTATCCCCCCCGGACCCCGCGTCCGCGAACTGCTGGTTTCCATCCGAAATGCACAACTTGACCAGCAGGTCACCTGTCGCGAAACAGCACTGAAACTGCTGCAGCAACTGATCGCCCGACAGTAAATCGCTCCGACAGGCCCCGCAGATCATCGCCGTACAGCAGTTCCGGCCCCCGCCAGGCTGCTCTGAACGCCACTCCAGCCCCCAAGCTTAAGCCTGCCCCTCCAGCGCCGCACGCAGAATCGGCTCCATCGCATCCGCGTGTCGCTGAAATCCCAGATCCGACGGATGAGATCCGTCCGTGGTGTCGTCACGATCTGCTCCCAGCAGACTTTCACCATCCACGTAATGCAGACCAGTCACGCCGCTGTCACGCAGCGCCCGATACGCAGCCTGCAGTGCCGCTCGACTGCCAGTGTTACGCTCACGCTGACCGTCCAGCAGCCAGCTGCCCGAATAACTGCGGTCCTCGACCAGCACAATCGGAGTCTGCGGACGCGCCTGTCGGAGCTGGCGAACCAGCGGCTGAGCCTTCGCAGTGACTTCATCCGCCGCCATATTCGGCAAACAGTCAATCACAAACACTGCCGCATCAAGCTCAGACAAAAATTGACCCACCTCAGACTCCATCCGACCGTTCCCGCTGAACCCCAGATTGACCACCGGACGATGCAGCCGACGACCAAGAATTGCCGGATGCGGCATGCCAGGACGAGAAGCACAGGCTCCATGAGTAATCGAGGTGCCGTAGAACACGATCGGACGCTGTTGCCGCGGTGCAATCGGAGTGAACTTCGTACCTTTCGGGACACCCACACGTAAATGCTCAGTACCGTTATACAGCGGCAAATAGATCGCATAATCACGTTCACCAGGCCGAATGCCGCTGACAATCCGAGTCTTCACGGATTGCGTTTTCGGCGCTGCCACCGCGACCCACTTCCACGTACCGTCTGTATCACGAGCATACAGATCGAGACCACTGACACCCGTGGCCGGCATATGCGGCATCGCCAGATTCTCTGACGTCACCGAATAATCCGCATGTATCTCCGTCGCATCAGTTCGGAACTGCACCAGCATACCCGCTGAATGCCGACTCAGATTCCACACCGCATCACGCACTACGCCCTTCGCCCGTGCAGGCAGCCGATCGAAATATTTCTCCGTCTCACTGAACGCTCGACCCTCAAGCCCCCAGTCACGAACATCAGCCCACTCCACAGCCGACTCATCCGCCGACAGATCACCACAAAACAAACCAGCCGATGCCGCCGCCGATGCCACCGAAAGAAAACCTCGCCTGCTGAAATTCATGACCGTGCTCCCCCCCAAAAAAACAGTCGCCGGCCACCATCGCCGTCTGCACAATTCCGCCCAACTCTGCACAACTCTGCCCAACTCTGCACACTCAACTCAGCCGTCCGCCAGATTCTAAACCCACGCCCCCCGGCTTGTCACCCCTGCGAGTCCATGCGCGGTTCCAGCAAACAGTGACACTGACAACCAACACCTGATAACATCCCCCGCCCCCAAACAGTCCCCTCACCTCCCGGAATACTTCCATGGATCTCGGCATCGCCGGTCAAACTGCTGTTGTCACCGGAGGCTCAAGCGGCATCGGAGCCGCTGTCGCCGCGCTGCTGAAAGCTGAACTCGCCTGTCCCGTCCTGTGGGATCTGCGGCCACCCGATCAGTCATCACCCGCTGCCGCTCTGCCGTTCCTGCAGGTCGATGTCTGTGATGCAGCCGCCGTCCAGCAGACATGGCACCACACAGTTCAGCAGTTCGGACCCGTCAGTATTCTGGTGCACTGCGCAGCTGCAGGGTCAGGTGCCTACGGATTTCCTTACACCAACGTGCCAGTCTCAGCGTGGTCGCGAGTCCTCGAGGTGAACATCATGGGCATGACTCACGTTGCTCATGCAGCCGGTCCCGCCATGGCCGCACAAAAACACGGAACAATGGTGTTTCTGGCCAGTGTCGCCGGGCAGATGGGGTCGCCTACAGACCCCCCGTACAGTGCCAGCAAAGCAGCCAACATCAATTTTGCACAGGTCATGGCAAAAGACCTGGCGCCGTACAACGTTCGAGTCAACTCGGTGTGCCCCGGAATGGTGAAAACTCCCCTCAATCGCTCGGTCTGGGCCGCATGGAATCAACAGCAGCAGCCAGCCGATCAGCTGACTTATGAAGACTGGGCAGAACAGAAGATCAGAAAAGTCGTTCCGCTGGGACGCTGGCAGCGGCCGGAAGATGTGGCCGATATGATCGTGTTCCTCTGCAGTCGCCGGGCGTCCGAGATCACCGGACAGGCCATCAACGTAGACGGCGGTACCGTCATGCACTGACAGCGGCAGTTTTTGCCGGTTGACACCGCTGCAGCAGCGGGATTTCCAGCAGCTTCCTCTCGAGCCATTTCCCGCGAAAGCGTAGAATCGACCTCTGTCACTACCGGTTTCCTGCAGCAGGACGCAAGTCGCCATGGCCACAAGAATTCTCAGCATTTCAGGGCTCCGTGGAGTCATCGGCGATGGGCTCGATCCAGTCTACACCAGCCGATTCGCAGCCGCCCTCGGAACCATGTTCTGCGGTGGCAAAGTCGTACTGGCTCGTGATGGCCGTTCAACCGGCCCAATGCTGCACCACGCCGTAGTTTCCGGACTGCTGGCGACGGGGTGCGAAGTTCTGGATGCCGGCGTCTGCACAACTCCCACATGCGGTGTACTGGTGCAGCACCACAAAGCCGCCGGCGGCCTGCAGATCACAGCCAGCCACAACCCGATTGAATGGAACGGCCTGAAACCCTTCGCTCCCGACGGCTCAGTCTTCAACCGTGAACTTGGCCAGCAGTTACTGCAGATTCTGGAACAGGACAGCATCGCCTGGCGCAGCTGGTCGGGACTCGGCAGCCTCGTGTCACTGCAGAATCCGGCGCAGGTACACATCGACAAGGTCCTGTCGCTGGTCAACGTGGACGCAATTCGCCGCCGTCGGTTCAAAGTCGTGATCGACTGCAATCATGGTTCAGGAGCTGTCTGCGGTCCGCAGCTGCTGCAGGCTCTGGGCTGCGAAGTGGTGGTTCTCGGAGGTACTCCCGACGGCCGCTTCGAACATATTCCGGAACCCGTCGAGAAGAATCTGGGAGATCTCTGCCGCGCCGTCGTAAAACACTCGGCCGATGCAGGCTTTGCCCAGGACCCCGATGCTGACCGACTGGCAATTGTCGATGAAACCGGCCGATACATTGGCGAAGAACTGACCCTCGCACTCGCCGCCGACTTCATTCTTGAAAAACTCAAAGGGCCTTTCGTGGTGAACGGTTCCACCAGCCGAGTCACTGCGGATATCGCCGCTAAACACGGCTGTCAGTTTCACCGCAGCCACGTCGGGGAAGCTCACGTTTGCGCCAAAATGCGAGCCGTACAGGCGGTGCTGGGCGGCGAAGGCAATGGCGGAGTGATCGAGCCGCGAATCGGTTATGTCCGCGACAGCCTCGTCTCCATGGCCTATGTGCTGGCAGGCCTCGCAGCCGGAAAACGGCGACTCTCCCAGTGGTCCGATTCACTGCCGTTCTACACCATCGTCAAGGACCGCATCGAATGTCCGGCCAGCAAAGTGGACGCAGCCTGCGCTGCCCTGCGAGACGCCTTTCCGGACGCTGATGCTCGGGAAGGCGACGGACTGCGACTGGACTGGAACGACCGCTGGGTGCAGGTGCGAGCCAGCAATACGGAGCCCATCATTCGCATTATCGCTGAGGCTCCGGAAACAGCCGACGCAGTCAGCCTGATCGACCGCGCCATGCAGGTGGTACACAGAGCCGTGTCATGACAAAACTCGACTGACCACTGACCACGAATCCTCCCCTCGCCCCCGTGAAACGGGTGAGATGAGTCGGGGGTGAGGGGGCCACACTCCCCAACAAACCACCACTGGCCGGCCCGGTACGGCTATGCCATTGCAGGCGGCATCGATGCCGAAAGCCCACCGCACCCGCACCAGTCGGCTCCCGCCCACTGACTGCCCCCCTCTCATTCCCCCACCCCAAACACCCGACAACAAGGAAACTCCCGGCGTTTCAAGCGAAATTCGAATCCGAAAACCCCCAAAAACTCCCCTCGTACTCGTACTCGTACTCGAAAAACGCACCCACCACCCACCACCCACCACCCACCACCCACCACCCACCACCCTTCCCGGCTTCGCGTGAGGCCAAACTGCCCGCAAACTCACCCGCCCCTGTCCGGAGATCAATCGCAGAAGGACAGAACTCGGGCTGGAAAGCCCGAGCTACGGAAAGCAGCCACCGGGCGAACCGAAGACGGAGTGGGCAAAATTCGAGCACGAGCACGAGCACGAAAAAACCCAAATACCCCCCCAAAAAAAACTCCCCTCGTACTCGTACTCAGTCCGCCCTGGCGGACGGTACTCGTACTCGAAAAAAGCCCACCGCCCCTTCGCGCCTTCCTTCGCGGCTTCGCGGCTTCGCGTGAGCCAAACCGCCTGCAACCCCACCACCCACCACCCATCACCCACCACTCCCCCACTCCCGCAAGATCCGGAAACTCCCCGATTCTGGAAAACTTCTTGTCGCCCGGAACCAGCAAACGGATAGACTTCTGCCCATCACCCGACCATCGCCTGGATCGCGCCGCCCCCGCTTATGTCTCAATCTGATCAGTCTCACCGCAATCCCCCGGAACCAACACCGGCTCAGACCGCCGTTCCCGCTGCACTGCCCGTCACAGGACGCATGATGCTGCTCGGCCTGTTCGCCGCTGCTGCCTACTCCATCGCCAATATGGCACTCCGGCAACTGGCACACACAGATGGCGGAACCGGCTGGGACATGTGGGTCGCCGGCACAAAAGCCTTCCCCACCTTCTTCATCGCCGTAACACTCATCGCCTGGCGCAGACTCCACGGGCTGCATTCATTCGCCGAATTTAGCTTCGTCTGGCCAATCGCTGTAGCCGCCATCTTCAACCAGCTCGGCGGTAATCTGCCATTCCAGATGTCGCTGCGAGTCATCGGGCTGGCAGTATCTGTCCCAATCTGCTTCGCTTCCATCATCTGCAGCGGAGCTGTCGTTGGTCGCATTGTGCTGGGCGATCAGGTCTCCGTCCGATCAGCCATCAGCATGGGCCTCATGGTCGCTGCTATCGTCTTTTTGTCCTCCGGAGCCAGCTCGCGAAAAGCTGTCCCGGTCAGCCCGGCCGCCGTGACCGAAGATATCCCGCAGGCAGAACCCGATGCCCAGCCAGCCGCACTCGATTCAGCCGCGGGCCCGGGAGTTACCATCGGAGTCCTGCTCTCCATCATCTCCGGACTGTGCTATGGCATCACCGGTGTCTACATCCGCAAAGCCGTCCGATCCCACATGCCGGTCGCTGCCACTCTGTTCCTGTTCAGTTCAGCGGGCTTCCTGATACTCGTTCCCGGCAGCCTGCTGATCCTGCCACTGTCGGAAATCTCTGCCACCAGTCCCGAAGACTGGGCGACAATCGCGATAGCCGGAACGTTCAACGCCATCGGATTCTTCGCCATCACTCACGCCATGCGGTTTCTGACAATCAGTCGAGCCAACGTCATCAATGCATCTCAGAATGCGATGTGTGCGGTCGGGGCTGTAACCCTGTTCAATGAACAGCTGTCGTATACTGCAACAGCCGGCATCTGCCTTACAATCGCCGGCCTGCTGACACTTGACCGGCGCTGATCCGAACTGCCGGACATCTCACCGTCAAACCAGCCGAGCCTCAGCAGAGATCTGCCCCGCGCTGAATTCCAGCAGACTCTGCAATGTTCTGGCAGCGATGTTGTGCAGCGCCTCGTGAGTCAAAAATGCCTGATGCGAAGTGATCAGAACGTTCGGAAACGTCAGCAGCCGCGCCAAAACATCATCCTGCAGGCCGCGCTCCGACAAATCCGCAAAAAAGATCCCCTCCTCCTCCTCATACACATCCAGCCCGGCACCACCCAGCCGACCGGCTTTCAGCGACTGAATCAAAGCCTTCGTATCAATCAGTCCGCCGCGACTGGTATTCAGCAGAATAACTCCAGGTTTCATCCGAGACAGTCGCTCAGCATCGATCAGGTGTCGAGTCTGTTCAGTAAGAGGACAGTGCAGTGAAATAATATCCGACTGTTCAATCAGTTGCTCCAGCGAGGTCAGGCAGACACCCGGCATGCTCTGCACTTCAACCGCAGGCTGCGGATCATAAGCCAGCACACTGGCACCAAAACCCGTCATAATACGCGCGAATACTGTGCCGATGCGGCCAGTCCCGATCACTCCCACCGTCTTCCCATGCACATCGAAACCAGTCAGACCGTCCAGCGAAAAATTCAGCTCACGCACCCGCTGCCAAGCCCGATGCACATGACGATTCAAGGTCAGCAGCAGACATACCGTATGTTCGGCAACGGCATACGGTGAATACGCCGGAACTCGCGCCACAGCCAGACCCAGCCGGCGACAAGCTGACAGATCCACATGATTGAAACCCGCCGAACGCAGCGCCAGCATTCGCACTCCCAATGCATGCAGTCGCTCAACAACGGGTGCCGACAGATCATCGTTGACAAACGCACACACCGCCTGACAGCCTGATGCCAGCACAGCCGTCTCAAGGTTCAGACCAGCCTCCAGCCACACCATTTCAAAACCCGCCAGCTGCGGCTGCTGCAAAGCTGACCCAAAAGACTGACGGTCATATGCCTTCGCACTGAAAAACGCCGTTTTCATCAACGCTCCCGCTGCTGTCAGCATGAACAATGCACCTTGCCGATCACGGTCAGCGCCACGACTGCAGCTTCTCTGCAATCGCCCGCCCCAGACGCTCATAACCCTCAGCACTCAAATGCAGCCCATCAGGAGCAATCTCCTGCGACAATCTGCCATCGTCCTCCAGCAGCGCCGAATTGACATTCAAATACACCACTCGGTCACCATCAGCCACTTGCGGCAACAGCGCATTCACAGCTTCACACTTCTGCCGCAGCCGATCGCCCGCATCCACTCCTCGCGGCAGCAGCCCCAGCAGCAAAACTCGTGAACGCGGACACTTCTCACCCAGTACCCGCACAATCTCTGAAATGCCTCCGGCAATCTCCTCCGCTGAAAAATCACCGTGCCGAACATTGTTCGTCCCGATCAGCAGCACAATCGACTCGGGCGACAGACCGTCAAATTCCCCATGCTGCAGACGCCACAGCACATGCTGCGTCGAATCGCCGCCAAATCCATAGTTGACCGCTCGCTTGCCCCCAAAATACTTCTGCCACGACTCTCGCCCCGCTGCCTCCCAGCCCTGAGTAATCGAATCACCCAGAAACGCCAGCTGCACACCACCCTTCTCAGACTCCTGCAGCTTCAGCTCATGTCGACCCAGCCACCAGCCAAATTTACCCGTTCGCTCCAGACGCCCTTCCGCAACTGTCGGGATACTCGCACCCTCCTGCACCCAGTCCAGCGGAAAACGCACAAACACCAGTCCCGCAGCATCCACACTTTCATACAACAGACCAATACGACCATCCGCCAGTACCGTCAGACACGAATACATCGCTCCACCCGGATCCAGCAGTCGCCCTCGACTCCACGTGCGACCACCATCCACGCTGGATCGAATCGTCAGCCGCTGCCGCTGCTTAACATCCGCCGGGTTCGAAAAAATCAGCTCGCCATGCGGATGCCGAATCAGACTGGCCATGCACGTCGGATCCGGCTGATCCAGCCACGAGGCACCCCACTTTCCGTTCCAGATATCACCCTGCCACTCCCAGCGCGCCCACGCTCGCTGACCGGAACGTGACTCGTTCCGCATTGATAACAGCAATGAACCGTCCGCCAGCTCCACAATCGCACTCTCACTGGTCGGAACACCATCAGGAATGGCCGCCGGTGAGATCTTCCAGCTGCTCCCCCCATCCACGCTGGCGATGAAACACGAATGCGGCTCGCCATCAGCCTCACGATACTGCGCAGAAAATACCAGTGTCCCGTCCCGCAGCTGAATTCCACTGCCCGGACCATTAAAACACAGTCGCCACTCCGGACGCTTCACCTGCGGCGTAATGCTGACCGGCTGCGACCACGTCAGCCCGTCGTCGTCACTGTGCACCAGCATCAGCTGACCAGTTTCCTCCGCAGTCATGCCCGGACCGCTGCCATGCCACGCACGCGGACCCAAAGACCACAAAGCCACTACAAAAATTCGCCCCGTTTGCTGGTCCACCAGCACCGCCGGATCACCCACCCCGTTCCCCTGCGATCCAGGAACAGCCGCATCAAAGTCCATAATCCGCTGCAGTGAACCCCAGGTTTCCCCGCCATCTGTCGAACGCTGCAGACCCACATCAATATCACCCGGCAAATCCGCACCACTGCGATTGCGCGCATCAAAAACCGCTATCAGCGTCCCTCGCTTTGTCGTCGCCAGCCCCGGAATGCGATACGTATCCACCCCGTCATCACCACGACGCCTGACTGTGGTGCGAAACAGCCGCGGATCGTCAGGCAGCGTCAGACGCTGCGGCTGCTCGCCGGACGGCAAATCCGCAGGCTGCCCCCACTTCGCCGCCAGCCAGTCCACAACCTGCCGACATTCCTCTGCCGATAACTCTCGCGGATACACCAGTACCTCGGCCACATCACACTTGAGCCCGTCAGCCGTGGACACGTTGGCACCCAGAATCAGACCTCCCAGCGGAGTCCCCCCGGCAGGAAACACAAAGGCCGAGGCCCGCCAGACACCAGCCGCTGCATCAGACCCCAACACAGACTCAACAGTCGGCTGCACCGCATCCCCAAAATGACCCCGATCCCAGCGCACAGGAACCGAACCCACTCGCGTACTGCCATCCAGCAAAGTACCAGCCGCCGTGGCCGGCAAGCGAGCCATCAGGACCACGGTTCGAGCCTCCCGGAGCGTGCCCCACGAACCCACCGCCTGCCACAACGCTGCCGCACCGTTGAAACGCACGACTTCCGACCTGCCAAATCCAGCCTGCACCTTCACCAGCTGCGGTCGACCAAAAACTCGATTGAGAGATCTTGCAGGATGCTCGCCGGCCGCCGAATTCCACCCCGTCACATCAGCCCCGGCAGACTGCAGTCCGCCATCACGATACCACGCATACAGCGGCCCGCCCGGAGGATCAGCAGCAGCACAAACAACGCCCCCGCACACACTCCACACAAACAAAACAGTCACGCAGACAGCCGCCACGCGCAGCAACGAACACCGCTGGTACATCAAGGATCACCTCGGTTAAGACAAACGTCATTTCCGCAGCATCATGAAACCGAACAGATCACGCACCTGATCTTCACTCAGCTTGTCCAGCATCCCGTCAGGCATCAGCGATTTTCCAGTATCACGAGTCTCCTCGATGTCACTGCGAGCCAGCGTGACCTGCTCGCGGTCCGTCTGCACCACCAGCGTCTGCTCAGTCGTGGAAACAACCACGCCCGTCAGAACTCGCCCGTCCTGCAGCACAATCACCGACGTCGTAAACTGCCGCGGCACCACCGCACTCGGATCGATCAGATTCAGCAACAAATATTCCAGGTTGCTGCGATTGGCACCCGTCAGATCCGGGCCGATGTTCTTGCCCTCACCATACAGCTTGTGACACGAAGCACACGACTGCCTGAACAGTTCGGCTCCCTGTTCAGGACGAGCACCTGCCAGTTTCTCCGGAGTCAGCAGGGTCCGCCACTTTTCAATGGCCGCCAGCCTCGCTTCCGGTGTCTCCTGCACCACGCCCCAGCGTGCCTCCAGCACCTCACGAATCTGCGGATCATTGAACGCCAGCAGCTGTCGCACCTGAGCCGCTGTCAGCTCCCGCGCAGGAATACGATCAGCCGCAATCGCAGCAATCAGCCGGTCCGCCCACGCCTTGCGGCTGGACAGCGTATCAATTGCCAGTCCCCGATTACCATCCTTGAACCCCGGCAGCCGCTGCAGCAGCTCTGTGGCGATCTCAGGACTGTCAAAGGCCGCCAAAGCACTGATCGCCGCATCATACGCAGCCTTGTCATTCAGCAGTCGAATCAGAATCGGCACTGCAGCAGCATCTTTCGCCTGAGCCAGGGCCTGAACAGCCTGCTGCCGCGCCAGCGGATCCGCAGCAGTGTCCCCCGCCAGAGTCCGCAGGTCTGCCAGCGCCGTCCCGTCACCAAACAGTGCCGCCAGGGCATCCGCAGCGCGAGTCAGCTCAGCGCTGGCTGCAGCCCGCAATGCGCGATCAACAGAGGACCAGTTTTGCGGTGCATCAACGCGAGCCAGACCCGCCAGCCCAATCCGGAATGCACCCAGCAGCTCAACAGCTCGCGCCTGCTCGCCAGCATCACCGCCAGCACGTCGGGCAATCAGAGCTAAAGCGGCTGCACCGACAGACGAGTCACCACCAGCCATCTGATGCGCCATCCGCCGCACCGCAAACTGCTGCAGCTTAGGAATCGGAGTCAACAGCGGCAGCAGCTCAGGTTCAGCCGCCAGCGGCTCAATCCCGTACCAGGTCATCAGTGTCAGCTGATTCTCTGACTGAATTGCCGCAGCGTTCGCCGAATTCTTCAGCAGCACCAATGCTGTCCGCAGACGCGGTTCAGGTTCCAGCTTCTGCAATGCCGACACCAGCGCCAGCACAACGTTCGCCGGCTGGCCGGTCGCCGCCAGTGACTGCAGCTTCTGCTGCAGTCGCGGCCGATCCGCCGCAGCTGCAGCCGCCAGCTGGACTGCCGCCGCACGAACCAGCGGATCCGCCGACTCCAGTGCCCCCTCCAAACGCTCAGTACTCAGCTGATCAGTCGCCTCCAGCCAGCCCAGTCCGACAACATCCAGCGACTTGCCGTCCAGTTGCGGATAAGACGTTAACGCACTTCCCCGAGTCTGCTCCTGACTCCAGCGAATGTCACGACGAGCAAACCAGCCGGAACGCGGAGTTTCCTTTGACTTTCTTACCGCTTCCACATCAACGCGGCCCGGTGTCCCCCAGGCAATCCGATAGATGCGGCCGCTGGTCCGGTGAATGCCATCATGGTCATGACATTCGCCGTTGTCGGACCAGTCCGACACATAAATCGCTCCCTCAGGACCCATCTTCAGGTCCACACCACGAAACCACGGAGTCTTCACGAGCATGAAGTCCGGCTCTCGACGCCCCACATAACCACTGCCCTCCCGGTCCAGCCGATTGACGTTAATGCGGCGACCGTGAGTATTGCACATGAAAATCTTGCCCCGATACTCCGCCGGGAAATTCTCACCATGATAAATCAGGCCGCCAACATGCGAATGACCACCGCCAAGATCGTTGGCCTTGCCGTCACGACTGTCCGTCCACTTCTGCTTCGTATCCCAGTGATAATGATCGGCCGTCATTTCCATCAGCTCATAGGCATGCGGATTGAAGTCGCGACCATACATCCGCTGATACCGCGCACCCGGTATCACGTGCCACAAATGCCCCTGCACGTTGTTGGTCATGAAAAACTGATTGTCCGCGTTGTAATCCAGTCCCCACGGATTCGTAGTGCCGTTACACACCACTTCCACAACATGCCGCAGCGGATGAAATCGCCAGACACCGCAATTCATGAACACACGCTGTTCACGCGGTGTCCCCGGAGTTCCCGGCCAGGACGTGTCCACAATCCCGTGACGACCATACAGCCAGCCATCCGGACCCCATGTCAGACCACTCACAAAATTGTGCCCGCAGTCACGACTCCACCCGTCCAGCATCACAACAGGATCACTGTCCGGAACGTCGTCGCCATCACGATCCGGAATAAATGACAACGTACCGTCGTTCAGAATCCACACACCACCGAAGCCCCAGGTCAGACTGGTCAGCATAAAGCCCTTGTCCCAGAAAACCTTCCGCGAGTCATGGCGGCCGTCACCGTCTGTGTCGTGCAAAATCACAATGCGGTCGCGCAGCTTCGTTTCATAAGGACCGCCGCTGTAGGTGTAATTCTCCGCCACCCATAGCCGCCCGCGGTCATCAAACTCCATGTTGATCGGCTGCTGCACATCCGGTTCACCGGCAAACAATGTCACCGTAAAACCCTCCGGAACCTCAATCAGCGGCAGCATTTCCGCAGGAGTCGGCGGATGAGAATCCGGCGGATCCGTGTTGAATGCCGCCGGGAAATCGTCAGCGGCAGACTGCAGCGGAGCAGCCGCAAGACCGCCAGCAACCGCAGGCAAAACAACAAACAGCACACAGAACAACAGAATAAAGCGATTCATGGGAACAGTACCGGTGGGAGTAATAAGCAGGCCGTCAGCGTGAGTCTGACTTTTCGGGGCGAATTTGACAACCGACCGACAGCGCCGCTCAGCTCGTCAGCCACCCGCCCCAGGGATCGTCAGCCAAAACGACACCACGTCCGAACCATCAGCCGCCAGCCAGATCACCGGAAACTCGCGACCGTCCTCAGTCCGCGCCGTCACTCGGATCTCACCCGACCAGACAACCGGAAGTTTCCCCGCTATCTTCAGCGTCACGGCCTTCGCTGAGTCGCCGTCTTTCGCCGATGTGACAGGCTCAGCCGTCACACCCTCGGGCAGCCCCGTAACCTGCAGCGTCAGCACGTCCGCGAAACCGTTCCGACGCTCTGCCGCTACCGGAATCTCCAGCGGCTTGTCCACAGGCAGCACCCACGCAGTCCCCTGCACCGTCAAACGACACTCAGGAGCCGTCTCACGGCACCGCAACACGTAATGCCAGCGATCACCATGGCCCAAAAAACGGTCCTGAACCCGCACCTCAAACTGGCCGTCCGCCGGAGCCGTAATGTCCAGTGAGGCATCAGGGTTGCCGCCGTCCACGTCGTCCGCTTCCTTCAACACCCGACCCGTGGCATCACGAACAGACAGCACCGGATCCAGCAGCGATCCAAAACGCCGCACTTCCGCCGTCAGACTCAAACGCTGACCCTTCTTCAGCTCCAGCCGAAAAATGTCCGCTCCCGGCTGCTCCAGACATCCGCACACAGCAGCCGGCAGCGAATTCAGCACGCCTTCAGACAACTGCTGCTCCAGCAACACCGGCTCAGATGTCTCATACACACGCCACGGCTGAGCAAACTGGCCAGTCAGAAATTTCTGCCCGGCTCCCAGCACCGCTTCCTGAACCTCCAGATTCCAGCCGTGCAGCTGCAAACGCAGCTCGCCACCACCACGCTGACGCACCAGCGGCATCGCATGATTCACAAATGGCTGAGCACCCAGGGTCAGCCGATACACATAATCCGCACCCCCGGCAAATCCAATCGTACTGTTGGGCGCCGCAGGAAACGCAAATACTCGCACATACCACACACCAGACACCGGTGCCGCAAATGTCACCAAAGGATCCATGCTGCAGTCGTCGTCATTCTGAGCCACCACGGTGCCGCGACCGTCCACAACCTGCAGCACACCGTCCATCGGAGAACCCAGAATCTGTGACGCCGTCAGACTGGCCACCAGAGTCTGACCAGCCTCCAGAGAAACCGCCCACGAATCAACGTCACCAGACTTCTCCAGAATACCGTTCACTGTCGCCGCTGAAGTCGCCACTGACAACGCCTCAGACAGCCTGCCATTCGGCTCAGCTTCCTGCTGCTCAGGCAAAATCCCCACAATAAATGGACGCAGCTCAGACGCTCCGGTATCATTGCACAGCCGCAATAAATGCACTCCCGGCTCCGTATCCGCCGAGATATCAATTTCAACCGTGTCCCGCTTTTCGCTCAGCCGAAATACCAGCCCCGATGAACCAGACTGCAATCGCACATTGCCGTCACCCGGCTTCCCCACAAGCTTCGCTGTCACCGTTGTCCCGCGCTGGCCACCCGCCGGTACCAGTCGCTCCAGCACCGGCGGATCCGCCGCACACGACAACGCCCCACCCGTCAGCCAGCACAGCGCCAACAGCAGATAACCCCGAACCTCAAACCACACCGCTGACCGCTTCACTGCGCCGCTCCCAAACTCGCCACCACACCGGCCGCTGTCAGATCAGTTCGTGAATCGGAGTCGGATCGCTGACCAGATGCGTCGGACGACCCTCCGGCGAATACACCACCTTGTCAGGATCAATCCCCAGCTTGTGATACACTGTCGATACAAAGTTCTCAGGCGATAACACCCGATCCACTGCCGAATATCCCTTGCGGTCCGTCGCACCCACAACGGTGCCGCCCGGAGTCCCGCCACCCGCCATCAGCACCGACATCGCATTCGCCCAGTGATCACGACCCGGGGTATTCGAGCCGGACAGTGTGGAAATCTTCGGAGTCCGCCCGAATTCACCAAGAGCCACCACCAGTGTCGACTCCAGCAATCCCCGCTCCTTCAGATCCTGAATCAGTGTGGCAACCGAATTGTCCCACTCCGGCAGACGCTTCCGCAAAGCCCCAAACAAATCACTGTGATGGTCCCAGCCACCGTCATACACCGTCACAAACGGCACACCAGCCTCCACCAGACGCCGCGACAGCAGACAACGCTGACCAAAACTGTTCCGACCATAACGCTCGCGAACAGCATCCGGCTCCTGATGAATGTCAAAAGCCTGCTGCGCCTGCACCGATGTCACCAGACTAAAACCCTGACGGTAATACTCGTCATAAGCCGCAGCCGGATCACCTGCAGCCTCGTCCTGCAGACGCACCATCCGGTCCACCTTCGCTCGCAACTCAGTTCGCGACGTAAATCGCAGCTCACTCAGATCACGAGGCAATGCCACATCACGCACCTTGAACCGCTTGCTGTTCGGATCGTCACCCACAACAAACGGAGCATATCGGGCACCCAGAAAATTGGGACCTCCCGAACGCGACATCTGCGGCATACTGAAATATGCCGGCAAACCGTTGTTGCGACCCAGCTCGCGAGCCACTACAGAGCCCATGCTCGGATGAAAACTGACAAATGCTCCACATCCCACCGGAATCCGCGGCGGTGCACCCGTCATCATGTAATGGTTGCCAGCACCATGATTTCCCTGATCATGCCGAATCGAACGAATCATCGCATAATCATTCAGACTGGCCGCCAGCTTCACCATGTGCTCTGAATAACCCACACCAGATACCGCCGTCGCGATATCAGCAAAGTCACCGCGGTATTCGGCAGGAGCATCCGGTTTGGGATCAAAGGTCTCAAAATGAGTCGGACCGCCGTCCATCCAGATCAAAATACAACTGGTCGCCTTCGCCGCAGGACCACCCGGCTTGCGCGACTCGGCCATCGCACGCAATCCACCAGCCAGCCCCGTGCCCAGCATGCCGCCTAAACCGACCTGCACGGCATTGCGTCGAGTCACACCATCACAGCGTCGCATCACTGACATCACGGCGTCTCCACTTCAGTCCTGAATCGCAAATTCCGCTGAATTCAGCATCGCCCAGATCAAATCCTCAAGCACCTGCCGACGAACGGCTCCCTCCGCCTCCAGCAACCCACGCACCAGCTCACGCTCCTCCGCTACCGGATCACGACTGAAAATGCGTCGATACAACTCCACAGACAACTCGTCCGCTGACCGCCCGCCATCCGCCAGCTGCTTCGCCAGACCACGGTCACTGACCACATCCGAATACAGCTTTTCACTGTTCATCAGATGCAGACTTTGAACCACCGTCGATTCACCCGTACGCTCACAAGGCGGATCCTGGTTGGGATCCGGTCGACCAAACGTGTCCAAAAACACCGACTCGGTCCGATGAGTCCAAATCTGACGCGAACTGGAATCCGGAGGCATCGCCTGGAAATCCTGAGGTATCCCGGTGATCTGCACAATCGAATCCAGCAGAACCTCAGCACGCTGCCGATGACGGTAGTGCCGGGAAAAGCTGCGAGTATCACCGGAGTTGGTTTCGTTGGGCAGCGAACTCAACTGATACACATGCGAATTGGCTATCGCACGTACCAGCTCCTGCAGCGAAAAACCCGAATCACGGAAATGCTCGCCCAAAGCCTGCAGCAGCGGCGGATTCGAAGCCGGATTCGTACCCCGAAAATCATCCACAGGATCCACCAGTCCACGACCCATCAGGTCGGCCCACACACGGTTGGCCATCACCTGAGCAAACAGGTGGTTCTGCGGAGATGTCAGCCAGGTCGCCAGAGCTTCCCGAGAATCTTCCACAGAATCCGCCGCAGGAGCCTCACCGAAGAGCGGACGCGGAGTCATCACCTCGCCCGTCACCGGATGCTTCACACTGCCCCGAGCACCAGCGAAGAAAAATTCCTCCGAACCCGAAATCGGCGGACTTAAACCCGTCCCCTTGCGGCCAATCTGAGCAAACCAGGCAGCAAAACTGTAGAAATCGTCCTGACCCCAGACCTCAAACGGATGATGATGACACTTCGCACACTCCAGACGCACACCCACAAACAAACGACTCACAAGCGTCGCAACCTCCTCAGGCTCACGACGATCACGAAACAGAGTCACCGCACCATTGCGAAAAGTGCTGCCCCGCGCCGTTATCAGCTCACGAACAAACTGGTCCCACGGCTTGCGATCATGAAATGACTGCCGTATCCAGTGATCATAGTTGAACACCGCCTTGATCCCCACGCGATAGGGATTCGGTCGCAGCAGATCCACCCACTTGTTCGCCCAGAAATCCGCAAACTCAGGCTGCTGCAGCAAATGATCAACCAGCCGCGCACGACGGTCACCCGCACTATCACCCAGAAACGCTGCAACCTCTTCAGATGTCGGAATCCGGCCAATGATGTCCGTATATGCACGCCGCAAAAATGTGTGATCGTCACACACCGCTGATGGCACAATGTTCAGCCGCTGCAGACGACTCCACACATGCGGGTCAATAAAGTTGTTTCGCGGCAAACCCCCATACACCTCTGACGGTACACTCTGCTGACGCGGTATCAGCACCTCGCAAACCGCTATGCGACCCAGAAAACGAGCCATAATGGCCGCTTCACCCGTAATGCCACCGGCCGTAATCAAACCGCCGTCAGTCACACCCGCTATCGGTGCCTCATTCGACTGAAACGCAGACAGCGATGTGATGTCGCGAGTCGTCCCGTCACTGTAACGGGCAGTGACCGTCAGCTGCTGCGTCTGCTGCGGTGCTAACGTGATGGCTGCCGGAGAAACCTGGATGGACTGCAGCTGAGGTGCCGCCGGAGCACGCCGCGGAGTCCCCTGGCGGATCCACTGCAGCAAAGCCGCCGCCTCAGTACCACCAGGCTCAAGTCGACGACCGCCACCATGAGGCACCAGACCGGTGGGCTTGGCCACCAGCAGGGATTGCTCAGGAGCAGCCGCGAAGACCCGACGACCACGACCCTCTTTCGTAATCGCATCATGATCCTGCTGCGAATCAAAACCCAGCAGCGACAACTGAAAACCACCCTGCCCGCGAGCCTTGCCGTGACAAGGACCACTGTTGCAGCCAAACTTCGTCAGAATCGGCTGAATGTCGTTTTCAAAGTCCACCAGTGACTCTGCCGATACCGAAACCGCCGGATCCGAAACCCCCGCCACGCCTTGCCCGCACACAATGTCCGCGCACGACAGAAAACAGGCCAGCAGAATTGGCAGACGTCGCAGCAACATGACTAACCGGCAGGCAGGAAGGAAAAGGCAGGAACTCGCAGGGAACAGAGCAGTGAACTGCGGAATTCGCAGAACCAGCCAGCCTAGCAAAAGCCACCTTCCAATGTCACGCGGAAATCAGGGAACAAGGATTGATTCTGGCGGGAAAATCGAAGACTTTGATGCTGGCTGGCTGTTCAGGAAATCGGACTTCCGTCAGGATTTCTTCGCAAAACACCACGCTTTTCCGCCCTCCCCGCATTTCCACCGCCGACTCTGCCGGACACGCCGGCCATGGCAGACTGCTGTTTTGTTCACTCAGCCAACCCCGCAATAATGATCCCCAGACCCGTCAACCTGCGCACCGAACTGATCCCGCTCCAACCAGATCAAACCCCGGACGTCGCCGCCGCCACAGGCCCGTTTCCTCTGCCCGGGGGCTGGGTCCTCGGAACCCTCGAAACCGCCGGCCAAACCTGGCAGCTGCTGCTGCCCGCCAATCCCGATGCCCTGCTCGACGAACCCGCCGCCAGCACCGCCGCCGCCCAGGATGACCGCATGCCGTACTGGGCATTCGTCTGGCCAGCGGCCATCCCCATGATCGCCGCCGTTCTGCAGGCGAACTGGCCGGTCGGCACGCCAGTCCTCGAACTGGGCTGCGGCACAGGCATCGTCGGACTGGCCGCTATGCGACGCGGCCACGCTGTCACTCTGACCGATTACGAACCCCGCGCTGTCCAGCTGGCCGCTCACAATGCCGCACTAAATCACTGCCACAACTGCTCCGCCAGACTGCTGGACTGGCGACAGCCCGAAACCAGCACATGGCCTGTTATCCTCGGCTGCGACCTGCTCTACCAGACCTCCGCCTTTGCACCACTGCTCCAGCTGCTCGATCAGATGCTGGCACCAGACGGTGTCTGCTGGCTGGGTGACGGAGGACGCAATGCAGCTCATGCTTTCCCCGATCTCGCTCGCCAACACGGTTACACCGTCACTGTCCTGAACGCTCAGCAACTGGAACTGACACCCGCCAACAGCGACTTCCAGCTGTTCATACTGCAACGATCAGCTCGCCACTAACAGAACTCAAAAACACTGGCCAACACAGCCACGCCTCAGCTGAGCCCCGCACCATACAGCACCACCAGCGCCGTCGCCGCCAGCGGAATCAGTACAGTCACCACCGCCACATCCGGATAACTCTCCCGATGCGTACAGCGACAGATCATCAGCAGCGTAATCAACGCCCCGTTGTGCGGCAAACTGTCCAGTCCGCCACAGGACATCGCCGCCACTCGATGCAGCAGCTCCGGATCTGCCAGACCCGCCGCCGCCTGCGCTGCATAAATCTTCCCCATCGACTCAAGCGCCAGACTTAAGCCCCCGGACGCTGACCCGGTAATCCCCGCCAAAATATTCACCGTCACAGCTTCCGAAACCAGCGGATTGCCCGGACTCAATGAACTCAGCCAGTCACGTATCGCCGCAAACCCCGCCAGTGATGCAATCGTCGTCCCATACCCATACTCCGTCGCTGTATTAAAAACAGGCAGCAGACACGACTTCGCACCGTCACCCAGCCAGCCATTCACAGTTCTGATCGACCTGCCAAACAACAGCACAGCCACACCGATCGCCAGCAGCATCGACAGCAATGCAGACCAGGTTCCCAGCACCTTCGCCAGCGTCGTCCCGCCAAACTTCGGCTCAGACAGATAACCGGCATCCAGCTGCGGCAGAACCCACTGCGACAGCACATAATTCGCCAGAATCACACACAGAATCGGAGCAAATGCGGCCGCTGTGGCCGGCAGTGCACCCGCCTCCGCCGCAGACTCCGACACCACATCCGCAACTGCCCCATAACCCTCACCACGCTGACCAGCCACTTGCACTCGATAACCCAGCCAGAACATGCCCGCCACAAACATCGCCACAGATGCCGCCAGCCCCGGAACCGCTGCCGCAAACGCCGTCGTCCCAAACCACTGCATCGGAATCAGATTCGGCAGCTGCACTGTCCCCGGCAATGCCGTCATCGTGAATGTAAATGAACCCAGTGCAATCGCCGCCGGAATCAGACGCCGCGGCACGTCCGCCCTGCGAAACAAATAGTCGGCAATCGGCTGCACCGCAAACACCACCACAAACAGCGATACTCCACCGCCCGTCAAAACCACACACGTCAGCACCACCGCCAGCACCGCCCGCTCCGTTCCCAGCAAGCCCGCGATGAATACCGCTATCGCCCGCGCCGCCCCGGATGCCTCCATCAGACGACCAAACACCGCTCCCAGCAAAAACAACGGAAAATACTGCGCAATAAAACGGCCGACTCCCGGCATGAACACCTGAGTATACCCGGCCAGCAGCGGAGTCCCCGGATCCGCCGCCACCGCCAGCAACAGACACACCGGTGCCAAAACAATCACACTGGCACCCCGATACGCCAGCAGCATCAGCAGTGTCAGTGAAGCCAGAATGCCCGCAATCCCCAGCATCAGTCCCACCCCCCCCGCCACTGACCGGTCCGCCACCCTTCCAGACAGCCCCGACTTCAGGGCCCCGCAACAGACTGCAGCTGCAACACATAACCGCCCGAATTGCCCCGCCGCTGACCCTCAAAATCATTGATCCGCAACCATAGCTCAGTGCCCGCGGCAACCTCCAGCTCTGCACCCGCTCCCACCGAAATTCGCCGCGGTAAAACAACCGGCTTGCGCGGCACCAGCAACACCTGCAACTCACCCAAAGGTCGCCCCTGAGCATAATCGATCGTAATGCCGGCAGGTTCAGCTTCCCAGGCACGCAGACCACCCGCACCAGCCGGCTGCAGCACACAACGACCACCCGCCGACAAACGCACACGAGTCGCCCGATCAAACCAGTAACCACTCGGCTGCCAGCCTCGCTCAGCCTGCACCTCCAGCCGCTGCTCAACAGACGAAACCGTCGGCCACAACCGCCACTCAGGAGCCAGCGGCGGAAATGATCGCTCCGGATCAAAGCCCTCCTCCCACGAATCCAGCATCAGCTGCCACACCACACCCAGACGCTGCAGCTGCTCTGCTGACACCGCCGAAGTCACCACATCAAACTCAGCTCGCGTACGCACTCGAAACAACCCCGCAAACTGCCCCTGCAGCTCCGGATGATTCCGCAACAGCCACACCAGACCCCACGCCTGAGCATACCGCAGATCAGACAGAAAAATCCGACTGGCCGGGTTCAGCACGTCATCCAGCAACACACCCTCCTCACCAGCACCCTGCCCCGCTGCTCCACGCCGCCGCAGCTCAGTGATTCGACCCCAGCCCTCAAACCCGTTCAGCTGCTCCGGCAAAATTCCAAACTGCAGCGGCTGCAGACGATGAGTCGCCAGCATCTCCGCCACACCCTCCGTATACCACAGCGGAGGAATATCCTGCATGCCGTGCTCGCACATCAAATAACAGTGCACAACTTCATGCAGCAGCAAATGACGACGATAATAGTCCGCTGGCTGATTGTTCATCCAGAACTGATAACCCAGATGACGACCGTGACGAATCACAAAGTCGCCCTCCGGCAATACCCCAGCTCGCTGAAAACGCTCCCGCGCTTCCATCAAATAACCAGTCACCTGAAACTCTGCACCATCAGCCGCAGGAGCCAGCGGACCGAGCGCCTGCTGCAATGCCACCACAAAACGATCAACCAGCAGCGGCAGCTCCTGACACTGCTCAGCCGGAGCATCAGAAATCAAAACCAGATGCCGCGACCGATAAACCTTCAGCCCCGCCGCCTCAAGCTCAGCAACATTCAGCGCCGGACGATCGTCCGGCAGACGAACCTGAGCCCGCAGCGGAGCCCCCGCCAGCAACAGCACCGCTGCCGCCAGACCTGACAGCCAGCCACCAAAACTCAAGGATTTTTTCCGCACGCCACGTTCCATCTGCAAACCCGAGACGCACCCTCAGATCTTTCACAGCTCAACACGGACAAAATTCCGCACTCAGCCGTGATACTGCAGCACTCACTCCGGCAATGGCTTGCCCTGAGTCTCCGGCAGGAACGGCAGTACCACCAGCCCCACAAGGAATACCAGACACATCGTCACACCAGCATACCGCAATGGTTCAGCTGTCTCATTGAACACCTCGTTCAGCCACATCTTCACCAGCGGACCAACCGCCGCCACAAATCGCCCCACGTTGTAGCAAAAGCTGACTCCCGTGGACCGCAGCCGAGTCGGAAACAGCTCCGGAAAATACACGGCATACCCGCCAAACAAACTCAGCTGACAGAAACCCATAATCGGCACCAGCACGAAAATCTGCCAGAGATCCTGCAGAGTCCAGAAGACCGTCACTGTCGACACAAATGCAGCCACCAGGGCAATCGCAAATGTAGGCTTGCGACCAATCCGCTGCGACAAAGCTCCAAAGCCAAACATCCCGCAAAAGGCCCCTATATTGATGGCGATCGAACTGAAGCTCTGATAATAGGTCAAACGCCCCTTGATCTTCGGATCCACCGTCTTCTTCACAGCCTGCAGCTCAGCACTCAAACCCTCCAGCTGATTGGCTGCAATTGCCGCCCGCACCTGCTCCAGGGCTGTCACCCGCGCTGCATCGCCCGCAGTCTGCGCCGCCTGAATCTCAGCCGCATAGACGGCTTCAGTCACCGGCTTCGTCTGCACCGCACGAGTCAGGTCGGGGACGTAAAAACCCACCGCCCACAACCCAATCACACCCGAACACGCCAGCGCCAGACCCAGCAAAGCATGCCGCCGCCACACCGGATGCCCAAACAGCTCGCGATACGTCTCGGTCGTCGATACCACCTTGCCCTCCGCGCGACTCTTCTGCCACGCCTCCGGCTCCTTCAAATTGCGGCGAATCACAATCGTCAGCAGTGCCGGCAATGCCCCAATGCAGAACATGATCCGCCAGGGACTGGTCACAAAGCCCTCCCCCTCAGCCACACCCAGCCCCAGATTGATCAGAGCCGCACTGATGTTCCCAAAAGCAGACAGCGCCTGCAGCAGCGACAAAGCATAAGGCCTGGCAACCGACGGCATCACCTCAGCCACCAGCGCCACACCCACCGCAAACTCACCGCCAACTCCCAGACCCGTCAGGAATCGATAAAAAGCAAAATCGTAGACAGTGACGGAAAATGCACTGAGCCCCGTAAACAGCGAATACATCAGGATCGTGATCAACATCGTCTTCGCGCGACCAATGCGGTCACCCAGCATCCCGAAAATCAGTCCACCCGTCGCCCAGCCGGCAATAAATACAGACGTCGCAATGTCACCGTACTTCTGCGACTCGCTGGCCAGCAGCTTCGCATCCTTAATATGTCCCAGCAGGTCGCTCATCGCCGCCGGTCGCGCCAAAATGAACAGCTGCTGGTCCAGACAGTCAAACAGCCAGCCCAGCGCTGAAACTACCAGCACAAACCAGTGATACCGGTTCAAGGCACGGTACCAGGGGCCAGTATGAGCTGTGGCGGAAGAATCGGGCCCCGAGGAAGGAAGATCGGCGTGCAAGCGAATCGCTCCTGAATGCAGCGAACATGTCAGAGAATTGAACCGCCCCGCAGACAGGGCTGGAATTTTCGTCCCGACACTTTGTCAGATCCGGCACAATCGTTCAACCAACCAACCACCAGAAATTCAGGATCAGACGGCAACGGCACACCCGGTCAGCTCACCGCCGGTTCGGGAATTTCCCGGCTGACCTTTCCGGTTCACCGGGATTTCACCCGAAAACCCCCTTTTCCCCCCGCTGCATTTGTGTATCGCCCGTCCGAATGAGAAGATACTCGCCAGCAGTTGCCCGGCACCCTGCCCGGCACCCTGCCCCAAATCAGTAACCCAGTGTTTTGTCGTGCCAGTTCAGGTCACCATGTCTCAGACTCCGGCTGCATCCAGTACCCAGCGCCCCGCCGTACTGGGTCGCCATGCGCTGAATCTGCCCAACCTGATCACATTCACCAGACTGCTGCTGGCCTTCGGCCTGTTCGCCATGATCGCCCTGACCAGCCTCTGGATTCCGGCCGCCATCCTGTTCATCTTCGCCGCCTCCACCGATGCCCTCGACGGCTATATCGCTCGACGCAACAAACAAATCACAGTACTCGGTCGCATCCTCGATCCCTTCGTCGACAAAGTCATCGTCTGCGGCACCTTTGTGTTTTTGCTGGAACACCAGACGCAGCCCGATTCCGGCGTTCGCGCCTGGATGGTCATCATCATCATCGGTCGAGAAATGTTTGTCTCCAGCCTTCGCGGCATCCTCGAAAAAGAAGGCAAAGACTTCTCCGCCAGCTTCATCGGAAAACTCAAAATGGTCCTGCAGTGCGTGGCCGTCAGCGTCAGCCTGCTGTCCATGGCCCCGCTGCTGCAGTT
>JBJTPZ010000048.1:0-3049 GCA_046075365.1 Planctomycetaceae bacterium
ATTCGGATACCTTTCCCCCGATCGGTGTGGGAGACTACAAGCAATCGACTATCGCCGGAGTACCCAAAGGTCAGGAACCGATCCTCATCGTGGGAGTGAGCAGGGTCGAAAAACGTGATTGCCAGTGGATCAGCAAAGACAGTGACCGCTTCCGCAAAAGCGACGCCGTGTTTGGTCATATTGCGTGCCGCCTTTGCGGCGTCCCATTCGAATTCCATGGTCTCAGACTACCGCGTCTCCAGACGCAGAGCAAGAGTGAATTGCTGCTGTTTCAGTCACCCCGTCACAAGAATTCTTCGGCAGCGAGCGATCAGTACAGATCGATTTGGGCCTGAGACCCACCAGGCTCGCCAGGTAGGCAGGTGCTTGCCACACAGCGCAGCGGCCGCGGTGGCCGCGGTGGCATCCACGAGCAGGGGTGTGGATTCGACGGTCAGGGGTGAATGGGTGTGTGTCTGCAGTCGCCATGGTGCTGCCTCGGGGAAAGAGTGCAAAGTGTGACATCGCTCTCTGAAGAACTACGCGATTCACAGGGCGACTGACGACTGCGGAATGTGGAATTCCCGGATCGGTGGTGCAGGTTGGCTGCGGGTGAAGGGGAACCGCCGATCGGGGCTGATTGCCGCGGCAGGTGGTTTCCGTTGTGTGGCCAGTACTCCATCCAGAAGACCCGGGTCCAGTTCGAGCACCTGTCGATAGAGAAAGACAATGGCGCACAGCGCCTGATTCTGAGTACTCGCCGAAACCTGACAATCCAGTCCACCGAGGCAGACTCCGTTCGGATGGAGTCATGCAGAACCTTCATTTTATTGCGCACCTGAGTCAGCAGTTTCGGCGACTGCTGCGCATTCAAGACAGGCCGTGATGATTCTGTCCTTCCGGGTTCGAAGGGCTTCCTGAATTCATGGTGTAGACTCCAGGATGGACAAAACCACGAACTTTTTGGTATGCTCTCGTCAGAAGAGCTTGACAGACCGTGGGGGTTATACAAAATACTCACCGACTTAGACAGATTCCATCTTCTGCCTAATTCCGTTTTTCTGTCTAAAAGTCGTTATCCGGCTGAGCCAAACCGTCATCGGAATGCCAAGCATGACTGACATCGGACCGGGCTATATAATTGGCCGTTACGAAATCCAACAACGCATCGGGCAGGGTGGATTCGCGATGGTCTATCTGGCGATCGACGCGGAGTTAGGTCGCAGTGTCGCGATCAAGATCAATCGCCATGAACGCTTCGACTACGATGGAAGCTCGCCTCTAAAGAATGAAGCGCGAATCCTAGCTGCGCTTCAACATCCTTCAATTCTCAACGTCTTTGACGTGGGGGAGCAGTCTGGCCGAATTCACCTCGTTCTCGAATATGTAGAAGGCGGCACATTACGGGAAGTAATTCGTGACGGCGCAAGCCCTCTTCCACACACACGGTTGGCCGATATCGCCGCGAACATCGCAGATGCCCTCGATTACGTCCATCGCCGTGGATACATTCATCGAAACATCAAGCCTCAAGTGATCCTTCTCGACAGTAATGGGCGTCCTCGGCTCTCTGGTTTTGAAGTGGCGGTACAAACCGAAGGCCTTGATCCAAGGTCAATTGCTGGCACTCCGGCGTACATGGCACCGGAACAGTTTTCCGGCGATGCCGACCCATTGGGACCGCATACCGACGTTTGGGGTCTGGGGGTCACTATTTACGAATGCTTGACTGGCCAGCGTCCGTTCCAGGGAACCTCGATTCACGAGTTGCGAGAACGAATTGCGAACACTGATCCTGAGCCCCCATCGAACTTTGACTCAACTATTCCAGATGAATTGCAGCGAATCTGCTTAAAATGTTTGTCCAGAACTCCGACCGACCGTTACGTAACCGCCGAATTGCTCGCAGGCGATTTGCGGGCATGGCAAAGAGGTACGCAACCTCAAGAACAGCGAGGGTTTTCATAAGCCATTCGACAAAGGACGGTGATTTTGTTGAGCGGCACATTGTGAGCCAATTGGAAAAGAACGGTATAAAAACGTGGTACTCAAAAGTGGGCATCCAGACTGCGTCGCAGTGGGAGCGCAGTATCATGCGTGGCCTAGAATCGTGTGACCGGTTCCTAATTGTCATGTCACCACGATCTGCGTCATCCGAATGGGTAAAAGATGAACTTCATTGGGCAATCGATAACAAACCGCAAAAGATCGTTCCTGTATTGATCGACGATTGTTCGCTTCGTGACTTCCCCATTAGAATGGCGCGAATTCAGTACGCCGACTTTAGGGAACCATCCCAAGAGGCGCGCGCTCACTTAATGGAGCTGTTCGGACAAACGCCGAATAACGAGGCCGTGAACCGGAGCGGCCGATGACGTCGGTTTTGAAATCAAAGTCTCTTTGCGGCCGCCCGGTTACGGCTGTCGTTATTTGCCCATAGGGCCTGACCGTAAAATGCGAGTTCGAAGAAAAGCAGTACGAGCAACACCTCAACAACGAACTACTACACCGCAAGCACTTGCTTTACGTTCCTGGTTCTTCACCCGAATCTGTGGGTAAAGCGTGTGGCTTAAAAGCTCCGCTCAGGTTCAGCAAACGGGGCTCAGGCTGTTCATTGGAGGTCCAGAAAACTGGACTTCCGTAGTTTTGGGAGGACAGCATCTCGCGGGTCTGTCATGATCCAGTTGCAAAAGAAAGTCCATGACTGGGAGTCCGCGAGATGCAACTGCAAACGATCCTGAACAAAGTCCAGAAATTCAAGGGATACGTGTACGAAAACGTGACGTTGTCTCAGGATGGCAAGAAGCTTGACGTCCTGATTCGACCTCGAAGCGGTTCCTCTCCAACGTGTTCGGACTGCGGCCGGAAAGGCCCTGTGTATGACCATCTTCCGAAGGCTCGGCGATTCGAGTTCGTACCGTTGTGGCAAATCGCTGGTTTCTGGCGGAGTGGGGGCGGCGGCTGAGTTGGTCAGAAACAGCGGCCGTATTTCGCACATCATGGCAAACAGTCTTCCGCAGTGTTCGCTATGCGGTGATGTGGGGAATAGCCAATGATTCATGGGAAAACG
>JBJTPZ010000049.1:0-2547 GCA_046075365.1 Planctomycetaceae bacterium
GTAGTTGTAGCCGACTTCATCGTAGGTTTCGATGATGACTTTGGCAGCACCGTGACGAGCCGTGTCGGAAATGCTCATGGCATGCTGCCGGAGCGTTTTGAGTCGTGCGGCGTAGCCGCTGTTGTTGGTGGTGATCACGCCACCGTCGCCGGTTGTGATGATTTTTCGCGGGTGCAGGCTGAAGCAGGCCAGTTCGCTGTGGCCACCAATCCGACGGCCTTTATAACGGCTGCCAATCGCACAGGCGGCATCTTCATAGATCTTCACGCCGTATTTCTGACTGAGGGCCAAAAAGCGATCGATGTCTGCCGGCATGCCAACCTGATGGACCGGCATAATGGCTTTGGTGCGGGGAGTAATGGCAGCTTCGGCGGCATCGGGATCGAGGTTGAAGGTGCGGGGGTCGACATCGGCGAACACAGGGGTGGCCCCGGCGTGGACGATGGAATTGGCCGTCGCGATGTAAGACATCGACGGACAGATCACTTCATCGCCCGGGCCGATTCCCAGCACGATCAGTGCCAGGTGCAGGGCGGTGGTACAATTGGAAACGGCCACGGCGTGCTCAGTACCGCAATACTCAGCAAACGCGCGCTCAAATTCGGCGACCTTCGGTCCCTGAGTCAGCCAGCCGCTGCGGACGACTTCTGCTGCCGCCAGGGCTTCCTCTTCACCCACCAGTGGTTTTGTAATGGGAATCATCTGCCCTGCTCCTGTCTTGCGTCGGTGACATACGCTGACATCGTGCCGCTCAGCAGAGCCTGTCGACGCCACTCGATCAGTCGCTGCAGTCCGGCTGCCAGATCGACCTGAGCGCGAAAGCCCAGCAATTTGGCGGCCTTGTCTGTGCCGGCCAGCCTGCGGGGTACCGGATTGACGGTGCGTTCCGGCAGAAACTCGGGCTGCACATCCGTTCGACCGCAAACCTTCAGCAGGCACTGCAGCAGCTCAAGCAGACTGGTTTCCTGACAGGAACCGACGTTGAAGACTTCGTCCGAGACATCACTTTGCATGGCCAGCAGATTGGCCCGAGCGACGTCTTCACTGAAGATGAAATCCATGGTCTGCCGGCCGTCTCCGAAGATCTTCGGCGGTTCATTTCGATCGAGGCAGTCCAGCCAGCGGATCAGCACTTCGGTATATTTGCCGAAGATGTCCATGCGGGGACCATACACATTAAAGTATCGCAGTGCGACATAGCGCAGGCCGAACATATCATTAAAGCTGCGAAGAAATCCTTCGTTAGCCACCTTAGCGGCACCATACAGTGTGCGATTATTGTATGGATGGTGATCTTCGTGAGTCGGGAAATGCTCGGCCAGCCCATACACCGAAGCAGAGCTGGCAGCGACGACCCTCTGCACCTTTGCTTCCACGCAGGCCTGCAGCACGTTGAAGGTGCCGTTTACAAGTACTTCCAGGCATTCGCGAGGTTCCTGAGCGCAGCGAGTAATCCGGATGGCGGCCTGATGAAACACGGCGTCGATCCCGTCGAACAGCGGACGAATGCGGTCGAAATGCCGAATGTCCTGCTGCACCAGGGTCACACGCTGATCGGCCAGAGCAGCAGACAGGTTGTGCAGCGTCCCCCGCGTCATATCGTCGACGATCAAAATTCGCCGGGGCTGACATCGCTGCAGCAGCTGGTCGACTATGGTCGAGCCGATCAGCCCCGCCCCCCCCGTCACCAGCACACTTTTCCCGTTTAGATCCACCAAAAAACTCCTGGTCAAATGTTCTCTGAGCCCGCACTGTCAGGCGACAGACATCGCCGTCCTGACGGACTGCACCACATGGCGAAGCTGTGCTTCGGTCAGTTCCGGGTACATTGGCAGCGAAACGCAACGATTCATGACATCTTCAGTCACCGGAAAACTACCGCGACGATAACCCAAATGGGCAAATGCGGGCTGATACGGAATCGGCACAGGATAGTGCACTCCCGTGGCCACTCCCGCCGCCTCAAGTGCGGCTCGGAAACGTTCACGATCAGGCACCAGCACAACGAACAAATGCCAGACGTGTGAATCCGGATCAGCAGATGAAGGCAGCGCAAGTCCCGGGATGTCTCGCAATTCGTTCAGGTAGAACTGAGCGTGCTGCCGCCGCTGCTGTGTCCACTGCGGCAGATGTGCCAGTTTCCGCTGCAGCACCAGCCCCTGAATGCCTTCCATTCGCGTGTTGTAACCGATTTCGACGTGATTATGACGCCCGGCCTGAGCATGATCACGCAAACAGCTAATTCGCTCGGCCACTGCGTCGCTGTTGGTAGTGACACAGCCGGATTCACCAAAGGCGCCCAGATTTTTCCCGGGGTAAAAGCTGAAACAGGCGGCGTCACCGAGTGAACCCACCACCTGTCCCGCATGTCGTGCACCGTGAGCCTGTGCTGCATCTTCGATGAGCACCAGGCCATGGCGATCACAGATGTGTCTTAACGCGGACATATCAGCGGCCTGACCGTACAGGTGCACTGGCAAAACGGCCTTTGTCCGCGGAGTGACAGCCGCCTCAACCAGCTGCGGATCAAGGTTATACGACTGCCTG
>JBJTPZ010000050.1:0-1569 GCA_046075365.1 Planctomycetaceae bacterium
GTCGCCGGTGAGGCTGAAGAAGGATTCGACGCTGATGTTCATGGTGCCGGAGGCCTCGATGAGTGCTCCAGCAGAGCTGTCGAAGTCGAGTGTGACAGTTCTTCCGGGGGCGGAGCCGACGTTCAATGGGTCTGCGGCGAGGTTCATGACTGTGCCGTCAGTGTCTGGTCGGCTGACAGCGACGGCGATGTTGCTGGATGTGAGGCTGAAGCCGGGAATTCCGGTGACAGAAGCGGCGGTGGCTGAGGCTTTGAGTGCGGTGTATTTTTTGGATTTGTCGGATCGCTTTTGGGCGATGGCAAGTCCGAATTCGACTCCGGTGAGTGCGAGTCCTTTTGCGTTTGCCGTGCCGCCATTGACACCGACGAAAGCAGAGAGGCTGGCTGCGCCGATGGTGAGCAGGTCAACGGTGACGTCTGAGGGCGATCCGGCGAGCTTGACGGTGTCTGTTTTCTTTTCGATTGCGAGGTCGCCGGAGACGGCGAAGAATCCTGCTGCCGTGATGCTGAGGTTCCCGGTGGCTCGCAGCAGATTGCCGTCAGCGCCGGGCATATTGAGTGTGATGGCAGTTGCCGGGCCGGTCTTCACGACGAGGGGCGCGGCATCCCAGTCCACGACGGGGTTTGTGCCTGAGGCGCGGTTAATCTGCAGGTTGAGGTTACTGGCGGCGATGCTGATGTCAGCGAGTCCGGTGACGCTGATGCCGTCGAGGCTGGCTTCGACAGCGGTCCAGCGTTTTGCTGGATCGGTGACGTCTGTGGCGACTGCGATGGCAGCGTCCGCGTTTGTAATGGACAATCCGGCTGCGTTGGCGTCACCGGGGTTGAGTCCGAGGAAGGCGGATCCGTTATCGATTCCGAGAGTAAGCAGAGAGACATTTGCCGTGGTTCCGCTGGCGAGCGTGACACTTGCGGCGGCTCTTTGCAGTGCGAAGGAACCGGTGACTTTGAAGAAATCGCTGACAGAGACGGTGAGAGTTCCGGACGCCTGCAGCAGTGCACCTTTGGCACCGTCGATATTGACCGTGTAGGTCTGGCTATTTCCCAGCGGGATATTGATGGGATCGTTTTTGTAGTTTGCAACGAGCCCGTTTTCGTCAGGTCGATTGATGGCGACGGCGAGATTTGAGCCAGTGATTGTGGTGTCCGGGATTCCGAGTGCGGCGACGTTTGCGGCGGTAGCCTGCAGTGTGTTCCAGCGTCGTGCCCCGTCGAGTTTGTCGGCTGCGGTGATGAAACCGAAGTCGACGCCTGTGAGTGCGAGTCCGGCGGCGTTTGCTGATCCTCCATTGACGCCTGCGAATGCTGAAGCGTTCTTTCCGCCGAGCATAAGGACGTCAGCGTTGACGGATGAACCGTCGGAGAGGGAGACGTCGCGGGTACTGGTTTGTACTCCGAAGCTTCCGTTGACTCTGAAGAAGTCCGCAACAGTGATTGTGGCGTCTGTTGCAACTTTAAGGAGTGCTCCGCTGGAGGCGGGGTGTGTAATGGTGACGGTGGATCCGTCATCCATGAGGACGTTGAGCGGGTTGGCATTGAAATCAACGATGGAGGCGTTGGGGATTCCTCC
>JBJTPZ010000051.1:0-14234 GCA_046075365.1 Planctomycetaceae bacterium
TGAAGAGCAGTCGAGGATTGCCTTGCTGGCGCAGAAGAAGGGGGAAATTGACCTGATTTACAGCAACAATGGTCCGGGCAAGGGCGGGATCAGCATTGAGGCCAGTGAAGACGATCGCATTTTCTTCATGGAGATTCTGGGGCTGAAATCGGTTGCCCGGGAAGAGAACAAACCGTATCGGACTGAGCAGTATCGTGGTCCGAGCTTCAACAGCCAGTACTTTGAAGATGGTCAGCGTGCGGGCAATCCAACTGGACCGCGTACGGCGCCGGCTCCGCCGAACAGTTCGTCCATTCGTGGTCCGGCAACGACTCAGCTGAATGACAATGATGTAACGCTGGATGATCTGGCGGGGAACATGCCGGCTGACAGTGCTGTTCCGCGCTGACGCTTTGGCAGAGCGGACCTCAGGAAAAGGAGACTGTCAATGCGCAGGGCTGAGTCCAGTCGAGGCGAGCGCGGGGACTGTGTACCGATGCGACCGATGCGTCAGGGGGCTCGCGCTGGCGTGCTCTCTGTATGGACAGTTGCGGTCCTGGGCTTTATTGGCCTGCTGGCGTTTCTGGTGCTGGATCTGTGGCTGCTTTCCGGCCTGATGCAGCAAGCCCGCAACTGCTGCGAATCTTCGGCGGTTGCGGCAGCTCACAAGTGGCTGTCGGATGATTTGCTGAGGAGCGGATACCAGCAGTTTGAGGTTGACGGTCGCGAGTCATTGTGTCGGGAGGCGGCGCTGGAGCAGGCGAACTGGTATTCCGAGCGGTCGCAGCTGCCGCAGCTGAGTGAGGCGGATATTGAGTTTATGTGGCGGGAGGGCAGTTCTGAGGAGCAGAGCTTTCCGGTTCCTGCGGCGGTGCGAGTGCGTCATCCGGCGGCCGATGCCCGTGTGTACCGGCGACCTGGAAGTCTGTTGAATCTGTCGGAGTGTGCGGCTGCTGCGAGTGCTCTTCTGGAGAACCGACCAGTTGCGTTTCGTCCGGCGCCAGGGGGGACTTTGCCGATGCTGCCATTTTCAATTTGTGATGATCCTGGGGCAGCCGGGGCTGGCTGGTGGACTTCGCAGATTGAGCAGCTGGCGGGCTCAGACGAAGTGTCCTGGAACGCGGAGCTGCGGATTTTTGAACAGGGGCCTGATGGTATTCCTGAAGTTCTTGTGCAGCTGACAACGGAACCTGCCGGTGGTCCGGATGAACTGGTGCTGCTGGATTTTAGTGGAGGCGATGAAACATCAGCGAGGCCACTAAAGCGGCAGATTGAGGAGGGGCTGAGATTCGCGGATCTGGAATTTTTGGGTTTGCGGGAACTGGCTTTGCCTGCGGTGTTTCCTGTGTTGCGGCCGCGGGCCGAGCAACTGGCGGAGGTTCAGGAAAAACTGGCGACCGGGCGATTTGAGCCGAGTCTGCTGATGCTGTGCAGCAGACTGGCGTCTGCGGGTGTATCGCTGCAGCGCGCGGTTTCGGTGCGGGTTGTGGATGCCGTGCAGTCTGATGCACAGACGGTCCGCCTGCGGTTTCAGCCCTGCGTGATGGTGACGGCTCTGGCTGTGACCGGTACGACCGAAGCCGCGGAGAATCGATACGTTTACAGCGTGCGTCTGGCCAATTGAGCACTGCGGCGTGCGGGGTGTTGGATCTGCGTGCATTTGCAGCATCGGGTGCGGCTGGCGGGAAAGCAAAAATGTTCCCCGATCCGCTTGCAGTTCCGCCTGTTTCCCTGGAGCATTCGGTCGGTGGTTTTCCTTGTGTCCTCGCGGGCTGGAGACTGAAATGGCAATTCGTCATGTTGTGGTGTCGCTGGTACTGTCTGGTGTCTTGACGCTTTTGCCGGTGACCAGCAAAGCTCAGACGAATTCTGTTGCCGGTTCGGCCAATGGCAATTCTGTTGCGGGTGAACTGCTGAAGAAGCTGCAGACAGAGAAGCCTGAGCAGGGTGCACGGCTGCTGGATGAAGCGATTGCGGCAGAGCCGGATAATTTTCGGCTGCACAGTTATCGATCGCTGGTGGCCAGTCGCTATGCGGCAGCAGGAAACACGGCAGAGGCGATGAAGCAGGCAGAGCAGGGCGTCGATGCGCTGCTGCAGCACATCGATAAGCCAAACGTGGCCAGCATGGCAGCTTCATCAATTCAGATGTACTACAGCTTTGCTCGACGAACCGGCAATCCGGATCCGGCTCGTCTGGAGGCCACTCTGGCGGCATTGCGAAAGGGTTCCGGAAAGTCTGCTGATGGACTGGAAATGCTGGCGATTGCACAGTTGACGCTGCTGCGGGGCGAGTTGCTGGCGGGGGCAGGAAAGTCGCAGGAGGGGGTGGCAGCGATCCGTGAAGAGCTGCAGTCGCTGCGAGCCGTGGCAGAGCAGGAGTCAACAGCCGAGCGAGCGATTCTGGCAAGTGCGAGACTGCTGCAGGGGCTGCAGATGCCCGTCCTGGGGTTGTCCGAGGCAGATTTGGCAGCGACGAAAACGCAGCAGCAGGAACTTTTTGCGGATGCATTGAAGCGTCTGCCGAATTCAGCGGGTGTGCTGGCCGAGTATCTGCGTCTGCAGGGCAGCGAAGCTTCACGATTGTCTGGTACTGATCCTGATGGGGCTACTCGCATTTTAGCGTCAGCGCGATTACTGGCGGCAGAATCTGTTTTGAAGGAGCAGCCGGCGGTTAAGGCTGCGGTGGCGATGTATGCACCTCTGGAGCGTCGCATTGAATCTGCTCGACTGCAGCTGCAGATGATTGGCAAGCCGGCCCCGGCTCTGGATGTGGCAGCCACGGTTCACGGCAATGCCGTGACCGCAGAAGCTCTGCAGGGCAAGGTTGTGCTGCTGGACTTTTGGGCTGTCTGGTGCGGCCCGTGTATTGCTACGTTTCCTCATCTGAACAGCATGTATGATGAGTTTCACAGTCGTGGTCTGGAGATCGTCGGGGTGACTCGACAGTATGGCTATCAGTGGAATTCCGAGACAAAGCGGGCATCGCGGGCGGAAGGTGAAGTGTCGCAGGAGGCAGAGCTGGCGATGCTTGAGGAATTCATGAAGCATCATGAGCTGCGACACCCAACCATTGTGACTCCGCAGGAATCTGAGATGCAGAAGCAGTTTGGTGTGACCGGTATTCCGCATGCGGTGCTGATTGATCGTAAGGGGAACGTGCGGATGATCAAGGTGGGCTCAGGCGAAGCGAACGCGAAAGCGCTGCATGACATGGTGCAGACGCTCCTGGCGGAATGATTTTTGGGTTGAGCGATTTGAGTTTGGTAAGTATCTGCAGAAAGAATGGCGCAGCAGATGAGTGGACAGGCATTGTTGCCGCGGGGTTTTCGGGCGGCTGGTCATACTTGTGGGATTAAGGCCAGTGGCAAATCTGATCTGGCACTGTTTGTAGCGGACAGTGCCTCATCTGCTGCCGGGGTATTTACCACGAATCGCGTCTGCGGTGCTCCGGTGATCGTTTCTCGACGTCGCGTGCCGAGCGGTTCGGCTCGCGCCGTGATCGTGAATTCCGGTAATTCGAACGCTGCCACGGGAGATCCTGGGATTTCTGACGCGGAGCGGATGACAGCGGAACTGGCGGCATTAATTGGCTGTCGGGCTGAAGACGTGCTGGTCTGTTCGACCGGAGTGATTGGTGTGCCGTTACCGATGCCGTTGCTGCTTGCCGGAATTCCGCAGGCTGTGGGAAAGCTGGCAGGCGATGAGCGGTCGCTGCTGGATGCTGCGACTGCGATGATGACTACAGACACGGTTCCGAAGCTGACGTCCGTGGATCTGCAGCTTAGCGGTGGAAGTGTGCGGATTTCGGGTGTGTGCAAGGGTGCGGCCATGATTGCTCCTAACATGGCAACGATGCTGGGAGTGGTCATGACGGATGCCGTGCTGACTCCGGCGCAATGCACTGAGCTTCTGCGTGCGAGTGTGGAGGATACGTTCAACAGCATCAGTGTAGACGGCCACATGAGCACCAGTGATACTGTTTTGCTGCTGTCCAGCGGAGCGTCGGGTGTCAGCCCGGGTGCGGAGGATCTGGCTGTGCTGGCCAGTGGCATCGAGCAGGTGTGTCGGTATCTGGCAACCAGCATTATTCGGGATGCTGAGGGGGCCGATCATTTTATCACGGTGGACGTTGCGGGGATTGTCAGTCGTGCGGCGGCTCGCCGGATGGCTCGAGCAATTGCCGACAGTGCTTTAGTGAAGACGGCGATTACGGGTGGTGACCCGAATTGGGGGCGGATTGTTTCAGCTGCGGGATACAGTGGCGTCGGTTTTGATCCGGCTTATCTTTCTCTGCAGATTAACGGGACAGAGGTTTATCGGGCGGGTACGCCGGCGAAGTTTGATGCTGCAGCGGTGTCGCGGGGGCTGAAATCGAACCGGGAAGTGCATCTGGAGCTGACTTTGCATGGTGGTCCGGAGTCTGGCAGCAGCAGTGCGCGTTTCTGGACTTCGGATTTGACAGCTGAGTATGTGCGTCTGAATTCTGAGTACACGACCTGACTGTTGTGGAGGGATGCGATGGTGGGTATGCGGCGTAATTCGCTGTTGCATCGGCTGTTTCTGATGCTTTTGCTGTTGCCGGCTGCTGGTGGCACTGCAGTTGGTCAGCAGCGTTTCGAGCTGCAGCGAGAGGCGATGGTCCAGAAGTCTCTGGAGGCAGAGGGGATTCGTAATCCGCGTGTTCTGGAAGCGATGCGTAAGGTGCCTCGACATGAATTTGTGAGGACAGCGGATCGAAGTCGTTCGTATGAAGATACGGCACTGCCGATTGGAAATCAGCAGACGATATCGCCGCCATATGTGGTGGCCTATATGACGGAGGTGCTTGATCCGGGGCCGGAGGACAGGGTGCTTGAGATAGGGACCGGCAGTGGATATCAGGCGGCAGTATTGGGTGCGATCTGTCGCGACGTCTACACGATCGAGATTGTTCCTCAGCTGGCCAAACAGGCGACGCGACGGCTGCAGGACCTGGGATATGAGAATGTGCATGTACGTGAGGGTGACGGCTACAAAGGCTGGGAGGAGCATGCGCCGTTTGATCGAATAATTGTAACGTGTTCCCCGGAGAGCATTCCGCAGCCGCTGATTGATCAGCTGAGGGAGGGCGGGCGGATGATCATTCCGATGGGCGAGCGTTACCAGCAGTCGTTTCATCTGTTGAAGAAAGAGAATGGGGAGCTGCAGGATGAGAAGCTGATTTCGACATTATTTGTTCCGATGACAGGCGAGTCAGAGGAGCAGCGTCGGGTGCAGCCGGATCCGGACCAGCCGCAGATTGTGAATGGTGGCTTTGAGCGTGATGAGAATGGAGACGGTCGAGTGGACGGCTGGCATTATCAGCGGAATGCTCGTCTGGAAGCTGAAGGTGCTATGGAGGGTCAGCAGTACCTGCGATTTGAGAACGCCGACCCGGATTCGCTGTCGCAGGCATTGCAGGGAACAGCAGTCAATGGGCGACGTCTGGCGGGGCTGCGGTTGCAGTTCTGGATGAGGTGCACGGCGGTGGTGCCAGGGGCAGGTCCATCTGGTCAGGCTGCAGTTGTGGTTCATTTCTACGACGGGGTGAGGCGGGAAATTGGTGCTGTGGTGATTGGTCGCTGGCGTGGGACACTGGACTGGCAGGATGTGCGAACAGTGGTTCAGGTGCCAGCTGAGGCGAAGGAGATGATCTTTCGCATCGGTCTGAATGGTGCTGTGGGGCAGCTTGACCTGGATGACCTGAAGATTGTTCCGATACCGCGTTGAAATATGGCTGGACAGCGGATTTTGTCTGGGGTCAGGGCGATGAAGCGAATCAGTGCGAAGCGGTTTTTTGCGTTGGTGCTGGTTGTTTTGATGTTTTCGCCTGCGATGGCTCAGCAGGAATCCGGTGGTCAGGGCGAGGCAGGGGCTCCGGCGACTCCTGCTGCCAGCACTGATCCGGAAAACCCGTTTCCCAAAGCTGTAAAGGTGCCACCCGGCATTCTGGATGGTGGTGTTGAATGGTTTAACACATCGCAGCCATTGGATTTGTCTGAGCTGCGAGGGAAGGTTGTGCTGCTGGATTTCTGGACGTATTGCTGCATCAACTGCATGCATATTTTGCCGGATCTGAAGTTTTTGGAAGAGAAGTACGGAAACCAGCTGGTGGTGATTGGGGTGCATTCTGCGAAGTTTGATAACGAGAAAGATTCGCAGAATATTCGGAATGCGATGCTGCGGTATGAGATTGAGCATCCGGTTGTGAATGACAGTGAGATGCTGATTTGGCGCCGTTTTGGTACTCGCGCCTGGCCGACGGTGGCATTGATTGATCCGGAGGGTAATTACTGTGGTTCGCAGAGTGGCGAGGGCAACAGGGAGCTGCTGGACGGGGTGATTGGGCGACTGATTGAGTATCACCGTTTCAAGGGAACCCTGAACGAAAAGCCTCTGGCATTTTCGCAGGAGTCCATAAAGGCGGCTGACACACCGCTGCGTTATCCCGGCAAGGTAAGTCTGGACAGTGAGGGCAATCGTGTATTTGTCACAGACAGCAACCATAACCGGATTGTCGTCGCCGGGCTGAATGGTGAGTTGCAGGCAGTGATTGGCAGCGGTGTCGCAGGTCGTCGGGACGGCAATTTTCAGGAGGCAGAGTTCTTTCGGCCACAGGGGACTTTACTGGTGAATGGAATTTTGTATGTGGCTGACACGGAGAACCATCTGATTCGGGCGGTGAATCTGGCTGAGGGGCGAGTTTCGACTCTGGCGGGCACTGGTATTCAGGGGCAGTCGGGTCAGTCGCTGGACGGTGGGTTGCTGGAGGTGGCATTGAACAGTCCCTGGTCGATTGCTCATGCGAAGGGCACGCTGTTCATCGCGATGGCTGGGCCTCATCAGATTTGGTCGCATGTTATCGGCAGTGCTCGGCTGGAGGTTCATGCGGGCAGTGGTCGTGAGGATGTTGTCAACGGCCCTTTGCTGGAATCGGCGTTTGCACAGCCTTCTGAACTGGTTGCGGATGCTTCGGGAGCGTGGTTGTATGTGGTGGACAGTGAGGGGTCCGCTGTGCGACGTGTTTCGACAGACAGGGCTGGCAGTGCAGAAACGCTTGCAGGTACTTCAGAGTTGCCGCGTGGTCAGTCGCTGTTTGCATTTGGTTATCAGGACGGTGTGGGCGATGTGGCGAGATTTCAGCATCCTCTGGGTATAGCTCTGCATGATCAGACACTGTTTATTGCGGATTCGTACAATCATCGTATTCGGCGGATTGATCTGAATGATAATGCGGTCACGACGTGGCAGGGAGATGGAACGGCAGGTAATGCGCTGCAGCCATTGCAGCTGAACGAACCTGGTGGTCTGGCCTGCTCGGGCGGGCGTTTGTTTATTGCTGATACGAATAACCATCGAATCGTGACTGTGGACCAGTCGACTGGCGGAGTGGCGGAATTTTCAGTGTCCGGCCTGAAGCCACCGGGACCGACTGCAAAGCGTGCTTTGCCGGATCTCAAGTCAGCGATTGATGTAACACCTGTTCGTCTGGCTGCCACGCAGGGTTTGCAGACAGTGGTGAAGCTGCAAATCCCGGAGGGATGGAAGCGGAACGAAGATTTTCCTGTGACGTGGGCAGTCTTTGCGGAGAATGATCAGACGGTCGTACCGGCGTCGGCGTTGTCAGTGCGGCAAGAGTGTGAGTTGGGCGGCGAGGGCAGTGACGTGCAATTCGTCATACCGCTTTCCGGACAGCCTGGTGAGGCTTCGCTGGTGGTGCAGGTTACGTGGGGTTATTGTGCGGCGGACGGGAAGGGGTTATGTCGTATGGCTTCAGCGGTGTGGAGGGTGCCGGTGCTGCTGAACACTGACGGTGGCGAAAGTCGACTGGACCTGCAATTTCCGGAGCTTGACATCAGGTGATTTGGTGACTCTGGCTGCAGCATCGGTAGTGATCTGCGGACGGCGGACCTGGGTGCAGTCTGGTGGAGCACCAGATCAGCAGTGGCACTGTAACAGCCCAGAGTGACCCCAGCAGCATCAGGCTTGCGAGTTGTGGTTCGGCGATCTGCACGACTCCCATACGCTGTCCTCCCAGAAACGTAGCGGGGGCTCCGACGAATGTCAGGCTGGCAGCCAGCAGCGGGCGATGATAGAGCCAGCGGAGGCAGTTGGGGAAGGTGTTGGCAAACTGCGCCCACAGGACGGTCATCCAGGCGGGTGGCAAAACACCGAGCGGGCCGTGCGGAGTGAAGTTCAGGACGCCGGCGGCAATGAGGAGCGAGTCAACGAGCAGTCCGGCGATGGCGGCGACAGCCATGAGCAGTAATTGTTGATTGCGACGCGGGTGCAGCCCAAGGTGGAGGATGATCAGCAGTGTTGTGCAGGCGATGCCGAGTTCGGGGTATCCGGCGGCGGCACCACCCATACAGGCCAGCCAGCCGGCTTCATAGAGCAGAAAATTCAGCAGGTTGGACATTGAGTAGTCCGCGGGTTGCTGGAGGAGTGCCTGGCGTGGGGCAGGTGGATCAGGATGTTTTCTTTGGCGGGGGATCTCGTTTGAGGGTGCCTTTTTGGATTTCCTCGACGACTTTTGCGAGGACGGCGGCATCTTTTGTTTTCATGACGTGTGCGATGCGAGTGGCTGGTATGAGCATGCGGGTCATCAGTTCTTCGGCGGATTCCCAGAGTTTTGCCTGTTTTTTGGGTGGTGCGAGGTAGAGGTTGGTGACGAGTTCAGCCAGTCGCTGTTCGTCCATTTGTTCGCGGTTGTCATAGTACCGCTGGATAACTTTCTGCTGGTAGGCTGTGTAATTGCGGTCGCTCATGGGAGTGTGGCCGGTGGGTGCTTGGCTGTGTCGGTGAAACTTGACGGGATGATGATGCCGGCGGAAGCCGTGGAGAGCGGTATTTGAGAGAAAGTTGGCGACAACTTCCAGTCCATTTTGGGGTGTGGAATCGATTGAAAATCGGGCTGAATTCGCGTGGGCGACGCGATTCGTCGCGGGAAATGCAGTAGGATTTGGTTCATGCGTGTCCGCGAAGGGGCGTGAACGGCGGTAATTCCAGTGTGTTTCTGACGGGCGGTATTCTGAAAATGTCTGACGGTGACAATATTTTTCGTGGTTGTATTCCGGCTTTGATGACTCCTTGTTCAGCTGCCGGTGAGCCTGATTTTGACGCCCTTGTCAGTACGGCGCAGCGGCTGGTTGGTGCGGGGATGCGTGGGGTGGTGTATTGTGGTTCCATGGGTGACTGGCCTTTGCTGACAGACGTTCAGCGGCAGGAGGGCGTGGCTCGTTTGTGTCGAGCGGGCGTGCCTGTTGTGGTGGGCACCGGGGCTCAGAATCCTGCGATAGCGGCGGCGCACGCTGCTCATGCTTGCAGGGCCGGCGCGGCCGGTTTGATGGTGATTCCGCGGGTCCTTTCGCGGGGAACATCAGCAGCGGCTCAGCGGCATCATTTTGCGGGCGTCCTGCAGGCGGCTGACGGTTTGCCGGCGGTGATTTACAACAGTCCTTACTACGGCTTTGAGACTCGAGCTGAGTTGTTTTTTGATTTGCGACGGGAATTTACCAATCTGGTGGGGTTCAAAGAGTTTGGCGGCGCAAAGTCGCTCAGCTATGCCGCTGAGCATATTACCAGTCGTGACGCTGCTTTGACCCTGATGGTGGGTGTCGACACGCAGGTGTTCCACGGCTATGTGAACTGCGGTGCCAGCGGTGCGATTACTGGTGTTGGCAACGCTCTGCCGAAGGAAGTGCTGCGGCTGGTGGAATTGTGTGGCAGGGCTGCTGGTGGCTGCGTGAAGTCACGGGTGCTGGCACAGCAGCTCAGCGAGGCACTGATGGTGCTTTCAACATATGACGAGGGGCCTGACCTTGTGCTTTACTACAAAGCGCTGATGGTGCTGGAGGGGCATTCTGAGTATCAGCATCAAATCGGCGGTACAGACAGGCTGAGTGACAGTCAATTGAATTTCCTGAAGGCTCAGTGGGGCCTGTTTCGAGCGTGGTGGTCGACGTGGGAGGGGGCTGTCTGATTTTTGGACAGCTGGCGGCGTTCTGTTGTGGTGAGCCTGGTGGTTGGTGCGGGGTGGTGTGCGAGGAAGGAATTCCTGATGAGATCCTTACTGCTGGTACTGGCGTTGATGGCTGCAGGAGTATCGAACATGCTGGCGGATGATGGGATGTTTCCCATGAGCGAGCTGCCTCGAGTGAATCTGCGTGAGCGGGGAATTGAGCTGACTGCCGAGCAGCTGTTCAACCCGAGCGAGATCAGTCTGGTGGATGGGATTTGTCGTGTGAATGGCTGCACGGGTTCGTTTGTTTCTGATTCCGGGCTGATTATTACGAATCATCACTGTGCTTTTGACGCGATACAGAAAGCCAGCACAAGTGAGCGGGATTTACTGACGAACGGTTTTATTGCGGGCAGTCGTGCTGCAGAGATTCCGGCTCCTGATTATCAGGTTCGGATTACTGAGAACTACCGGGACATTTCTGCGGACGTTTTGTCAGTGGTGCGGGATGGGATGACATTTTTGGAGCGTACGAAGGCGATAGAAAAACGGCGTAAGGAACTGGAGCTTGAGGCTGAGAAGCAGCATCCGGGTTTGCGTGCGGAGGTTGCAGAGATGTTTGCCGGGCGCACGTACGTGTTGTTTTTGTACACGTATCTGAAGGATGTTCGTCTGGTGTTTGCACCACCCGTCTCGGTGGGAAATTTCGGAGGTGAAGCGGACAACTGGGAGTGGCCTCGGCACACGGGTGATTTTTCTTTCATGCGTGCCTATACGGCTCCTGATGGCAGCTCGGCGACCTGGTCAGAGCAGAACATCCCATATCGTCCCCGGCGATTCCTGCGGGTGCAGTCGGCGGGCGTTGACGAGGGTGATGCGGTGTTTTTGCTGGGGTATCCGGGGCGCACGGCGCGACATCGGACTGCCAGTTTTTTGCAGTATGAAAGTCGTGTCAGGCTGCCGCTGACAGTGGAGTTGTATCAGTGGCAGATTCGAGAGATGGAGGAGGCTGGTGCTGCGGATCGATCGGTAGCGATACGGCATGCATCGAGGACAAAGTCGCTGGCTAACGTTGAAAAGCGTTCACGAGGGCAATTGCAGGGGCTGCAGCGTGCGCAGATTATTGAGCGTCGTTTGCAGCAGGAGTCGGAGTTGCAGGCTTTTATTGACGCAGACGCAGAGTTGCGAACGCAGTTTGGCACGGTGCTGGGGGATATCGCGGCGGTCTATGCAGAGATGGAGTCCGCTGGATCTTTGGAGATACATTTGCAGCAGCTGCGTCAGGCGTGCCGAGCTTTGGCATTTGGTTTTGCGGTGGTGGATTCCGTGCATGAGCGAGCGAAGCCGGATCTGGAGCGAGAGTCTCCGTGGATGGACCGGAACTACTCGCAGTCGGTTCAGGAGCTGATGGTTTCGCTGCGGGACTGGCATCCGCCGACAGATGAAGTGATGCTGGGGGGCATGCTGGCGAGGCTTAAGAATATTCCGGGGGCTCGTGACATCGCAGTCCCTGGCGGTCTGACAGAGAGCGAGCAGGCTTGTGAGCAGGCGGCAAAGCGTTTGATTGCGGGGACGAATCTGGGTGACGCAGCCTTTGTCGAGCGAGCGTTGGCTCAGACGGTAAAGCAGCTGAGTGAAAATCAGGACCCAGTACTGCAGCTGGTACTGTCGTTGTATCCCGAGTATCTGCGTTTGCGGGAGCTGGACAAGACTCGGGAAGGGCGACTCAGCCGGCTGTATGGCTCGTTGCTGGAGGTTAAGGAGCGATTTTTGCGGACTGGTTTTATTCCTGATGCGAACGGGACATTGAGATTCACATCGGGTCATGTGCGTGCGTATTCGCCGGCAGATGCGGTCGTCAGGACTCCTGTTTCGACGCTGCGTGGTGTGATTGAAAAGACGACCGGTCGCGATCCGTTTATTACTCCTGAGCCGGTGCTGCGTGCGTATCGTGAGGGTGATTTTGGGGGGTTTCTGCATCCGCGTCTGGGGCAGGTTCCGGTGGCAATTCTTTATGATACAGACACGACCGGCGGGAATTCGGGCAGTCCCGTTTTGAATGCGAAGGGCGAACTGGTCGGGGTGAATTTTGATCGCTGCTTTGAAGCCACGATCAATGATTTTGCGTGGAATGCTGATTACAGTCGTTCGATTGGCGTGGATATTCGCTATGTGCTGTGGATTACAGGTCGGGTCTACGGAGCGACCGGGTTGCTGAAGGAGATGGGAGTTGTGGCAGCGGAATAATCGCGGGGTCAGGCGCAGGGGAATTCGTACCTGAAAAGTGTGAATTCGCTTATTTTGTTTGATCCGTGTGAAGCGGCCTGCGTTGAGAGAGGGGTGGCATTTCGAATTGGCAGGCGATTGAGGTAGCAGGGGAGGGGGTGTGGCATGTCGACATCAGAGCCGAACGAACTGAGGCAGAATCAGGGGCAGCTTGAAATGCTGCTGGTGCTGATTGTTACGATTCTGACCGGCGGTTTTGTGCTGCTGTTTGGTTTTGTGATTGTGAATCCTCGTGAAGAAATCGTGGTGCTGCGTTTTGGCAAGTTTGTGACGACGCTGCGGCGGCAGGGGATTAGCTGGATTCATCCGGTGGGTCGTGCACTGCATCGCATACCGACTCGCGATATGACTCATGATATTCCGGTAACCACTGTACTGGAGCGAAACGGAAATCCGATTCAGATCAGCGCGATTGTAGTTTATCGGGTAGAGGATTCGTGGAAGGCGGCTCTGGAGGTAGAGAGTTATCGCACGTTTATTGAGGATCAGGCCAGTGCTGTCATCAAGCGAGTCAGCGCTCAGTTTCCGTATGAGTCGGCGGATCACAGTGAGCCGTGTTTGAAGCTGGAGAATGACACGGTGAATCGGGCGTTTATTCAGGAGATGCAGGAAGCGGTGCAGGCGGCGGGTGTGCGTGTTCTGAACGTGCGAATGAACGACCTGACGTATGCCCCTGAGATTGCTCAGGCGATGCTGATGCGTCAGCAGGCGATGGCTCTGATAGATGCTCGCAAGACAATCGTGGAGGGGGCTGTAGAAATCGTAAGGGATGCAGTGCAGCGTCTAAGCAACGCAGAGTTGCACCTGAGCGATGAGCAGCGGGAGCAGCTCATCAGCAATCTGCTGGTGGTGATTTGCAGCGGCGAGAGAGCTCAGCCTGTGGTCCAGGTGCAGCCTTCGACTCAGCATCGAGGGCGTCACTGAGCGTAATGTGGTTTAGCGGCGTCGGGTGATCCACTGCAGCAGCAGTGTGTCACCCAGGTCGTGCGTGCCTGGCAGCGCTCGAAATTCCACGGCTCGATTGAAGAGCCAGCCCAATTCGAACGCGACCAGATCTCCGTCGTCATTCAGGGATTCTGTGCCGATGGCGATTCGATATTCGCGCACTGTGACCACATCTTGAGAGCTGTCTGGCATTTCGATGTCCCACGTACCACCTGCCAGTTGGCCACTGATGTAGCTGCGGGTGTCTGAGTCCCACGCATATTCGATTCGGGGGCGGGGAAAGATGAGATCCATGCGGAGTCCGCGTATTGAGGTGCTGTGAAGTGAGAGTCCCAGGACAGGCAGCAATGAGTAGTCATCGCGATCGAGGAAATCGACTCCGAAGATCAAGTCCAGTTCCTGATTTGCATGCAGAGCTGTGACTGCGTGAGCGGGGAATCGCAGTCCTTCTCGTGCGCTGTCTTCAAAATCGGTATACAGGCCGATGCTGGCGGCGACGTCGTAGCTGAGGTATTCGCTGATGTCACCTCGTCTTTGGTAGTTGAGTGAGAGGTCATAGAGTCGTGGCGGCAGTGGTACGGTGGCGGGGCCGTTCAGCCAGTGGAGACTGAAGGCAAATTTTAGATCTCCGCCTTTTTGCGTGGCGGGCAGGTAATGAGATCCGAGCAGGCTGGTCCAGCCGAGTTCGTCAGTGGGTGTCCAGAGCAGGGAGGTTTCGTGTGCTCGGTAACTGCCCCATGGTTCTGAGGTGATGTCTTTGATATCGGTTGCTGACCGGAGTTTGAAGTTTCGGGGTGAAGATTTTTCTGGTTCGAGTGGTGCGGCGTCGCTGGATGCAGCGGGGGGCGCTGGTTGTGCTTCGAGACGGGCGATTCCGGAAATGTCAGAGCTGGCGTTGGCTGCAGGTTTGGCAGCGGGTGTGATCTGGTCATGGAACAGAGCAGCGGGCGGTGTTGTTTGGTAGACGGAAGTCGGTTCGCCGGTTGGTGGTTCGCTGATGAATTCCTGCAAAGTCCCGAACTCTGCAGGTCCTGAGTCGGTGC
>JBJTPZ010000052.1:0-12723 GCA_046075365.1 Planctomycetaceae bacterium
GCAGTGTGGACTCGAGGCTGGTCCGAACCGAAAAGAAATCATCCACGGCCTGGGGGGCAGAGTCCGGCTCAGCGACTTTGACGCTGAGCGAACCATGAACGGACTCGATATTGACTCCGATGCCAGAGTACAGCCACGAGCTGGCGTTAAGGGTGACGCCGTCGGGTGCGGAAAACCCGCGTTTCGGAACATACTCCAGATCAGCCAGAATCGCGTTGACACCCGCAATCGAACCGTAGATCCACGCCGCTCCTGCGCTTTGTGGATAAAACGTCGCGTCAGATCGGATCGTGTCCGTGGTGAAGTCACCAGGAAACTGAAGTCCGGAGAAGCTTCCCGAAAGGAACGACCAGCGCAGCAATACTCCGGCAGATGCCGACAGTGGTCCGTTGTAGCTGATCTGAATTGCGGCAGTGCCGTCATCGGCAACCAATGGTGACGCGACGCCTGGTGCGGCCGTTACCTCTGGGGCTGTCAGAACCTGAAATGTGTACGGGCCGGGCTCCTGGTCGAAATGCACAAAAACTGCGGCAGCGGATGTTTGACCGCTGGCGTCGGTGACGACGTACTGAAAGGAGCCGCGACCGCGGAATTCGGGGCCGGGAGTGAATCTGACTGTCCCCGCTTCCACGCCATTGCCAACAGGCAGCAATTCGGTTGTGCCAAACCCCAGACTCTGCAGTTCCGTGATCTGCATCCCTAAGCCGGTATCGTTCGCAAGAACATTGACTGTGAGACTGGGGAAACTGGTGGCCGTGGCCGGTAATCTTTCCTGAACGAAATCAGGCATGAGTGTCAGGGCTGACAGTACTTCGCGAGTTTCCAGCAGCTCGGCAAGCTGGTTTGTGCGGCTTCGGCGGCGTCGAGACATGGTGCCAATCCCTCTGGAATGCTTCGAATAAAACCGTTTCGGTCCAGAATCTGACGCTGGACTGTAGACGCGGAGGACCTAATGCCAGCAAAAAATCTGTTGATAATGCGGTTAATTCACATTATTCAGCCTTTTGCTGCCGAGTGGCACGCGTGAGACTCTGCCTGACCGATGGCATTTCGTCTGATCTCGTTTTTTTCGATGCTGGCGTTAGGTTGCACCGATGAAGAACATTCTGTTTGTCCTGTGTTTTCTGAGTTGCGGCCCAGCGGCAGCATCTGCCGATGCGGCAGACCGTCCGCCGAACATCATCTTCATCCTGGCTGATGACCTGGGAATTGGAAATGTTGGCTGTTACGGTGCGGATCACTATCAGACTCCGCATCTTGACGCACTGGCAGCCAGTGGTCTCCGGTATGAGCGTGCATATACCGCGCCATTGTGCGGACCATCGCGGGCGCTGATCATGACGGGGCGATATGCATTTCGGACTGGGGCTACCAATCAGGATCGCGTTGGCGGCCTGCAGCCGGAGCGTGAGACGATGCTGCCGGCCTATTTGAAGCAGGCCGGTTATCGGTGCGGGGCGTTTGGCAAGTGGAGCCAGTTTTCGCTGCAGCCATCTGACTGGGGCTTTGATGAATATCTCAGGTTCAGTGGCAGCGGCGTCTATCGCAGCACAGACGGGAACCCGGAAAGTTATGTCGTGAACGGGGCAAAAAGGGAACTGGCGCCCGATGAGTACATGCCGGACCTGCTGCATGAGCATGTGACGAAGTTCATCCGTCGGCATCGTGACAGCCCGTTTTTTCTGTATTATTCGATGTCGAGTGTACATGGAGAGTTGCTGCCGACTCCTGACAGTACGGCGGAGGGCAGTGATTTGATGGCAGACAATGTTGCCTACATGGATAAGCTGTTTGGACGGCTGGTTGATGAACTGCGGCAGCAGCAATTGCTGCAGCAAACTGTGATTGTCTTTATGGGAGACAACGGAACTGGCAAGGGGCAGGCGGAGAGAGCGACGATTGGTGGCCGGCGATTAGCTGGGCAGAAGGGCAGCATGCAGGAGGGAGGCGCACTGGTGCCGCTGATTGTCAGCTGGCCGGGTGTGATTGCTGGTGGGCGTGTTGCAGGCGGAGTGCTTGATTCCAGCGATTTCGTACCAACCTTTGCTGAACTTGCGGGAGTAAAGTTGCCTGTGGACCGGGTGATTGACGGTCGCAGTTTGCTGCCGCAGTGGCGTGGTGCGGCGGATCAGCACAGGTCCTGGGCGTTCGTCCAGCTGGCTCGCAGCTGGTATGTGCGAGAGCAGCAGTGGAAGCTGAATGAGGCTGGGGAATTGTATGACATGAGTCAGGCTCCATTCGCGGAAACGCTGTTGGTTGAGTCTGCTGATACTCAGGCAGCTCGATCTGCTCGACAGCGTCTGGCTGCGGTGCTCGGCCAGTTGAATCCGGCCGGGGGAATTCTTGACGACGGTGACGGCAGTGGTCGGCATTCCGGGCGCAGGAAGAAGGGCGAGGCAGATTAGACTGTTCAGCTGTCACGGCGGTCGCCGGGGAATTTTGAAAGGGGTTTGCGACGGTTTTGTGTGCCGGCAGAGGTTTGTGAGCTGGCAGGCATCTTCGTAGTGATGCCGCTTTTTTGGTCCCGTTGTTTGTGTGAGCGTGGAGTACGGCTTACACTGTGGCAGGCTGTCGTCGAATCGCCTTTTCCCACAATTTTTGGAGTCATTCATGTTGCAGTCGTCTCGCCGCAGTTTTCTGCGGACATCTGCTTTTGCTGCCGCCGCTGTGGCCTGCAGTACGGGTTCTCGTGCTGTCTTCGCTTCCCAGTTTGCTGCTCCAAAGCTGGGAATTCAGCTGTATTCACTGCGCGGGTATTCTCGTGACGAGGCATTGAAGCATGCCAAAGAGCTGGGGTTTGAGTCTGTCGAATTTTACAGCGGAATGCTGGCGCTGAATGCGCCCGATGCGGAAATTGCTGCTGTTCGCAAGCAAGTGGCCGACATGGGCATGTCCATTTCTGCTCACGGTGTCAATCGCCTGACGAAAGACGCTGCTGAGAATCGCAAGGTGTTTGAGTTTGCAAAGAAGCTGGGCATTCCGTGCATCACAGCAGACCCGGACTTCGACGCTTTCGACAACCTTGACGAACTCGTGAAGGAATTCGACATCCGCGTGGCCATTCACAATCACGGTCCGACTCATCGCTACAACAAGGCGATTGACGTACTGCGGGTCATTGAAAAGCGAGATCAGCGGATCGGGGCCTGTGCTGACCTTGGGCACTACATCCGTTCAGGTCAAAGTGGTCCGGAAGTGATTCGGATTCTGAAAGGCCGTCTGTACGGCATTCACCTGAAGGATTTTGCCGAAATGAAGGATCGCACCAAGGGTGTGATCCTTGGCAAGGGCCATCTGGACGTGGAAGCAGTATTCACAGAGCTGCAGCAGGTTGATTTCCCTGCGAATGGGGCGTTGTCTCTGGAGTACGAAGAGAACGAAAAGAACCCGATTGCTGATATTCGGGACTGCTACGCGGTGGCGAAGCCAGCGATGAAGATTTTCGCGGGCAAGTGACACGGTGTTTTTAAGTTGCTGCAAATCGCGGGTGCCGGATTACCTGTCCGGCACCTGCTTTGCGTTAATCGCCTCGCTGGCTGGGTGCTCGAAATCGCCCAAATGCAAAACCTCGCAGTTCGTCATGTTTTGTGCGGCGTCCGGCTGTTCGTTTTCTCCAGCGGACGAATGCATCCCTGTTCAGCAGTTTGCGCATCAGTTTGATCACCTGTCCATTGGACAGTCCAAACTGTCGTTCGATGGCGTCAAAAGACGTACGGTCTTCCCAGGCCATCCGCACAATCCGATTTTCGTCTTCGGCGGAAAGTGGTGTCGGCGAGTCTGATTTTTCCGGACGCGGCATGCGGCAGATCCTTTTGGACGCTGTTTGTTGACAGGATGCGCGGGACTGAGTGCGGCAGTTCATAGACCTGAAGCGGAGAATTTCAACGGACTGCAGGCTGACTTTTGTCGCTTGTGAATCCGCTGCATCTCGATAGGATTTCGGTGGCCAAATCCAACCGGACCTGCAGCTGAAGGAAGACTGATGCGACTTTTGCTGATCACTGCGCTGAACCTGCTGTGTTGCTGTGGATTGACAGTCGCGGCGGAAGTTCCCGGCCGTTATGCGATAATCATCCGACGTGGCCTGTTGGATACGCAGTGGCAGGAGGTTGTTGCGGCTCTGCAGGCGCGTTACGCGGGTCAGGTGTTTACCTTCGAAAAGGCTCCTGATGAAGTGCGGCAGGCGGTTGGGCAGTATCGTCCGCGATTTGCGTGTTTTGTGTGTCAGCCAACAGAGAACTTTCCTGAGTTTGTGCTGGAAGCCAATCGATTCTGTCGTGAACTGGACAGTGATCCCTATGTCGATGCGATCTGGGGCATTCTGACCGGGCTGGATGCAAAGCATGCACTGGCCCTTGCATCCTCCGAGCCTGTCGTGGTGCACCGGGCCTTTACCAAGACTCAGGCCGACTGGCTGGACTGGGTTGCGGAGGGAGAGTATGTGACGGAGTGGACGCGGGATCGTGGCGAGTTGGGTGTGAAGCTGCCGAATGAGCAGTTTCGGCTACAGGGAGGCGGGCCGCAATCTGATGCAGATGACGTCAAGTACGTGCACAGAGTGTTGTCGCGTGATGATTTTGACCTGATCGTCGGTTCCGGACACGGAGGTCAGCACAACTGGATGCTGATGTACCCGTCCGGCTCGGGGTTTCTGACGGCTGACGACGGGGCTCTGACGATGACGGCTCCGGGAACCCGTTTGCCGCTGCAGTCGAGTCGCCCCAAGCTGTACTGGGCGGTTGGAAATTGTCTGACGGGGGAGGTGAATTCGCCGCAGAACAGTTTCCGCAGCTCTTATGCACTGGCCTGGATGAAAAACGGAGTTCGGCAGTATATTGGAGCGGTTCAGCCCACGTGGTATGAACTGAACTGGAACATGGCTGACTGGTTCCTGAAGCAGGATGGACGCTGGACATTTGCCGAATCGCTGTTTTTGCTGCGGCAGTGGTCGCAGTTTGTGTTGGCTGAGAATGTGGTGCAAGGGCAGGACCGTCGGGGCACGGAGTACACAGACGGGATTTTTGTCCTGTATGGAGATCCGGCATTGGACAGCCGGCTGGAGAAGCATCGGGATCCGGCACTGGAAGAGACGCTGCAGGTGGTACCGCTGGAACAGCCGGGGCACGTGCGGATGACGTATCGGGTAAAAGTGAATTTTGTCGGCAAGGGCAATAAGCGCACAGCGGAAAAGTTTGCTGGCTGGCGAGTGTTCAGTTATTTGCTGCCATGCGAGGTAAGTGACGTGCAGATTGAGAAGACGGACTTTGCAAAAGTTGTGATTCCGGGTGAGACACTGATCTGGGATGCGGGAGCGGGTCTGAAGGTGGGCGAAGAACGTTCGGTCACATTTACGGCAATGCAGCGAAAGGACTGACAGCAGCGAGCCGACATCGTTGCTTATGAATTCCAGACGCCGCTTGTTGTGTGAGAAACGTCAAGTTTCTGATGGCAGATATCGGGCTGGAAAGCGCGAGCCACGTCTTGTGCAAAGTATGTTTGTCGGGCTGTCAGTGCGTTACTGTGGCGTGCTGTCCACGTAGATCGGATTGGTCATGATCCATGTCATTTCGGATCCGGCAACGGTCAGCCAGGTTTCACAGCGGTAGATGCCTGGCTGATCAATTTGCAGATCCAGTTCAGAACCGATGGTTTCGCTGAGCAGTTCGCCGTTGCGGATGATTTTCCAGCGACAGGGCAGGGGGCTGCGACCTTTCAGGCGGGAATCCGCGTGCAGTTGCGTGCGACCGCCAAGTTGTGTGGTGTCGCGGTTTGCCTGCAGGTGGAACTGGAATCCCTGCGAGTCTGCGAGCCAGTCGAACGCAACGAAGCAGCGACCTGCATCCAGGCATTCACGGACGGAAGCTTCATTCAGGTCCTTAAGCAGCAGATGTGTGGCGACGTGTCGCAGGCTGTGTTCGTAGCGATCAAGGTAGAGCGAGAAAATCAGCTCACCCGGCTTGCGGCCCTGCCGCATCTGTTCACTGTCGGGAATCAGGCTGAGATCAATATCCAGTAGTTTCTCGCCCAGAGCATCCTCAAGTGTTCCCTGATTGTCGGCGACCCAGCGAATACCGAACCCGACATTTTGGTGAGCGTCATTGGCTGAGACGGCGGTGTGTGGTGCCTTTTGGCACAATTGATCATAGCGTGTCAGGTAGTCAGCCGGGTGGTTTTGGATGGCGCCGAAGCATTCCTGGGGATATTTTTGGATGGCGACTGACAGCTGAAACAGTTTGAATGGATTCTTGAGGGCTGCAACCAGTCCTTTTTCTTCTTTGAAGTCCGCGTGAGTGTTATAGATTTCAGTGCCGCTGACACCGGCAATTTCCCAGTCCATCCGTTCTTCAAGGTGCGACACAAAGATCTGGCCGTCGCGGCCACGGACCAGATCGGACAATTCCTGCGGTGACTTTGGCGTGATGCCCTGCAGGCTGAGTGTTGGATAAAGCAGAAACCCGGACTGTTCGGCTCCGGGGATCAGCAGAACACCGTCGTGCAGTCCGCGATGGCCGTCGTTGAAAAAGTCGTAATGTGCGGCCGGGTGTTCGGTGAACATCAAGACTGAGGTTCCGGCTTTTTTTGCGGCAGCGACGATGTCGGGCAGTTGTCCGCGACTGTCGTGTGAAAAGTGCGAATGAACGTGGAGGTTGGCCCGGTGCTGCTGGTAACCGTCGGTGCGAGTGAGGATTTTGCGCTGAGCGGCGAATTCTGCGCGAGCCTTCTGCACTGCCTGCAGTCGAGGTACCTGCAGGCGATCGACGGCGTCTTCCGCGAATGTGGTGAGGCACGCAACGAACTGGCAGGCCAGGATCAGGCCGAGAACGAGCCAGCAGCGACGGGAGTCATGTAAGGAAACGAGGTTGGACATTGATGGCTTGCTGCAGGGTGCTGTTTATGGGGAGACGTCTATTAACGGGGTGCGGGCAACAGGGGGCCGGTGGCCGCCTCGCATCTCCCATTTTTGCCCGTCACTTTCGTTGGAATAGTTCTCAATCACTGTGCTGGTGCGTTCAAGCTGAGACAGTGCTGCGGCTGCGCAATATGCAGAAAGCAGCATTGCCGGCAGCAGATGTCGGTAGACCCCTGGCAGATTTTTGCGGTCGGCGAGCAGCACAATCTGACTGCAGGCTCCAACACCGCAAGAGATGACGCTGACAGTGGTCACGACGGCCATGAATCGATCAAAGTCAGGCAGTGGCCATTGCCAGATTTCCCAGCCGATAAACGTGATTTCGTCAAAACACCTGCGGCAGATGATCCAGAATGCCAGTGAAAACAGCGGAGACAGCCAGCTGACTTGCGGGTATTGATGGATTCGAGCACGCAGCCACGAAGGCCCTGCCGCAGGTACGGCAGCCGGCCCCGCATTAACTTCGGGCACCCAGGGATTGCGATCGGCTGGTTCACCAGTTTTCATTGTCGGTAGTCTTCTGCAGGCCTGCTGACATCAAGACTGGTGTTCCACGTGACACCAGCAGAAACTCGTGAGGCAGTTTACGCAGAGAATTCGTCCTGGTAAACTGGAAAAAACGACGGATTAGCACGGGGTTCCGTATGGTACGCAGGCTGAATGGTGAGCCGCCCGAGATCAGGCAGGCAGCAAAAGCGTGGTTCGGCGGGCTGGCGGCCGTGGCGGTGCTGGTTATCGCCATGCGGATCATCGGAACCTTGCCGCTTTACTTTCCGCCGAATTTTGAGCGGGGATTTTTGCGGGATCGCCAGGCGTATTTCTGGTCGTCGGGCTATGGGGTCGGCTTTTATGTGCACATTATCGGAGCCCCCTTAGCTCTGGTTTGCGGCCTGCTTCAGTTCAGCCGCCTGTTGCTGCTCTGGTCGCCTCGGCTGCATCGACTGCTGGGCCGAACGTACGCGCTGGCGGTATTGCTGGCAGCCGCCCCCGGTGGCTTTGTGATGGGGTTGCGCAGTTTTGCCGGAGCTCCGGCACTGCTGTGTTTTACGGTCATGAGTCTGCTGGTCAGCATGTTCACGTTGCTGGCGTGGCGTGACGCTGTCCGCCGCAGATTCGCGGCTCACCGTCGCTGGATGATCCGCAGTTACCTGATGATGGTGTCGGCCGTTCTGCTGCGTCTGATCGATCCTTTGCTGCGCGACTTTGGCGTCCCCGACATGCAGTCCTATGTGTGGTCGCTGTGGCTCAGCTGGGTGCCGTCACTGTTGATTTTTGAAGCTGCCGAACGCTGGCCTGTCTGGAAAAAAACACTGAAGTTTCATCGAAGCCTCGCAGAAACTTCGAAATCCTCCTGAAAACTGCACGAAATGTAAGGCAGTTCCTGGGGAGGTTGGCATGACTGGACAGCCACAAGAAACAACCGCGAAAAACATCAGCCTGCGTCTTGCGGCTGCTGTGGCATTGATTTGTGCAGGTTGTGGCAAGCCGCAGGGAGAACCGGTGTACCCGGTTTCAGGATCCGTGTATTTCAAGGGCCAGCCGGCTGCCGGGGTGCGGGTGATTTTTCATCCTGCGGTTGAGACTCCGGGGAAGCGAGTTGTTCGTCCCAGTGCTGAAACTCTGGAAGACGGCAGTTTCAAACTGACGTCGCGTGAGCCTGGGGACGGTGCGGCGAAAGGATCATACAAAGTGAGCCTTACCTGGCTGTCAGCTGGCGGGGCCGGCGGGCCCGGGATGATGGGTGGTGGTGAAACGCGGGCTGGCGGACCAGACAGGCTGGGTAATCGGTATGCAGATCCTGGCAATTCGGGTCTGTCGTTCTCGGTGACCAAGGGTGAAAACGATGTTCCACGTTTCGATCTCAAGTGACTTGTTTTGGGGGATGAGGCATGAATGCGGGTCAAGCTCCTAATCGCCAGCGCGGTTTTACTTTGATTGAATTGCTGGTGGTGATTGCGATCATTGCAATTCTGGTGTCGCTGCTGCTGCCGGCTGTCCAGCAGGCTCGGGAAGCGGCTCGCCGGAACCAGTGCAAGAACAACCTGAAGCAGAACGGGCTGGCGATGCACAATTATCATGATATTCATAACTGCTTTCCTCCTGCCGGGATCTACAATCCGGCTCGGGCGGATCTGGCATGGCATTCGTTTTTTACCTACATCCTGCCCCAGCTTGAACAGGGGAATCTCTACAACGAATTCAGGATCGATCTGACCATTTTCGCGAATCTTCCTGCCCCGGTATCTCCGCTCAACATTCTGGCTGCGACGCGGGATGTGCCCACATTTCGCTGCCCCTCAGCGACGGGGAATGAGAAAGCCGACTACGGTGCCGCGCGATTTCTTCCGGTGCCGGCTGGCGTCGTGGTGCTGGGCAGCCTGGACTATGGTGTGGTGGACGGAATTGGTACGGAGTTCGCCAACCTTGTTGGCCCCGGAACACCCAGCGGTGACACTGGGCTGATCCTGTTTAATGCGGCCCGCAGATTTCGCGACTGCACAGACGGTACGTCGAACACGGCTGTCCTCTGGGAAGACGCCGGGCGTCCAAATCGCCGGGAAATGGGCAAACGGGTGCATGGGCAGTTCAGCAGCGGGGCGGCGTGGGCTGATCTGCAGAGTGAGTACTACATCCATGGGTCCAATCTGGACGGCAGCGGGGGGCGGTGCTCAATCAACTGCACCAATGACAATGAAGTCTATTCCTTCCACACTGGTGGGGCACAGATCCTGCTGACTGACGGATCCGTGCATTTCATTTCGCAAAATGCCGACTTTGGAACCATCGCAGCCTACGTCAGCTGTGCAGGTGGCGAAGTCAAAGGCCAGCCGTTTTGATCGGATGCCGGCATTTGTTTTACGGGGCTGTACTCAAGTTACAGGGCTTTACTCAAGCAGCTTTCCATCGGTGGTGACTTCCACTTCCAGCATTTTCCCGTTTGGGTACTGCCCTTTCAGCTCATAGACGGACTGGCCGTCTTCGACTTCGGTCCAGGCGGCTGAAAATTTCAGATCGGGATAGCGATCCTGTGCTACTTTCAGAATCTGCGGCGGTTCCTGATCCAGTGGCTACAGTGTGATTCAGTAGTCGCCGCCGGCTGCGTCGCGTCCTGCCCGCGTGGCAAGTGCCAGATACGTCCGATAGTCGAACGACGAAGGCAGAAATGAAACGTGTCCATCGGCAAACAGGAATTGAACTCCGTTACCCGAATGGCGGCTGAAGAACTGATTTGCATCGGACCGCGGGTCCCCGGGGCCTCGTCGTTCCCCGACGTGCCCGAGCGTCATGCCGGAGCCGTGTTCGGGCACCATCTGACCGACACCGTCGCTGGGATCGCCGGCCAGCAAAGCTCCGGTGACTGAGCCTGTCCATGTGGCTTCTCCGAGTCTGTGCGAACGCTCGCCGATGGCAATTGTCTGTGACAGACCGTCAGTGATATCTCGGAATGAAACACGGCTATTCCTAAAGAACAGTCCTTCGCCGTCGACACCCGGTTCGGAAATACCGAACATACCGACGTAGTTTGAAGAGCCCACGTCGCAGATGACGTTTACCGGGCGAGCGGTCGCCGGGTCATACTTCTTCGCTGGCCAGACCGGTTTCACATCATTGGATGGGCAGTAGAGTGTTGGGAAATTCTTTAGTCGCATCTGAAGATTTCCGGCCGATTCGATGCCTGTGTTGAAATCGATCAGCTGAAAGGCGGCTGTTTGCTCAAGATCGGGCAGCAGAAAGCTGCACCAGCCCCAGCCTGGCCCGACATCAGTGCCTGTGCTGTCATACAGCGATACGTAGCCTGGTGGCAATGTGCGGTGCCGATCGTGGTAATTGTGCAGGGCAACTCCGAGTTGTCTGAGGTTATTGCGGCATTGAGTCCGCCGCGCTGCCTCACGTGCCTGCTGCACTGCCGGCAGAATGAGTGCCACCAGAACAGCGATAATGGCAATCACAACCAACAGTTCAATCAGCGTGAAGCCGAAGGTACGGGTGTTGCATGTCGTCAGCCGGGAGTCTCTGATGGATTGAGCCATACCAGTACCTTTCAGAATCTGCCTGCCCTGCGTGTCATTCGACAGTTGCTATTCTGCCGGCGACAGACTGTCGGGTGAAACATTGGTTTTGACTGAACACTCCACGAGAAAGTAATTCATCGTTTAGGTGCGCATGCAACAGCCCCCTGAACGGTGTGAGTTCAGGGGGCTGCAATGGGGCTTTCACAGCAGGCCAACGATTTTTTCTGCGAGTCCCGTTTCGCCGGCGGCCTTGTCACCGACAAGGATGCTGAGCTTGCCGGCTGCGGCAATCCTTTCCAGCGTTTCCAGCTCACGCAGTCGCATCAAAGTCGGATTTTCGGCCAGCAGTCGAGCGGTATTGGCCTGGGAACGCATGGCCGCAGTCTCTTCGCGACGAGCAATCAGGTTGGCTTCCGCCGCCTTCTTCGCCTCCGTCACGCGATTCATCAGCTCCTTCATTTCTCCGGGCAGAATCACGTCACGGATGCCGACACTGGTGATTGCCAGTCCGAGTTGTTCGGCTCGATCCTTCAAACCGTCCCCGAGTTCTCTGCTGACGGCCCCCTTCTCCGACAGGAACACATCGAGTTCTCGAGCACCGATGATGGATCGCAGCACCAGCTGCGCTTCTCGGTACAGCGTCTGCCGCAGATCCTCGGTGAATGTGACGGCCCTGCGAGCGTCCGTGACACGCCATGTCACAGTCGCATTGATCCGTAAAGTGACCTTGTCGGCCGTCATCAGGTCCTGCCCTGTGATATCGACGATGGCTTCTCGCAGATCAACCTCCACAACTCTGACTTCGGCCAGCCCCTTCCAGAATGCATGCGTGCCGGAAGTCAGAGTCTCACGGTACTGATCGTCAACATACAGCAGCCCCGTGCGATCGCGGGCAACGGTGATCAGTTCGAGTGCGCGGGAGGCCAGTGGTGAAGCGGCGATGGTCCGCAGCTCGTCGTGCTGCAGACGCAGGCTGCGAGCATCCACCACCTCGGTCCGCACCTCTCGCTGCCCGGTCCAGTACGCATAGGTTCCGGGCAGCAGGATGCTGCTGAATCGTCCGTCGATCCAGACAAGACCGCGCTGATGATCCTGCAGATCCAGTACTGCAGCCCGTCCGTTCAGGGCACCCGAGCGTACGATCTGATCCAGCTGTTCATGGTTCAGCCATGGATCACGCTGCGAGACAATCTGCAGAGACGTTCTGTTGCGAGGGTCAAACAGGCGGTGTCGTCCCGGGTTCATCAGTCCCCGAAATTCGCCATCGCGGAACAGCAGCCCCACTTCGAAGCTGCGGATATGAAAATTCTTAAAGGGAAAACACATGCTGCACCTCGCACTCGTTAAACAACCTGATCGCTGAGGACTGCCTGCCCTGAGGTCCGTCCGAAGGCAGAACACTCGCGTAACCCATGCTCGACGAGCGGAGTGTGGACCGTCGATCTGTCAAACAGAACGCCTGATACACGCTGCAAAGCCGTCTGGCATGTTTCCTGCTGATTCCAGTGGTGCCTTGCGGTTTCTGCCATGGCATGCGCCATGACCAAAGCCTTCGTGTACTTCCGAAATCAGCTGGAACAGTTCGCGCTGAATGTCTGCCTTCTTCAGGCCACTAAATGGGTGGTTGCGGGAGTCGAACCCGCGGAATCCAGATGCAAAATCTGGTGCTCAACCGCTGAGCTGCAGTCTTTGACGCGTCCCGTCACAACCCGGCTTCGGAACAGATCGGCTCAAATCCCAGCGGATGAGCTGACTGCCACCGGACGGTCCACATCAGTAACTTTGCCTGTAATTTTCAAC
>JBJTPZ010000053.1:0-30860 GCA_046075365.1 Planctomycetaceae bacterium
CCAATGCCTGCCACACCACAAAAATCCCCGCTTTTCCCCCACGAATCTCCACTGTCCGTTTCCCTCCGCCTTTTCTCAGCGTTATTCTGCAGATTCCATCATCCCGCGATGCCCTCCCCCACAAACCCCGTACAGCTACGGGAATTTTTGTCGGATCAGACTATGCCCACCCAATCCGCCGCCAAAGTCCGCCGCTATACCTCCACACTGTTGCTCTTTGCTGCTGTCTGGGTGTTCAGCGTGCAGCAAACGGTGCAGGCCCAGGATCCAGCCAGCACCACCGCACCTTCCGCCACTGATTCCACTCAGCCGGCCAGCGAAATCCCGTCTGCAGAACCAGCAGCCGCAGCTCCCGTGGCCCCCGGTACCACAGCCAGCCCGGAATCGCCTGCACCAGGCGCTCAAAAGGAAGGCCTGTTTGCTCGCATCAACACTGCCCTCGAACCCGTGGATAAATTCTTCGGAGTCGTCAACGGTTATGTGGGAGGCTTCATCTTCTTTCCGATCCCGCTGGGCAGCAGCGGCGAAATCCCGTTTGCCGTGCTGATCCTTGTCTCGGGAGCCCTGTTCTTTACCATCCGCATGGGCTTCATCAGCCTGCGCGCCTTCGGGCACTCAATCTCCATCATCGCCGGCAAATACGACAATCAGAACGACAAGGGTGATGTCAGCCACTTCCAGGCCCTCACCACAGCCCTGTCCGCCACTGTGGGCCTCGGCAATATTGCTGGTGTCACCACAGCTATTGCTCTCGGTGGCCCAGGTGCTGCCTTCTGGATGGTACTGGCCGGCTTCCTCGGCATGTCCTCCAAATTCGTCGAATGTACCCTCGGACAGAAATACCGCGAAGTTCGCCCCGACGGACGAATCATGGGTGGTGCCATGTACTATCTCTCTCGCGGCCTCGCCGAACTCGGCCTCGCACCTCTCGGTAAACTGTTTGCCGTCTGCTTTGCTGTGCTCTGCGTGGGTGGTTCATTCGCCGGCGGTAACGCCTACCAGGTCAAGGGCAGCCTCGATGCTGTCGGGCAGACCGTACCGTTTTTCAAGGAATTCCCGTGGATCTACGGACTGCTGATGCTGGTGCTGACAGCCATCGTCATCATCGGTGGCATTCGCCGCATCGCCTCCACTGCCGACAAGATCGTTCCCGTGATGTGCAGCGTTTACGTGCTGGCGGGCCTGCTGATCCTGCTGAAGAACTATTCAGCTGTACCAGCCGCCTTTTCGCTGATCCTCTCCTCGGCCTTCTCGCCTGACGCCTTCCGTGGCGGCTTCATCGGAGTTCTGGTGTGGGGCTTTAAGCGTGCGGCGTTTTCGAACGAAGCGGGTGTCGGTTCCGCCGCCATTGCTCACGCTGCCGCCAAGACCGATTACCCCATACGCGAAGGTATCGTGGCACTTCTGGAACCATTTGTCGACACCATCGTCGTATGCACCATGACCGCCCTCGTGATTGTTATCACAGGTGCCTACGACTACCAAAACCCGGCATTTCCGGCTGAATACAAAGCACAGTTCACCCTGAATGACAAAAATGTAGCCGAGGCAGTCTCAGGAGCCTCCCTGACCTCGCTCGCCATGGACAGCCAAATCCCCGGCTTCCGCTATGTGCTTGCCTGTGCCACCTTCCTGTTCGCCTACAGCACAATGATTTCTTGGTCCTACTACGGCGAACGCTGCTGGGCCTACCTGTTCGGCGAAGGTTTTTCGATGGCTTATCGAGCCATCTTCCTGGTCTTCACCTTCCTCGGCTCCGTCATCTCGGCCACCAATGTCATGGACTTCGGTGACCTGATGATCTTCGGCATGATGCTGCCCAATATGGTTGGCCTGCTGCTGCTTTCAGGCAAGGTTCGTCGCGACCTCGACGCCTACTGGACAAAGTTGAAAACCGGAGAACTTGATCGCGAACATCAGGAAAAGGTCCGCACATCAACTGCGAAATAAGCTGCCCGACCATGCCCTGGGAAATCGATATCGTCAGTCAGCAGTCTGCATTCACGGTCAATACCGACCTCCTGCAGACTGCCGTGTCCACCGTGCTGCGGCAGGAAAAACTGGTCTCGGCCATCGTCAGCATCAGCATCGTCGACAACCAGACCATTCATCGCATCAATCGCCAGTATCTGCAGCACGATTACCCAACGGACGTCATCAGCTTTCAGCTGGGTTTTGACGAATCTGAACTGCCCCCGGACGATCAGGAAGATCCGCTCGATGACGAGCCCCTGCCTGAACCGTCCAAAAACGATTCCGAACAACTGCCTGCAGCCGGTGCGGCGATCGAAGGCGAAATCATCGCCAGCGCCGAAATGGCTGCACAGATGGCCCTGGCAGGGAACTGGTCAGCTGACGCCGAACTGGCCCTGTACGTTGTTCACGGCCTGCTGCATCTTTGCGGTTACGACGATCTGACACCCGCCGACCGCAGTGTGATGAAATCCCGCGAAATCCTCGCCATGAACACACTCGGCTTCCACCCCGTCTACAGTGAAGATCAGCCGGACGCCTGAATTACTAATTTGCCATTTTTTTTGATCCGCAGTCATTCCATCTGCGTTTGAACAATCAGAACCGGCAATCTGAATGGATCGTTTCCGCAGAGGGCATTGCCGGCCGGCTGCAAATCGCAGCGACAAAATCAGTCAACAGGAGTTGCAGTGTCCTGGCACCCGCAGGACCAGATCCATGTCAAAATCTCAGCCCGACCCTCGGCCACCAGTCCTGCCACATTCCGGACGCGCCTTCAGGCCGCGTCAGTTTCTGCTGGGACTGCTGTTCTCCTGCACCGGTGTCTCACTGGTGCTTTCAGTAGCCTTTCTGACCGATACCGTTCGCACCGTGACCGGTACACTGTCCATCCCGGCGATCTGCACTTCACTGCTGCTGTCAATCCTGTGCATCGGCACCGGGTTTGCCCTGATGTCCACAGCCATGCCAGCTTTCGATGAATCCGAATTCGATCGCCTGGCCGCCGCCGGCAATATCTCAGCCTTCGAACGAATCTCACAGCAGGAATCTGCTGCTCTGGCCCCGCCGGAAGAATCCGCGGCGTCTGGATGTCCGGCATCCAATCGCATATCCTGATGGAATCAGCCACCGTTCCATCGGATCATCGCAATGCATCACTCCTGGCTCCTCCGCACTCGCAACCTCACCCGCCGGCAACTGCCGCTGCTGATGGGCATTCTGAATGTCACCCCGGACAGCTTCTCCGATGGTGGCCGCTTTCACCTTCTGGACCAGGCCGTGGAACAGGGGCTGCGTCTGCAAAATGACGGTGCAGATATCCTTGATATCGGCGGTGAATCAACCCGCCCGGGTGCCAGCCCCGTGGACCTGGATGAGGAACTGCGGCGAACCATTCCGGTGATTCAGCGACTGGTTCGAGAAGTCCGTATTCCCATCAGTATCGACACCACCAAATCTGAAGTGGCCCGGCAGGCACTCGCTGCCGGCGCCGAAATTGTCAATGACATTTCCGGCCTGACCTTCGACCCGCAAATGCTGGATGTATGCCGCTGCGCTGATGCCGGAATCTGCGTCATGCACATTCAGGGCACTCCCCAAACCATGCAGCTCAATCCGTCCTACCGGAACGTCGTTGAAGATGTGACCGAGTTTCTGCAACAGCAGGTGGACCGCTGCCTGATGGCCGGTATTCCGGCCGAACGCATGTGCATCGATCCGGGCATCGGATTCGGAAAAACGGCCGAACACAATCTGCAGCTGCTGCAGGCCGTTCCTCAGCTGCAGCACAGCCTGCAGCGTCCTGTCCTGATTGGTCATTCACGCAAGCGTTTTCTGGCCCGCCTGCTGGGTCGAGAAGTGGATGAACGCCTGGCTGGGACGATCGGAGTTTCCATAGCACTGGCCACTCGAGGAGTCGATGTGCTGCGCATTCATGATGTCCAGCCCATCCGAGACTCCCTGGTGGCATGGCAGGCCGTCAACGGAGACTCAGCCTGATGTCCGGTACGCTCGACACACCAGCAACCCAGAAATTGCTGCTGCACACCACCACAGCCTCAGCGGCAAACCGCATCGTGCTCGGTTCCCGCTCGCCGCGACGACGTGATCTGCTCTCTGCAGCCGTCGGCGCAGAACGTTTGGTCTGCCTGCCCCCCGCATCGGCCACAGAAGCCGGCTTCCACAAACTGCAGTACGACACACAGATCAAGGATCGACTGCTGCAGATTGCCCGCGCGAAGCATGAAGATGTTGCTGCACAACTGCCGTATCAGCCATGGTTCGACCGGAATTGCCCCCCTGTTCTGGTCGTCGCTGACACAACCGTCGTTGCCGGCCCGCGAGACGGCAGCCGCGAAGTGCTTGAGCAGCCCGGCCCGGAACTCCTCGGAACAGATGTTCGCAACTGGTTCCTGCGTCTGCTTTCCGGAAAAACACACACCGTTCTGACCGCCGTACTCGTCTCGCGCGGAACACACATGCAGTCACAGATCGTTGCGACCGAAGTTGAATTCGCAACACTCAGCGAACAACAGATCGACTGGTATCTGGCCACCGGTGAGCCACAGGGGAAAGCCGGAGGCTACGCCGTACAGGGACTGGCTGCTACATTCGTAAAGCGAGTTTCCGGAAGCCTGACCGGCGTCATCGGTCTGCCGCTGCTGGAAACCATGCAGTTGATTCACAACGTCAGCCTGCCTCAGTGAATAACCTATGCAGCCAATTGCCTTCCTGACCATGGACAGTCTGGCCGACTTCGTCGCCTACGATCAACTGGTGGTCGAACAGCTGCAGCAGGCCGGGATCACTGTGCGTGAAGTTTCCTGGCGCCACCCCGCTCCCGACTGGAATCAGTACTCGGCCGTCATTATTCGCTCGCCCTGGGATTACCAGGCCGATCCGCAGGCCTTCCTGGCAGTCCTTGAGCAGATCGAACAGTCCTCAGCACGACTGCTCAACTCCCTCGAAACCGTGCGCTGGAACATTCGCAAAAGCTACCTGCGAGAACTGGAGCAGGCCGGCCACACTATCGTCCCGACACTCTGGCTGGAATCACCCTCAGCCTCCGAGCTGGCTCGACTTACCACTTACTGGAACACCCCGGAAGTTGTCGTTAAGCCACTGATCGGGGCCAATGCCGACAATGCATTTCGGCTGCCCGCGAATGCCCGACCGGAACTTCTGCAGCAGGCTGCTGCCGCCCTCTGCCACACGACCGCACTCGCCCAGCCGTTCATCGACAGCGTCATCCTCACCGGCGAATACTCGTTGATCTTCTTCAACGGCAACTACAGTCACGCTGTTCTGAAAACACCAAAAGCAGGCGATTTTCGGGTTCAGGAGGAGCACGGGGGGATCATCAGCAGCGTTCAGCCTGCCCCGGACATCATCGCCTGCGCGGAACGCTGCCTGCTTTCCTGCCCGCAACCACTGCTGTATGCTCGAACAGATCTGGTGCGACTGCCCACAGGTCAGCCAGCCATCATGGAAGTGGAACTGATCGAACCATCGCTGTATCTGTCATTCGATCAGCCGTCAGCTGCTCGATTCGCCAGCTGCATCCTCACGGCTCTCGGTAAACCTGACCTTCCTTCATGACAAACACAACCTTCTTCATCGCACTGATACTTTGCAGCGGATCACCATCCACAGCCACCACATCAGCCAGCTTACCAGCTTCCAGCGTGCCCAGCGTGTCTTCGATCTTCAGCAGTCGCGCGGCCTGCAGAGTCGCCGACTGAATCGCTTCCATGGGAGGCATCCCACCTTCCACCATCAGCTCAAACTCGTGAGCATTCTCGCCGTGCACCGATACCCCGCTGTCTGTGCCAAACGCAATCTTCACTCCGGCCTTGTACGCCTGCTGAAACGTACTGCGGATGGCCGGACCGATCGCCGCCGCCTTGGGACGCACCAGGTCCGGAAAATACCCGGGCTCAGCGGCTTTCTTTGCAACCCACTCACCCGCCATGTTGGTCGGTACCCAGAAAGTGCCGCGTTCCTTCATCAGCCCCATGATTTCTTCAGTCATGTAGGTGCCGTGCTCAATCGAATCCACCCCGGCCAGCACCGCCCGCTTCATGCCCTCGGCACCGTGAGCATGCACGGCGACTGTCATGCCGTAATCCCGAGCAGTCTCGACAATCGCCTGCAGCTCGGCATTCGTGAACTGCGGGTTCTGGCCACTGGCCGCAAGACTTAGTACGCCACCCGTGGCCGTCAGCTTGATCAGGTCAGCACCGTCCTTGTAACGCTGACGAACTGCTTTGCGAGCCTCATCAGGACCATTGATCACACCGTCCACCGGACCCGGATCCTCGCGAAATCGTCCCCTCTGCCCGTTGCTGGGGTCCGCATGGCCACCGGTCGTCGCCAGCGATTTCCCGGCGGTGTAAATTCGAGGACCAATGATCCAGCCCTCGCGAATCGCCCGCCGCAAAGCCACCGAATTCACACCGTTGTCACCCAGCTCACGCACCGTCGTAAAACCGGCCAGCAGGGTAAGCCGAGCATACACGGTGGATCGCAGGGCATACTCCGAATCTTCCATGAAGAATTTTTCGGTGTATGAGTCCTTTGAATGCTGAGACATCAGATGGGTGTGCATATCCATCAGTCCCGGAACCACCGTGTATTTTCGCAGATCAATCACACGATCGCCTGGCTGCGGAGCTGCGAAGCCCGGAACAATCCGCACGATTTTCCCGCTGGCGGTTACCAGCGTCACATCGCTGACAGGCTGAGCAGCACGACCGTCAATCAGTCGCGCCGCATAAATCAGCGTCTCAGCCGCATGCGCACCTGACGCACACCACAGGAAAACCATCGTTGCTATAATACGGATTGCCGGTACTGCACAGCTCATCAGCATTACTCCGACTGCACTCCAACAGCTCTGACTCAGGCCTTCTTCATGCCGATGTTGATATAGGCGTGAACGTGCGGAGCACCCCGGTAATGCCAGACAAAGCTGGGCCCTTCCACACGCCAGATGTCCCAGGTTTTGTCACCGCTCAGATCACCCTGGCTGTAGAACGCCATGTGCAGCTGATCCAGACCGCCGGAAGATTTCACGATCTCCATCACTTCCGATACGTCTTCTGTACGATAAGGAGCCAGCAGCACTTTCAGTGTCTGCTCAACCTGCTGCTTCTGTTCAGCGTTCAGCTCGCCAACTCGAATGCCGGCAAATTTGCCACCCTCGCCCTGCAACTGCACGGCAGCTTCAGCCGGAGCCTGAGACACCAGAGCCCTGGCAGCCTGATCAGCCGTCAGCGAACGAAACACCGCGTCCGTCTGCTGAGTCTGATAGAAGTAAATGTTCTTCGAAGCCACAGGATCCACCTGATCATGCCCGTAAATGATCGGACCGCCAAAAGCCGCCCGATCCACGGTGTTGCCATCGGCCCGCAGTGTCAGGTGACGTCCCGTCAGCATGAATTCAAAAGGCTGAGCCTCATCGCCAGGCTGCCCGAAGAACGCCACGCTGAATTCATGCAGACCACCCGCATCTTCATCCATCTGACGAGTCAGCCGGGCATAACCTTCTTCACTGCACAGACCTTTCACGACCCGAGCCGTCAGTTCACGCTGCATGGACGTAAAGAAGTTCTGCTGCCCCAAAGTTGGCTCAGTCACGTGCCAGTTCGCACTGATCCGATGTCGCTTTTCATGTTCGAAGGGCAGGCAGAGCACTTTTTTCTGGTCGTCGGTCAGAGTCCTGTAGAGCTCTGTGACAGCAGTCTCAGCCGCACTTGTACGGGACGGACCGGAATACAGCCCGGCCTGCAGACTGCGACCCGGCAGCACAATCGCTGCCGCTGCTGCAAGGCCCTTCACAAACGCACGACGGTCAACGTTCGAACGATCTGCCGAACAGTCACACTGGCTGGGCTTCATGGGCGGGCTTCCGAGAAAAAAGTGGGGGGGACAGGAAGGAGGAAACATTCTGAGGCACCCCGACACTATACAGACAGCCGGGAATCGTGAAAATCCAAACCGCCCGGCAGCGGAAAATTCGGCGGAATCCTTTGAAAACCGCCGTCGCGGACACAATCTGGCGATTTAGCCCCCGGGATGGCTGCTATAATTCAGACACCACAGCAGCCCGGCAAATCGGCCGGACTGCCGTTCTGCCGCTGATTTTGCTGTCCCCGAACTCCGTCAGTCCCCGCATTCCGCCCGCTGCCATGCCCACCAGATACTCTCACACGCCGGCCCCTTCCGCCCAGGTCCCTCAACCGGTTCGCGGCCTGTCCCGTCGACAGCTGCTCGGGGCACTCGCCACAGTCGCAGCCACCGCAGCGGTCAGCTCAGGCCGCGCCGCACAGGATACCGCCGCCGATACCGCCTGGCGCTCGTTTCGGGGGGCACCCGACCAGCGCGGGCTGGCTCGCGGGACCCTGGCCGCCAGCCCCGCACTGCGCTGGGAATTCAGCTCGCCCGACGGCTGGGTCGGCTGCGCTGCCATCGCCGACGGCAAAGTGTACGCACCAGCACTCGCAGGTTTCCTCTACTGCATCGATCGGCAGACCGGAAAAGAACTCTGGAAATACCGCTCCATCGAAGATCCCGATCCGAAAAAATTTGCACCCGGCTTCAAAGCCGCCCCCTTCGTTTCCGGCAACACCGTCTATGCGGGTGACGAAGACGGTGTCCTGCATGCACTCGACCGCACCACCGGTAAAAAACTGTGGCACTTCACCACCGGCTCCGAAATCGCCGGCTGCGTCGCTCGCTTCAAAGACAAACTGCTGCTCGCCTCCCACGACAGTTGCCTCTACTGCCTGACCGAAGCCGGGGCTGAAGTCTGGAAGGTCCAGACCAACGACCGCATCAACTGCTCACCAGCGGTCGCCGACCACTACACATTCGTGGCCGGCTGCGACGAACATCTGCGAGTCATCGACCTTGAATCAGGAAAGGAATTCCGCGACATGCCCCTGGAATCCTTCCTCATCGCTTCACCCGCCGTCGTCGATGACCTGCTCTACGTCGGTACTCACACCGGACTGATCCTTTGTGTTAACTGGCGTCAGGGGCAGATTGTCTGGAAATATCCCGGACCCCGCGAAATGCCCTTCCATGCCTCCGCTGTCGTAACCGATCAGCTGGTCATTGTCGGCGGTCATGACAAAACGGTGCATGCCGTCGCACGGCAGTCCGGCAAGCCGGTCTGGACCTTCGCCACTCGCGCCAAAATTGAATGCTCGGGTGTCGCCATCGACAACCGCTACTTCACCGGCTCCGGCGATGGAAACATCTACGGCCTTGACCTGCAGACAGGACGGGAAATCTGGAAATTCAACGCCGGCAGGGATATCACCGCAGGACTTGCCATCGGTGAAGGTGTTCTGATCGCCTCAGAAGACCAGCAGAACGGCAGACTGCTGTGTTTCTCCTGAATCGTCCCGCCACTCCGTAACCGCTGTACTGCTGCATTTCGGATAAAATCATGAGCACTCCGGTACCTGCCTCAGATCCCGCCCCGGCCACGCTGCCACTCATTACCCCGGCTGCCCCCGCAGCCACCACGGAGGTCGGCAGTTACTTCATCTCCAACTACCCGCCGTTTTCACAATGGAGCGGTGACTTTGTCCCCCAGGCACTGCAGGCCCTTGACGCCAGTCCGCTCAGCACCGCCAGGACTCCGCTGGGCCTCTACATCCACATTCCCTTCTGCCGCAAACGCTGCAAGTTTTGCTACTTTCGCGTCTACACAAATCAAAATGCCAAAGCCATTGAAGACTACGTGCGTACTCTGATCGCCGAACTCGAACTGATCAGTCAGCGGTCAGCCATCGGTTCACGATCACTGAAATTCGTCTACTTTGGCGGTGGTACCCCCAGCTACCTCAGCTCAAAACAACTGCGATCCCTGCGCGAACGCATGAGTGCCTGGATCAACTGGGATCAGGCTGAAGAAGTCACCTTCGAATGCGAACCCGGCACACTCAGTCTGGAAAAACTGGAAACGCTCCGCGACATCGGCATCACTCGTATCTCCCTCGGTGTCGAAAGCTTCAACGATCGAATTCTGGAAGAAAACGGACGCGCACATCTGTCCCCGGAAGTGTTCACTGCCTGGAACTGGATCCGCAGCGTCGGCTTTCCGCAGGTCAACATTGACCTGATTGCCGGCATGGTGGGCGAAACCGACGAAAACTGGCACCGCAATATTGACCAGACTCTGCAGCTGGCACCCGACAACATCACCATCTATCAGATGGAACTGCCGTTCAACACGGTCTATTCAAAGGAAATGCGCGAGCTGGGGCTGCAGTCACCAGTTGCAGACTGGCCCACCAAACGCCGCTGGGTCAGCGAAGCCATGGATCGACTGATGGCTGCCGGCTACCACATCTCCAGTGGAAATGAACTCGTTCGTAACCCCGATACAGACCGATTCGTCTATCGAGACAATGTTTGGCGCGGCTGCGATCTGCTCGCCACCGGCGTGTCCTCCTTCGGACATTTCCACGGAGTCCACTACCAGAATCTCGATCGCATCGAGGACTACATGGAAGCCGTGGCGGCAGGTAATCTGCCGATCAACCGCGCCCTCAGGCCAACCCCGCACCAGTTGCTGATCCGGGAACTGGTGCTGCTGATGAAGGAAGGTGAAGTCGACCTCGCTCGCCTCGATCGCAAATACAACGTCGATACGCTGACCGAATTCGCCGTACCACTCGCCAACCAGCAAAATGCCGGCTACCTCACACTCGACGGACACACACTCCGGCTGACTCGCAGAGGACTGCTGCAGGTAGACAGCCTGCTGCCGGAATTCTTCGAGCCGCGGCACCGCGCCGTCCGGTACACCTGATCCCCGGCCCTTCCGACAACTCGGAAAATCAGCCTCAAGGCCGGTTTTTTTCCGCAAAACTGCGGGAACAACTGCCTTTGACGACCAACAACGGCAGACAGCAACAGGAAAATCCGGGAAAATCACCGCCCGTTTCCGGCAGCAACCGAAAAAAAAACAGGCCTCGCCGGAATTTCCCGCTACAGTTCTGCTGCAGGCTGCCAGTTGGCCACTTTGGTGTTCCAAACCCTCTCCGGGTGGACGCCACTGCCCAAACCAGTCACAATACAGCCCTTTCAGATCATACCGCCGTGACTTCTGTCCGGCGTTTCGGCACAAGTAATTCAGGAATGCATCATGTACGAGCGTTTCACGGATCGGGCCCGCAAGGTTATGCAGCTGGCAAATCAGGAAGCCCAGCGATTCAACCATGAATACATCGGCACAGAACACATCCTGCTGGGACTGGTCAAGGAAGGCTCAGGCGTCGCCGCCAATGTCCTGAAAAACCTCGATGTCGATCTTCGCAAGATCCGCATCGAAGTAGAAAAAATTGTCCAGACGGGACCAGATATGGTCACCATGGGCAAACTTCCCCAAACACCTCGCGCCAAAAAAGTGATCGAATACGGGATGGATGAGGCTCGCAACCTCAACCATAACTACGTCGGCACCGAACACCTGCTGCTGGGACTGCTCCGCGAACAGGAAGGTGTGGCCGCACAGGTCCTGATGAACCTCGGACTCAAGCTTGAAGACGTCCGAGACGAAGTTCTGAACCTGCTGGGACACGGCATGGAATCAGCCGAACCCGGAGCCGAAGAACGTGGTGGTTCAGGTGCCACTCAGCAGAAAGGCGCCAACCGCAGTAAAACCCCGGCACTCGACAGCTTCGGTCGCGACCTCACCGAACTTGCCAGGCAGAAAAAACTGGACCCCGTCATCGGCCGCGAACGTGAAATCGAACGCGTCATACAGATTCTCTGCCGTCGCCAGAAAAATAACCCCGTACTGCTCGGTGAAGCTGGTGTCGGCAAAACCGCCATCGTCGAAGGCTTCGCTCAGATGGTGGTCGATGGTGCTGTCCCGGATATCCTTGCCGATCGTCGCATCATCGTGCTCGACCTCGCCATGATGGTGGCCGGTACCAAATACCGCGGTCAGTTCGAAGAACGCATCAAAGCCGTCATGAACGAAGTTCGACGAGCCCGCAATACGATTCTGTTTATTGACGAACTGCACACACTGGTCGGTGCCGGTGGGGCGGAAGGCGCAATCGATGCCTCAAACGTCCTCAAACCAGCACTCAGCCGCGGTGAAATTCAGTGCATCGGTGCCACAACTCTCGATGAATACCGCAAGTACATCGAAAAAGATGCAGCACTCGAACGTCGCTTCCAGACCATCATGGTCGATCCTCCAAATCCGGCCCAGGCTGTCGAAATTCTCAAAGGACTGCGCGACCGCTACGAAGAACATCATCGCGTGCAGATCACCGACGATGCCCTCGAAGCCGCTGTCGAACTCTCCACTCGCTACATCACTTCCCGCTGCCTGCCGGATAAAGCCATCGACGTCATCGACGAATCCGGTGCTCGCGTCCGACTCAAGTCCATGGTGCGTCCGCCGGACCTGAAGGAACTCGAAGAAGAAATTCAGCGGCTCAATAACGCCAAGGAAGAAGCTGTCGCTGAACAAAAATTCGAAAAAGCCGCCTCGTTCCGCGACCAGGCCGACAAGCTCCGACGCAAGAAAGACCAGCTCACCGAAGAATGGCGAGAAAAATCCCGCCAGACTGACGGTGTCGTCGACGCCGAAGTCATCGCCGAAGTCGTCGCCCGCATGACCGGTATCCCGCTTACCAGACTGTCCAGCGAAGATGCCGTTCGACTGCTGCAGATGGAGCAGGAGTTGCACAAGCGAGTCATCAGTCAGGAACAGGCCATCACTCAGGTCTGCAAGGCGGTGCGTCGCAGTCGCAGCGGGCTCAAAGACCCCAAACGACCAACCGGAGCCTTCCTGTTCTGCGGACCCACCGGCGTCGGTAAAACTCTGCTCGCCAAAACCCTCGCCGAATTCATGTTCGGTGATGAAGATGCTCTGATTCAGATCGACATGTCTGAATACATGGAAAAACACAACATCAGCCGACTCATCGGAGCTCCCCCCGGATACGTCGGCTTCGATGAAGGCGGACAGCTCACAGAAAAAATCCGGCGCCGTCCCTACTCCGTTGTCCTGCTCGATGAAATCGAAAAGGCACACCCGGATGTCTACAACATGCTGCTGCAGATCATGGAAGAAGGACACCTGACCGACAGCTTCGGTCGACGAGTCGACTTCAAGAACGTGATCGTCATCATGACCACCAACGCCGGGGCCGCACGCATGGCTCACGGTGGCAGCATGGGCCTGCATACGCTCCGAGAACGCGATGCAGAACGCACCTACGAGGAAATGAAGGTCAACCTGATGCACGAACTGCAGAAGCAGTTCAAACCCGAATTCCTCGGTCGACTGGACGAAGTCGTGGTCTTCCGCAAGCTGACTCGAGTCGAACTGATGCAGATCGTCGACATCGAACTCCGCAAAGTCTTCGAACGCCTCAAAGAACGCGGCAAGAAACTGGTCCTCTCTGACGAAGCCCGAGGCTTCATCATCGACAAAGGAGAAGCCGGTGACGGACTGGACTACGGTGCTCGACCGCTGCGACGCAGTGTCGAAAAATACATCGAAGACCCGCTGTCCGAAGAACTGCTGCGAGGCACCTTCGATGGCAAAAATGTCATCCACGTCGGACTGAAAGAAGTGGGTGACCAGAAACAACTGGAATTCCACGGTGCTGTCGAAACTGAAGCACCGGCTGAAGAAACAGCAACCGCCTGACAGTCAAATGCAGCTGCTGAATACCGCAGGGCGACCAGCAATGGTCGCCCTGCTCCGTTTCACCCGACGGTTTATCGCTGGCGTTCCCAGTACACCACATTGTGATCCTGAAGGCGCCTCGGATCTGCAATCTTTTGCTCAGCAGCAGCGACCCCGTCACGCGGCACCAATCGCACCAGAATCGCTGACTCCACCTGATCAAGCTGCTTCCAGTCCCAGCTCTCAAAACCATAATCCGGAGCAGGATCAAATACCTGCAGCCTGCCAGAATCTCCCGGACCCAGACAAATCACCGAATGCCCGGACTGCATCTGAAAGCCCGTTTCAAATGACCGGTTAGCCGCTCGGCCATGAAACGTCATTGATAATACACCCGATTCACTGCCACGCTGCAGCAAAGACTGACCCGATACACTCTCAACAACCACGTCCCAGGCCGTCCCCGCCGTCTTCACCTTCAAACCGCGATACAGACCCAGCCAGTGAGTCCCCTCGCGAGTCAGACAGAGCTCAGCCATCTCACGCTCAGTCGCATCAATCTGATGCATCCGCAGCAAACTGGCCGCACAGGCCGCTGAACAGGTCGTTTCAGTCGTCTGAAACTCCAGCACCCGCTCGAATTCAACACGAGCACACACAGGAGGCTTGCCGAGCAGCGGACTGGCCAGTGAATAACCACACAGACCCAGCAAAACACACGACAAAACTACACGGCGATGCCGCGGCACACTGGTCGCCCGAAAACAAACACCCGAATAAAATGATCCAATCAGCGGCAGCCAGTTACCCAGAATGATCGCACCAGAAAACGGCAGCAGCCGCACTATCAGCGGCGTGTCCCAGATCAGCAGAACATAAACAAACATCAGCAGCGTGACAGAAATGAGAGCCACTGCCAGAGGACGACCGCCACGCAGACCCTGCAGCACCGCCCCCAGCACAGCAAATGCTGCACTTAGCGTCGTCATCAGCAGCAGGCTGGTCTGCAGATCCGACATTCGCTGCCCCCCAATGACTCACATCAGAAGAATCGGCCACTTTGCTAAGATTCTGCGAATTCTTTCGACACGCCTCAAGTCCAATCGCTTCTTAAGCCTGAGGAAATTAACCAAACTGTGCGGCCACGGTCCTTCCCAACCGGCAGAAAAACGCCACAACAGGCAATTCCGAGTAGTCCCGACACAGGTGTGCTGATCCTGCCGATTACTTCAGCACGAACACTTCCGGCCACACCTTCAGCGCTCTCGCAGTGCCGTCACGATATTCAGCCGCACCGCCCGAATCGCCGGCAAGATTCCGCCCAGCAGGCCCATCGACACCGCCAGCATTACGCCCTGAGCCAGCACGCGAGGCCCAAAGCGGAAGGAAAATGTGATCTCACTGAACTGATTGATCGTCCCGGTCGACAGACCGTTAAACGGCAGCGTCGCCACACAACCCAGCAGCCCACCCAGCAAACACAACAAAATCGCCTCAAACAAAAACGAAGACAAAATTGCTGACCGGGAAAATCCCAGTGCCCGTAACGTGCCTATCTCGCGAGCTCGACTGGCCACAGCCGCAAACATCGTGTTAGCCGCCGCAAACATCGCACCAAAAATCAAAAAACCAGCAATGATGTAACCTATGTACTGAATCGCATTCGACTGATTCATCTGGTCTTCAAAATACTGCTTTTCAGAGATCGCTTTCATCTGAAATCGCTTGTCATCCTGCAACAGACGCTGCAGCTCGTTACGCTGACCCGCACTCTCCGCTCGCAAACAGACCGAACTGACCGCCGCCGGCGACTTTCGCGCCAAACCCAAATCCCGCAAATCCGTCCACACCTCAGATTCAGCCGCACTGCCCGCCGCCTCGAAATACCCCACAACCTCAAAAAACTGACGATTCACCTCCAGCTTCTCACCAATCGCCAGATTCTCAAAACGCGCCGCCATACTGCGACTGGTAATCGCCTCAAATCGACCAGGTTCCAAATCACGCCCCTCGACAATCCGAAAGTCCGGACGCAGCTCGCGACCCACATCCTCCAGACCTCGAACGATCAAATTCACAGTACCACCATTGTTCCGCCGCGGCTTCGTCAGAATCGTCACAAATTCCACCGAACACATCGGACGACCCGCTCCGTCCTTCGCTATCCCGGACAACGTCGAAACCTCACGCGCCACCTTCTGCTCAAGACCACTGCCAATCTCGTCCGCCGAACCCTTCCGCAGCACAATCAGATCCAGCTCGTGACCCGTCACCTGCAACGCATAACGCAATCCGTCCGTCAAACCAAAACACAACACCGATGCCCATACAACCAGGCCCGTACTGAGCACTGTCATCAGTGTGGTCATCCAGCGGACACGCAGATTACGAACATTGTATTTCGCCGGAATCATCACACACCCCATCAGCAGTCAGCAATCTGCACACAATCACACGCAGACAGATCACTCAGGCTATTCGACGCAGTCCATCCACCACCGACATCCGCGCTGCTCGCACCGCCGGAACTATCCCGCTCACAAATCCCAAAAATATCGCCGCCAACAGACCATAACTGACCCACGGTCCCAGCATCTCTGAAACCGTAAACGGAAAAAATTGCGGCAACACCTGATTCATACCCTGCAGAAATAAACAGCCAATCCCCGTCCCCAGCACACCACCGCTGATCGCCGTCAAACACGCCTCGCCCAGCACCATCCTCAAAATGCGGCCACGACTGAAACCTATCGCCTTCAACACCGCAATCTCCGTCACTCGCTCACGCATCGCCATCGCCATCGAATTGGCTGTCACCAGCGAAAGCGAAAAGACAACCGCCAGACCAATGTTCCGAATCAGCACCTGCACGTTGCCCAGCATGTCGACAAACATCTGAGCAAAAGCGGCTTCCGTCTGGGAACGCGTCGGAGTATCCGAGCTGCCGAAACGATCGTCCACTCCAGAAATCACCGCCGGAATCTGAACAGACTCATCCACACGCAAAAAGATCGTTCCCGCATTGTCCAAAACAGCAAAATTCTGCTGCCGCAGACCCTCGTTCAGATAACTCCAGTGGAAATACACCGAATCCGTGTTCTTCGGAGAATCAAAAATTCCACAGATCTCCAGATCCAGATCAAAAGGATACAGATTGCCCTTCAGCGGAATTCGATCACCAACCTTCCAGCCACGACGATCCGCAATACGCCGGTCAATCACACAGCCCTGACGGTTCTGCTTCCACGACTCCAGCTGCTCAGCCGGCAATGAATACTCAGGCCACACATCAAACAACTGCTCAGGATCCGTGGCAAACTGAGCAAATGGCATCTGCTCGTCCTGATACGAGCCACCATACCAGGACAACGGTACCGCAGCAGCCACATGATCCATTCCACGCACATCATCCAGCGCGGAAATCGGCAGACGACCACTGAAGCCCTGAATGTTCATCACGACCACTCGACTGGCCTGCGACGCCGCATCCCGATACGTGTCCTGCGATGCCAAAAAACCATACAACACCGTCATCAGCGCCAGACTGAAACCCACCGACATTACCGTCAGCAAACTTCGCACAGCATTGCGCCGCATGTTCCGCCAGATGTACTTCAGCGTATGCATCACACCGCCCCCCGCACTCCAGCCGCCGAATCGGAAACCAGCAAACCCTTCTCCAGATGCAGCACACGCTTCGCCCGAGCCGCTGCGCCGGGATCATGAGTCACCATGACAATCGTCTTCTGAAACTCCGTGTTCAGACGCTGCATCAAATCCAAAATCTCACCAGCTGACTTCGCGTCCAGATCACCCGTCGGCTCGTCTGCAACCAGCAGCGACGGATCCGTAACAATCGCCCGCGCAATCGCCACCCGCTGCTCCTGACCACCCGACAACTGCCGCGGATAATGATCCATCCGCTCCGACAACCCCACAACCTCCAGTGCTGCCTTCACGTGCTCGTCCCGCTCGCGGCGACTCAGCGAAGTCAGAGTCAGTGGCAACTCAACATTCTCATACGCCGTCAGCACCGGAATCAGATTGTACATCTGAAAAATAAAACCAATGTATCGCGCTCGCCACTTCGCCAGCTCACCCTCTGATGAACGTGACAAATCCTGACCACACACAATCACCTCACCCGCCGTCGGTCGGTCCAGACCGGCTATCAGATTCAGCAATGTCGTCTTGCCAGACCCCGAAGGCCCCATCAATGCCAGATAACCTCCCGCCTCCAGCTCCAGATTCATTCCGTTCAGCACCGGAATCACCAGCTGGTCACGGCGAAACTCCTTGCTCACATTCCGCACCACCACCAAACGCTCACCCACAGATCCGCTCACTGCACAGCCCCCCACCACCACCACACACAACACCACACAGGCAACCACAATCAGTCAGCACTCGTTACTGCAGGACTTTCACCGCCAGACCATCACGATATTCAGGCGAACTGCCCGCAACCAGACGCTCGCCGCCGGATAAACCACTCACGATCTCCGTCCGGCCTTCCTTCTTCTCACCCGCCTGCACCGCCACTCGCCGCAAACGGTCCTCGCCTCCCACAACCCACACCCAAACTTCACTGCCCGCTGTCTGCAACGCATCATTGGGACAGAATATCCGCCGCCCGGAATCAGCCTTGACCACACGCCCGCCGCCAGCAGCCTTGTCCCCGCCAGTACCAGACTCCTCCTCAGGCAGAAAATACACCGTACTGCTCATCTCAGGAAACAGCTTCTGATCAGCATCCTCCAGTGCTACCCGCACCTTCACCGTCGCTCGAGCCCGATCGCCCATCGGAATCACCTTCCGCACCCGACCCCGATATCGATGCCCCGGCACAGCATCCACTGCCACCTCGGCCAACTGCCCCTGCTGCACCCGACTGATGAAGTCCTCCTTCACATCACAGTCCACCTCCAGATGCTCCAGATCGGCAATCGTCACAACCGAACCACGCCCGGATGCCTCACCCATCCCGCCTGGCATAATCGACTCACCCAGCTCGGCATCCTTCGATATCACCGTGCCGGCAAAAGGAGCCCTCACGAACATGTTCTCACGAAGCTGAACCGCCTCCTGAACTCGCGCCTCCGCCAGCTGCAATGCCGCCTGCAAAGACTCCCGCCGCGCCAGCGCCGCATCATACTCGAACTTTTCTGTATCGAACTCCGCCTGAGTCATCGTGCGGCCAGCCAGCAGCTTCTCCGCTCGCTGCAGATCCCGCTCAGTCCTCGCTATCACAACATCCTGCTCCAGCAGCTCACTGCGACAACGCGCCGCAGAAGCCTTCGCTGCAGCCAGCGATGCATCCAGATCCGCATGCTCCAGAATCGCCAGCACGTCGTTCGCCGCAACCCGCACGCCCTCCTCGACAAGCACCTCCTCGATGCGACCGGTCGCTCGAGCACCAATGCGAGCCTGCTGACGAGACTGCAGATAACCGGTCGCCACAACAGTCGCGTCCGCCGCGCGCCCCTCCTCCACACTGGCCAGCACCACCCGCACTTCCAGCTTCGAACGCACCGACTCCATCAGACGGTTGGCATCCGCCAGCATCCCAGGCGAACGACTAAATATCCAGCCCGCACCACCCAACAGAGCCAGTACCACCAGCGTGAACAGCAACCTCATCAAACGACCCAGCCAGCTGCCGCCGCGGACCGGCTCGTCACGCCGGATTCGCAGCTTCGACAACGCATCACCGCCACCAGCCGAACCAGACGCTGTCATATTGCCACCCGGTCAGAATCAGACTCGCACCACCACAGCACTGGCCTGACCCATGCGAGTCACACTGGTTTTCAGGAAGAGACCGCTGGAAGCCTTCGCAGCAGCACCATGCACCACATTCAGCGGAGCAACCTCATCCGCTGTCGTGTAATTCAGCGTCGGTACAATCGAACCCTCACGCAGCGACAACAGTGAAGCCGCCAGCTCAACCAGCGATGCTCCGCTGCCCGAACTGCCAATATAGCTTTTGATCGCCGTCACAGGCACACTGTCAGCTGCCGATCCGAGCAACTTCCGCAAACCCAGCGCCTCATAACGATCACGCTCAGGATTGCCACCGGCACAGGCATTCACATGCCCCAGCTCTGCAGCTGATACACCGGCTCGATCCAATGCAGCCTTGCCGGCCAGATACACCGCCTCAGCCTCGTCAGCTACACCGTCCCGACCAGATACCGAACTGGCTCCACACGCCAGAACAGTTCCCAGGATTTTCGCCCCGCGAGCCTCAGCGTGAGCACGCGACTCAAGGATCAGACTGCAGGCCGCCTCCGCCAGCGCCTCGCCACTGCGAGCACGATCAAACGGACGAAGCCGCTGCTCCGCAGGACCGTCCGCCAGCCGGTCCAGTCGAGCAGACTGGCAGGCCTTCACCGTGTGCAGACGAGTCCCCGTTACGCCGGCCACCATCACGTCAGCACGGTTCCGACGAATCGCATTGCATGCCTCACCCAGCACCAAACCACCCGATGCCTCGTCATGCGTAATCGAATTGTTCGGGCCGTGAGCCTCCAGGGCAATCCCGATGTGACAACCCGGCATGTTCGGTAAATACTTCAACAGCCACAACGGCTCCAGACCCGGCATCCCAACCTCACCCCACTGGTCGTAGTCAAACGCCAGATTGCCGGTACGCTGAGTCCTCGATCGCAGCGCTCCCTCCAGAATCACCTCCGGAGGACTGCTCATCAGATTCGCGCCAAAATCACAGCCAATACGACTCGGTGGCACACTGCCCGGTGACAAACCCGCGTCATCCATCGCCTGCAGCGCCGAAGCTACTCCCATCTGAATCTCACGACACATCACCTTCAAACTTTTACGCAGCGTCTTCAGATGCTCTTTCTTCGCCGTCTCGTCGTTGAAATCACTGACCTCGCCGCCAATACACCCAGGCGCAGCCACCCACGACGCATGCTGCACACGCTTCAAACCACAACGGCCCTCCGACAAACCCGACCAAAATGCCCCACGGCCGATGCCAATCGGAGAAAACACGCCAATACCCGTAATTACAACTTCTCGAGCAGTCTCAGCGGTCATGCAAAATCACTCGCTCAACACGGGTTCAAAGCACCCACAATCCGTCGCACATCCCAATTCCCCGAAGCCACCTTCCTGTGCCTCAATTCGTGAATTCTAACGGTAAAATTCGGGGTTTACTGCGCTGGGGTCGGAAATTGGCAAAAGTGGACGAGCTTCCAAAGGCAAAATCCCGCCCAAATTCACGCAAACCCTAAAATTTCACACCCGTCACAACAACTTTCACGATCCCCGACAATTCGTAAAAAAACGCAAACCAAAACCAAAAAAAGACTTACGGCAAATCGCAACCACCGCCGAAAAATCCTGCCCAAACCCCGCAAAACGCGCACCATTCCTGAAAAAAAACAGCCCAAAAGCCCACGCACACTCAGGAATCCTGATGCGGATCCGCAAAAACAGCCCCGCCAACTCCCGCCGTGCCATTCACAAACGAACGTCCGTCCATCGCACGCCGACCCTCCGGCTGCACTCGCAGGATCTCCAGCCAGCCATCACCGCAACGCACCACCGGACGACCGTCACAGACCCGCAACACTCCCACACCACTCGGCCCACCACTCGGCCCACCATCCGGCTCACCACCCGCCCACCGCTTCCCCAGCAATAACAAACAACGCAACGGCTCCTGCCCCTCACGCAGCAACACCGCACTGCACTTCGGCCACGGCTGCAATGCCCGCAACTGACAGTCAATCCGCCGTACACCCTGCCGAAAATCCAGCTGACCTGCCTCCCGCGGTATCTTCGGAGCCAATACCACACCCGCCGGATCCTGACTCTCAAAATGCACCACACCACGCGATAACTGATCCAGCACCTCCAGAGTCAACGGCACACACAGCTCCGCCAGACGCAACATCAGCTCACCCGAAGTCTCCTCCTCCCCAATCTCCGTCTCCACCTTCCCCACCATCGGCCCCGAATCCAGTGCCGGCTCGATCTGAAAAATCGTAACACCCGTCGTCCGCTCGCCCTCCCAGATCGAATACTGCACAGGAGCCGCCCCGCGATACTTCGGCAGCAGCGACCCGTGCAGGTTGAAAGCCCCCAAACGAGGAATCGACAGCAGCTCGGGCTTCAATATCTGACCATACGATGCCACCAAAAACACATCCGCACAAAACCTTCGCAACTCCTCCAAAACCTCCGGACGATTCACTCGCTCCGGCTGCAGCACCGGTACCCCCGCAGACTCACCCAGTGACTTCACCACGTTCACATGCTGATGATGACCACGACCGGATTTGTCCGGCTGAGTCACCACGGCGACAACCTGATGCTCTGACCCCAGCACCGCACGAAATGCCGGCAATGCAAATTCTCCCGTACCCATGAGCACAACCCGCATCACTGCCCCCCCCAACTCAGCAAACTACCCGGCCAGCACCACCACACCCCCGCACTTCACTGGATTTTCAGCAACTCCCCTCTTTAACATCTCACCCCACATGTGCCCACACCCACGCCAATCCCAATCCACAATTTCCCGACGCCAAAGACCCACTCATGCAAAACACCCTTCACTTCCGCGCTCTCCAGCTGCTGGCAATCCCCCTCACACTCTGCCTCACACTCGCCGCTGCTCCCCTCGATGAAAAATCGGCCCCCGCAAAAAAATCACCCGAACGCTGGGAACCGGACGTCCAAAAACTCGAACAGGCGTTCGCCAAACGCTCGCCACCAACAAGCGATGTCGTGTTCATCGGCAGCTCCTCCATCCGCCTCTGGAAAATTCATCAGTCCTTTCCCGCTCTCAACGCCGTCAACCACGGCTTCGGCGGCTCGCAACTGGCTGACTCCGTCCACTTCTTCGAACGCCTCGTAACTCCCGCCAAACCACACACCATCGTCCTCTACGCAGGCGACAATGACCTCAACGCCGGCAAATCTCCCGAAACCGTGCTCCACGACTTTCAGCTGTTCCTGGACAAAGCACAAACACTCCCCGGCTGCCGCAAAGTTGTGTTCCTCGGCATCAAACCCAGCATCAAACGCTGGGCCATTCGAGACAAAGCCATCAAAGCCAATCAGCTCGTCAGCGAACTCTGCAAAACACACCCGCTCGCCATCTTTGTCGATACCTGGCCCGCCGGTCTTAATGCCGCCGGTGAACCCAGCAAAGACCTGCTGGCAGACGATGACCTGCACCTCAATGACAACGGCTACAAAATCTGGACCAGACTTCTGCAAACAGCACTCGACTCCAGCCCCTGATTCGCCCCACCACTTACCCGCCAGCCGGCCAAACACACAGAAATATTCTGATACCAGGGACAAAACCGCAGCTCGGGCTTTCCACCTCAGGTTCCGTCCTCAAAACACACGCTGTTTTTGCACACCGCATGTGCCCCCCCCCCTCAATGCACAATCTCACTCTTATACCCGGCCTCATTCTCACCTGCATACAACAGCAGGCCGGATGCTCACGCACCCGGCCTGCTCAATCCCCACAGCCCACACTCACATTACCACTCAGAAGTCTCCAATCACCTCGTCGCCAGCCTTCGTCGCCAGCGCCTCAATGATCCCCGGATCCGTGGTCACCGGAACCGCACGAACTGACCCGTCCGCCAGCAGTACATGCACAATCCCCGTATGCGGTGAACCAATCCCGTCCGGCCCGTTCAGGTACGGCTGCTGACTGAATCCACGCACAGTCGGCTTCCCGCCCGCAAACATCGATACGTTCGGCTGAGCAGAATCGGCAATCATCATCGTGTTCGATGTTCCATCCGTGATTAAAAAAAATGATGTCTTCCGGTTGTAGCCAAAAATACCGGCCTTCAGGTCATTGTCCGGCAACTCCGCAGCGTTCGCTCCCACTCCCGCAATCGCCACATAATCACCCGCCGACTCATGCTCACGCTGACCAGGCTGCGATGGATTGCGAAACACATCGAACTTCTTTCCGATCAGAGCCGCATTCCCCTGCCCCCCCCAGCCCTGCTCACGATCAGCATCCTGCCACGCCACAGTCTCCTCCAGATACGGCAACAGCTCATACGCCCAGCTCAGACGCTCCTCCACCGGTGTGTCAGGCTGCTCCAGAGTACCCCGGGGAAAGTGACCAAAGATATCGTGATAGTTGTGCATCGCCAGACCAATCATCTTCAGATTGTTCTTCGACTGCGTGCGTCTCGCTGCCTCTCTGGCCTGCTGGACCGCCGGCAACAGCAATGCCACCAGCACTCCACCCACCGCACCAGCCGACAGATTGCCCACAGGTGTCCCAGGCACGCTCTGACGAGTCTTCCAGGCATAGCCGTCCTCAGTCGCATAACCCACCGATACGTTCGGAAACATCGGCTCCAGCACCGACTCAGCCGACGGCATGTCCTCCAGACCAAACGGCAGCTCCATCCCCTCACCCAGATTCGGCAGCACCTGCGAATTCAACACCAGCAGCGCCATCGGCAATGTCTCAAACATCTGCCGGTACGTGGGCACCGGATCCGAGACCGAAATCGAACCAAATTCTCCCGGCAGCTCCGACAATGCCGCCTGCACCTGCTCGGAAGGCACCCATCGAGACTGCTCACCAGCCTCACGCAGCACCAGACTCTCCAGCGCCGCCGGATTCACGGCTATCGCCAGCCAGTTCTTTGTCAGCATCAGCGTCGGTGCAACCGGCAGCTCCTCCGACTTCAGTGTCCAGTACCTGCGGTCGCCCTTCTGAGTACTCTCCAGAGTCACACCTCCGGCTTGAGCCAGCAAACCCTGCAGCAGACCATCCAGACGAAACAAACCGGCCGCCACCGCCTGCTGATCCCGCACACTCACCGCCAGCACCGGCGAATAACCCACCGGCACAACCATCGGCTGCGGATCATTATACTCACACCACACATCACCCAAACCACCCAAAAACTGCCGCAAAGTATACCCGCCCACAAAAGACTGCAGCCAGTTGAACGCTCCGTCCGTCCCCATCAAAGGATCATCGCCCATCACCTGCTGCAGCCGCACGCCCGTCGCCAGCGCCGCATCCATCAGACTCGCCAGATCCAGCTTCGCAGCCGAAAATCCCGATACCTTCTGCGGCAAAGGCGGCAGCTCGTCCAGCTTCAGCACTGTCGGCTTCAAATATCGCTGCAGCAGTCCCGGATCCACACTGCCGTTGATACGAGTCTCAGACCAGGTCGCCGCTCCGCGAAACCCCGTCTGCATCGTCACACTCTGCAAACCCGACACTCCCAGCTGCCGCAGCATCTGCTGCACAGTCAGCGATACACCGGAATCAAATGGCGGCAGCTCCTGCGATCCAAATCGCTGCACCAGACTGCCCATGTCAAACCAGCCAAAACTGGTCGTCTCAAATCCCTCCGCCAAACGCAAATCCGCCCACATCGGACTTTTCTCAAGTGACTCAATGTCTCCCGCTCGAGCCGCCAGCATCCACTGCCATGAACCCGCACCAAGCCCCAGAGCCAGATGACCACCTTCCTCCCACCACGTCAGCTCCACTCCGCCCGGACTGCGCAACTCATACGCCTTCCGACCCGCCAGCAGCTCACGCTCACGCAAAACTCCCACTGTACTCTCAGGCAGCTCCTGCAGCAGTGATGCCACCAGCGCCCCGTACTTGCCCGCATCATGCAGCACCACACCCAGCACCGGAAGACGACCGTCCTCACCCCCCATCGCCGCTGCCGCCGTCAGGCCCTTCCGCCGAATATGATCCAGCAGCTGACGCACCACAATCCCAGCCTGCTCACCCCCTGCCGTCGCCACCATCTGCACAAGATCCAGCACTCGAGCCATCAACTGGGTCTCTTCCAGAGCACGCCAGTCCGCCGTCTGCTTTATCTCCAGCATATGCGCATCAGCACCGTCGTAGCGGGCAGCCAGAAAACTGGATGCACCAAGCAGCTGCTCCGGACGCACCTCGTCCCGCCACACCGAGCCCACCGACGCCGCACTGCCACCCTCACTCGCACCCGTCCGCCACGATAACCCAAAACAACCCAGCGCCAAAAACAACGCCACTACCGCATGTCGCATCTCGTTGCCCCCCCACCCCAAAGAAAACACTTGCCGCCAAACTGCCAGCAACAGACTCAGCCTTGAAAGACCCAGCCTTCACAAACCCGCCGTATTCAAAGCTCGTACTCGATACTCATACGACTTCCCCGACTCAGCCGTTTCATCCACATACCGCATCTGGACCAGCGGCAGCGTCGGAGTATCACTGTACTGGAGATTCTGGAACAGCACACGACCAAACGGATTCTTGCCCTGCTCAGGCAGTCGCACCAGCTCCCGCCCGTCCCGCTCAATCACAAACCCCGCCAGACCACTCTCCAGATCCGCCTCACACTCCCACGTCAGCTCCTGACCACTCACCCGCAGATTCACAGGCTGGGGCGGCGGAGTCAGGTCGGTCACTCGAGTGTCCCGCACATACTGCTCCCAGCGCCGCGCTGTCAGTTCGCCCGGCAGCCAGCCCAGCTCGTTCACAGCCCCCTGAAAACCGGCCGCTGAAACAGCCACGCCACCCAGCACAGGTGCCAGCCACGCATCACCCGGCTCAACCGGTCGCAACTCTGCACCCGCTGCACTCGACATCGGCAAACGACGCCTCAAACACTCGTCCAGCCACGGAATCGCCAGATATCGCTGATTGCCACAGTCATGACTCGACAACGGATCCACCGCCACTGCTATCAGTCCGCCCCGACCACGCACCGATCGAAAAAATGCCTCATTCGCCGGCCACACACCCGCAAATCGACCATCCTTTACTGTAACACCCTCCTGAGTCCCCAGGTTGCACATCATCGGCACACCCAGCGCCGCCTCCGGAAACTCGTGCGCACGAATCCCCGCTCGACCGGGATCCGCCTGCAGCAACGGAACTCCCGAACGCAGCCACGCTGCTGCCACCCGCTGCGGATACAACAACACCATGCCACCCGCCCAGTGACCACCACCGCTGTGACCCCACAAAGCCCACGGAACCTCAGATAACTCCGGGTGACCACTGGCCACACCCAGGTCCCGTAATCCCCGCAGAAACGCAGCCGCCGATCCATTCCGCGGATCACACCACTGCTGACAGTCCGCACCCTCCGGCTGCTCGTAAGATGGTGACAACAGTGCACAGTCATGAGCCTTCGCCAAAGCCTGCCAGTGCAGATCCCACGCACCCGTCAGACCCGATCGACAGGAACCCTCGCCGCAACCATGCTGATGCACCACCACACCACGCAGTCGCTCTGCACCCGGAGGCACCCACAGCGCATAATTCACCGGGAAAATCAAACCTCCCGGCTCCTTCGCTGCCTCGTAACGCACCCGGTAATACGGCGGTTCTGCCACCGGATAGACGTCATAAGGCTTCTGCTGAGCACTGGCGGGGAACCCCCGGCACCACACACACAGCAACAACAGAACCAGTCTGCACACACCCGCTGCACCGTTCAAATGGCTCATCACTGCACCCCCTGCCGCTCAGAATCTGCTGCAGCCGGCTGCTTCGCCCGCTGCTTACCCTTCTTCACACCCGGCTCCTGCTTCGCCTTCGGCTGACTGCCGCCGTTCGGACTCAGTGCCTTCCACCAGTCCGGACCTTCAGCATCCACCTCAGCAGTCAGCGCTGTCAGCATCGCCCGTAACTCCGCAAACTTCTCCGGCTCACGTTCCCGCAAATCCGTCGTCTCCCGCTCGTCCGAACCTAAATCATACAACTCAAACTTCTCCATCCGCTCGTCAGCCAGCAGCTTCCAGTCTCCAGCACGCACCGCAAACTTCATCTGCGGAGCCATCAGCAGACGCCAGTACAACGGACGAGGACGCTCCACCGATGACGATGCACCCGTCAGCACCGGCAGCACATTCACACCATCCAGCACACGATCCGTCGGCACCGCGACACCGGCAGCCGCCAGCAGCGACGCAAAAAAATCACTCCCGATCACCGGCACAGCACTCTCAATCCCCGACGCCACCCGACCCGGCCACCGCACCAGACCCGGCACCCGGATCCCGCCCTCATACAAATGCCGCTTGCGACCACGCAAACCACCCGTCGAACCGCGACCTGGAGTCTTCACGCCGTCACCCTCCGGACCATTGTCCGAAGTAAACACCACCAGTGTCTCATCCCTCAGCCCCTCTCTGTCCAGGGCCTGCATCAGACGGCCAAAAGCCGCATCCAGCTGGGTCACATTCGCATGATGCTCCCGCTGCACCGGATCCTGCAGCTCCGGATACATCTCCTGATACTCCGGCGCAGCACTGATCGGGTAGTGAGGCTCATGAGTCCATACGGTCAGGAAAAAAGGACGACTGCGGTCACGCTCAAACTGCAGCCAGCGCACCGCCTCATCCACCGTCAGCAACGCCGAATACCCCTCCAGCGGTCCCATCGGCACCCCGTTACGCACAAAATTCACCGGATTGTGATGACTGGGAGCAGCATTGTTCTGAGTCGCCAGCCACCAGTCGTAGCCATGAGCGTCCGGCTGCGGATGCTCCGGTCGATTGAACAAACCATTCAAATGCCACTTGCCAGTATGACACGTCCCGTAACCCGACTCACGCAGCAGCTCAGGCAACGTTTTCTCCGATGTCCGCAGATGCACCGGAGCACCCTCCGCAATCCACGTGTAAACACCATTGCGATGCGGAGTCCTGCCGGTCAGCAGCGCCGATCGAGACGGACTGCAAACCGCACTGGCCGCATAACAGGAGGTCAAACGCAAACCCTCGCCGGCAAAACGATCCAGATGCGGAGTCCTGATGAGCGGATGTCCATAACAACCCAAATCACCCCAACCCAGATCATCCGCCAAAAACAAAATCATATTCGGCCGCACGACCCCCGCCGCAGACTCCTCCTGCCCCCACAACCCGCCACCACAAACCAGACACCACCCACACAGCAACAGCAAAATTCGCATCACTCCCCTGCCCTCCCACCCTCTCATCCCCCAACCAAACACACCAACCACTGCTAACTGCTAACTGACCGCTGACCACTAAAGAGTGGCCCCCCCTCGCCCCCAACGGGGGAGAGGGGTCGGGGGTGAGGGGGCACCACAACCCTCATACACCACAACCCTCATACACCACAACCCTCAACACCAAACATGCACCTCATTTTCGTCCCCAATCACCCGTCACCCCTCCTGCCCCTCCCTTCACGGCTTCGCGGCTTCGCGGCTTCGCGTGAGCCCACCCACACAGAACTTAACCAAACCCACTACTCACTGACAACTGGCTACTGGCTACTGGCTACTGGCTACTGGCAACAAAAGAGTGGCCCCCCTCGCCCCCAACGGGGGAGAGGGGTCGGGGGTGAGGGGGCAACACAACCCTCAAACACCACAACCCTCAACACCAAACATGCACCTCATTTTCGTCCCCAATCACCTGTCACCTCTCCTGCCCTTCCCTTCGCGGCTTCGCGACTTCGCGTGAGCCAAAACAACCCTTCAACCCTTCAACCCACCGCGTTTCATCCGTGTCAATCCGTGTTAATCCGTGGCTAAAAAAAACCTCCGTGGCGAAAAAAACTCCGTGGCTGAAAAACATCCGTGGCCCCCACAGCTTCACTCCCCGCCGCCACTCGTCACAAACTCCTTCCGACTCAATACCCCGTCTCCGTTGACATCAAATTTCAGGAAACGCCCCGGAGCTTTGTCCGGATCCGACTGCCCCTCCAAAAACTCCTCACGCGACAAACTGCCATCCCCGTTCCTGTCACGCCGCTCAAACATCGCACCACGATCCTGCTTGCCCCCGGCGCCGCCCTTCCTCCCGGCTTTTTCCGCACCAGCCTTCACCTGTGGCTTCGCCTCCGGATGCCCGGCCAGCAGCTGCTGCAACGCCCGCAGCGTGTCAGGCTGCTCAGCCGCCAGATTGACCGACTCCTGAGGATCAGCAGCATAGTCATACAGCTCATAAACAGCATCCGCCGCACTGCCGCCCGGTGGCTTCCACTCCACCATCCGAAAACGCTCCGTCCGAATCGCACGACCCAGCAAACTGCCACGCCCCTCAGCCGATCGCGGATAGACGTGAATCACATGGTCACGATGCACCGCTGCCGGATTTGCCAGCAGTCGCGCAAAACTCCGCCCATCCACTCCAGACGGCTGTGGCAAACCCGCCAGCTCAGCCAGAGTCGGATAGATGTCGACGGTCTCCACCAGAGCACTGCTGACTGCTCCCGACTTACCGCCAGACACCGAAACAATCAGCGGAATCCGCGCTGCCTGCTCATAATTCGTATGCTTGCACCACATCCCGTGATCACCCAAATGCCAGCCGTGATCCCCCCACAACACAACAATCGTATTCTCTCGCAGCCCCAGTCGCTGCAACTCGTCCAGTACCCGACCAGCCTGCGCATCCATATAACTGGCCGCCGCGTAATAACCATGAATCAAAGTCCGCTGCAGATCCTCCGATAACACTCCCTGCTTCGGAATGTCCCGATAATTTCGCAGCTCACCACCAAACTGCGGCGCCCACGCCGGAGCATTCCTCGGCGGAACCTGCAGACCAGCCAGTGAAAACTCGCCCCGCGCATGCAGGTCCCAGTACTTCTTCGGTGCCACGAAAGGCAGGTGCGGTTTCAGGAAACCCACCGCCAGAAAAAACGGCACACCACGCTCCTTCGCTGACCGCAGCCGCACAATCGCCTCATCCGCAATCAGACCATCGGAATACCGATTGTCCGGAACATCCGCCGACTCATACGCCATACCTTTGGCGTCACTGCCCTCCGCACCGCCAGCCGCATTCGCGGCCACAGCATACTGCCCCACCTTCGGTTTCCATGCCGGCACATCCCACGAACGCTCATCGTCGCCGTTGCCATGACCCACATGAAAAATCTTCCCCAGGCTCTCGGCATGGTATCCGTGAGCCCTGAAGTGCTGACCCAGCGTCACCGCCTGCGGAACACCCAGACGAAAATTCGTACCCAGATCATAAATACCCAAAGTCTGAGGACGCAGGCTGGTCAGCAGCGCATTCCGCGATGGACTGCACACCGCCTGATTGCAAAACGCACGCTCAAAACGCACACCCCCAGACGCCAGACGGTCAAGATTCGGAGTCTTCGCCAGCACATCCCCGTAACAGCCCAGCTGCGGCTTCAGATCATCGACACAGATCAACAGCACATTCGGCCGCGACACGGCAG
>JBJTPZ010000054.1:0-3393 GCA_046075365.1 Planctomycetaceae bacterium
CAAGGAACAATTTGTCACGACCAGCCCGCAGCCGCCGAGAATCCCGCAGCGGCTGATCAATCGACTGTGTCTGGCTTTGTCGTGCGCCGAACAAAAACTGGCCACACCACTGCAGTTACCATTCGGCTCAAGCCTGCTGGCTGTGGCAAAGTAGCAGGTGATGACGGGAAGCCTGATTGCTTGCACAAGTGTCAGAAACAACGCCGAGGTCTGATTTCTGCGTATCCAAACAAGACAGATTACAGCCCGTGAAATAATCGCAGCCTGAACTCTCGCGGAACGCAGGCAAGTGCGACTCTGAAGCGTTTCTGCGATCATGAAAACTCAGCCAAAACTCGAAATCCCACCGAGTAACTGCGATGGCCTGGCCCATAGTAGTCTCGGCTTGTACACCGCATATGAAGCGGGCCACCGTCCCATGCACCACCTCGCAGTACGTGTGCAGTGCCGGCAGCAGGGCCCCGCGGATCATCAGATGATGCTTTCGCAAAATAGCCCGGATCAAAGAAATCTTCGCACCAGTCCCACACGTTTCCCAGCATATCCTGAAGCCCGAATGGATTGCTTGCATACATGCCAGAGGCAGATGTGAACACAGCACCGTCATCAAACTCAAAACTCGGCCACTTCTTCTGATCCAACGCTGGGAAAGCACTGTTGAAACTCACATCCTGAACGTTTGCAAATCCGTTCATGGTTGACGGTTGATCGCCGGTGAAGAAGCGAGTCACTGTTCCCGCCCGACAGGCGTATTCCCACTCTGCCTCACGAGGCAGTCGATACCGCATTGCAACGCCCGACTCAGCACTCAGTTCGTTCAGCCACTTGATAAATGCCTGTGCATCCTTCCAGGTAACATTTACAACCGGATGATTATCCGACTGGTCAAAACCCGTTTGTTTCCAGCTGAAATCCGGTCGCTGAGCCCCGTTTTTCAGCGCCTGCACATAACCCCAGCCACCTTTCCCAACCGCCTCCGCATCTGAGCGATACGCGGTTGCTCGCACGAAGGCTGCAAACTGGGCTCGAGTCACAGAGCACAGTCCCAGATAGAACGGCTTCGTGATGCGGACCCGATGCTGTGGACACTCGGCACTAATCCATTCCCTCCAGCCGTTGTGTGGCAGGACAAACCCGGCTTCCTGTAACTGCTCGGCAGTTTCGTCACTGCCCATCCCGTATTCACCCGGCGGAATGAGGCGAAGATACTGCCCAAATTCGTCGCGGAACTGAACTTCAAGACCAAGGTAGCGAGCCCACGCAGATTGAGCAGCCCTCGCGGTTTCCGAAGAGAAGGGTGCAACCAGAACCTCCGGTCGAATCGGGCGCGATGGTGTGACGGTCGGCTGCGAACCCGGTTGCTTGCCTGTCACCATATCGGCACCAGCATACAATTCCAGCTGATCAACAAACTCAGAGCATTTACGGAATCGCTCTGCCGGTTCCTTTTTCAGGACACGTTCAAAGACATCCTGCAGACCGCGATGACAAGGTGGCAACTGCGGCAACGGAGCCTGGCAGACGGCGAAACCCAAAGCCATTTTGTTGCCGTGAAATGGTCGGCCTCCCGTCAGCAGTTCCCACGCCACAATCCCCAACGCCCACTGATCACACGCTGCAGAAGCCGCACGCCCCTGCCACTGCTCAGGAGACATGTACGAGGCCGTTCCAACGATCAACTCTTCGGTACCACTGAGCTTGCTCTGACTGTTGCGAATCTCTGCTGCCAGACCAAAGTCGATCACATGCACATCCCCTGATTGCGGATCGTACATAATGTTTTCGGGCTTGACGTCACGATGTACCACCGGCTTGCGCACACTGTGTGCATAATCGAGTGCTGACGCTGCTGCACGCAGGATCGGAAGAAGTTCGCTTAGCGCGATTCCTCCAGGCTGCTGCCGCATCAATTGTCTCAAAGTCAATCCCGGGAGATACTGCATGACCTGAAAGCAGCCGACCCCATCCTCCTCACCCATGTCAAACAACTTGCAGATGTGCGGGTGCGAAAGCAGCCACACCCTGCTGTACTCACGCCGGATGTCTTCGTTCGCTTCTTCATTTTGACGCAATTCGGGCGGCAGCAGTTTGATAACCACCTGTGCCGGTTGCCGATCCACCAGACGGCCACTGTCCGTTGCCCTCCACGCTTCTCCCATGCCGCCAGCGCCGAGACACTCCTGCAATCTGTAGCGCCCCTGCAGCACAATACCTGCCATCAGCTCGGTAAGAGGATTGTATTCGTCCGTTTTTTTTGAATCCTGTTCAGACATCAACTCGCCCTGCCACATGAATCCACACCGCTGCCTCGAATATCCCTGTGAGACCAATTCTACAGATACGTTTCATGCATTCCAGTGCACAGACCTGTCTCAGAATTACTGTGCCAGCTCACAGCATCTGCTGTCACGAATCCTCAGCGTCACGAATGGATATCGGTCGCTGAGCACATTCCAGCGAGGCAAGTTGTCATGGCATGACAGCCTCCTAAAAATCGCCATTTCGCTTTGTTGCCCGCACCAGCGGGCAGTTCCAGGCTGAGGCCCCGTCAGTTCTCCGACTGCTGCCGCCACGATTCCGCCAGCTGCTGTTCTGTCCGACCGGTCAGCTGCTGCCACAACTCGGGCGTATACCGCCCCGCACGCAAAGCGACATTCAGTTTCTCAAGTATCTTCGACTCCGCCGGCTGGCTCCGAATGACCCAGTCAAGAAAATTGGCAGAGACTCGGTAACTGGCGTCGTGTTGAGCCGTCCGCAGCCGGTCGGCCGAAAGGCGCGCACCGCCAGACTCCGGCTCATACAAAAACCAGCGAATGTAGTCCGGTATTCCCTCCACCAGCCAGCCCGGAGCCGCAGCTCGAGGGCCCGGACCTCGCCCCCCACCGGAATACTGCTGCACAACATGCACCAGCTCATGCACAACACAGCCGCGCGCTTCCTTCTGCAACTGGCCACGGAACCACTCGACATTCAGCGTAATCATATTACCCGACGCATAAGCCGGAATACCCCGCATTTCGGCATCAGGCTGATACCGAAATCGTACCTTCCGCGGAGCCTGAAAGCCGGGGCCGGGCAACAGCTGCACAATTTTCGGATACCACTCTAAAATCACGGGCCGCAACTGCTGGTCCGTCCACGATTCCAGCTCCTGCGCCGCAGTCGTGTCCACCGTAAAATGATACTCGCCGTTCTGCGTCGCAAAAGTCAACTCCCGCACTTCCGGCAGTTCCACTCGCTGCAACCGATCGGCTGCGCCCGATACAACATCAATCTCACTGAAAAACGTCTGACCGAAACGGTCGGCCGGATCCGCAGCCAAAACGTGAAACAGCAAATGCCGAAAACGCCCCAGTGAACCGGCAGCATCAGAAACCTGAACGGCATGCTGCC
>JBJTPZ010000055.1:0-1918 GCA_046075365.1 Planctomycetaceae bacterium
TCGGCTCACACTCCACATCCGGAATACCGGGCAGCGGAGGCGAGAACGGGATGTGGACATGCACGCGCTTCTGCCCCACCTGAAACCGCACCAGTGCCGTGCCTTCAACATTCTCTCCGCCACGCTCGTCCTGCACTCGCAGCATCTGTACCGTGTCACTGGAATGCTGCACGGCAGACAAAGCCGCCCCTGACAGCCCACCAGCAGGCTCGGACATGTCACCCCGCTCATCCTCGTCCTCACCAAACTCCTCACGCAGCCGGCGTTCCAGATCCTGCAGACTGGGAGCAGTTGCCGGAACAGACGCAGAGGCCGGAATGGGAGCCACCGCAGGAATGGAAGCAGACACAGGCATGGCAGTCACCGCAGATACAGGCGACTGAACCGGTCCGGAGGCAGCCGGTGGCAGTGGAAAACGAGCCGCCACCGATTCAGACACCGGCACCGGCTGAGGCAGCGGCGGCTGAGGCGAATTCACAGCGGCCGCAGCAGTGTTCCGCAACGCCGCCGAGGCAGCAGCGCTGACGGCCGTCCCGGCCGCACTGATCGCCGAACGAACCCGACTGAGAGTCCGGCCGGTGCCGCGAAACGGATCGGCCCAGGGATCCCGAGCTTCCTCAGCCGGAACCGAACGACCACCATCACCACGAGACACCGGCCCCGCAGAACTGCTGCCCCCAGATCCACCCGTCAGACGAAAGACCGTGCGAATCGCCAGCTTCTCAAAAGGAGTCTGCTCGGATGAAACATCCATCGTCGCCAGGGTCGCATCCGTCACAAGGCTCAGGTAACTGCGACGATCACGCGGTACGCGAAACAGCTCGTCAGGAATCGGACTAAGAATCGCCAGCACCCCAAATACCAGCACTCCCAGCGTCAGCCACGACTTAAGCGGAGATGCCGCGGGCATCAGATTCCAGGCGATGAACGCCGGCGGAATCAGAGTCAGCAGGCCGCCAAAAAACAGGGCTGCACTGTCATCCGCCGAGTTTCTGCGCGGAGCAAACAGCAGCCAGCTAAACAGTGACAGCAGAGTCAGGAAGCCCGTCAGCAGCAAAGCCGCCGGCTCCCACACCTCCCCGCGAATCAGACCGTTGACTCGAGCATACCGGAGCAGCACGGCCAGCACGGCCAGTGCTGCCCACGTCAGCATCGCAGCCGTCCGCCGCGCCTGAATTCTGCGTCCTCGCTGCACTGTCATCGAACTCCGGCCTCCTGCCCAACCCAAACCAACCAATAATCCTCCCCTCGCCCCCCGCGGGGGAGAGGGGTCGGGGGTGAGGGGGCCATTGCCCTGACAAACCCCTGACCAACAACCATCCACTGTACCACAAAGCATCACCGGGACCCAGGAAAACATCCAAAGCCCGCAGCGCCGGCAAAGAGCAAATTACTTATCAGTTGTTATCGCCATCACCGCTCCCTCACGGTCGCGGCTCCTGTCTGTCCAATAATCCTCCCCTCACCCCCCGCGGGGGAGAGGGGTCGGGGGTGAGGGGGCCACTGCCCTGACAAACCCCTGACCAGCTACCATCAACTGTACCACAAAGCATCACCGGGACCCAGGAATACATCCAAAGCCCGCAGCGCCAGCAAAGAGCACATTACCTGTCCGTTGTTATCGCCAGCTCCGCTCCCTCACGGTCGCGGCTCCTGCCTGTCCACTCCCGAAGCCTAACAGGCCCCGCGGGCCGGCTGCAAGGCTGCCGGGCCGGGTGACGGTCAGCGGGACAGAGTTTCCCTGGTGATCAGATCCACAGCCGTCTCGCGATCCTTGACGTCAGCGGCCTGCCGTTCACCCCGCAGCAGCTCCAGAGCGGTTTCTATGCCATACACAGCCAGCTGGTCCCCATGCTGATCTGCAGTCACGGCAATCTGACCGTCCAGCACTGCCTGCCGAACTGCTCCGATGTTGTCG
>JBJTPZ010000056.1:0-1263 GCA_046075365.1 Planctomycetaceae bacterium
ACAGGATGTTGCCAATCTTATCAACGACAGCAATAAGAACTTTCGGCTAACCCTCAATCAAGCGAACTCTTTGGGAGGATCGGCTGGAATTTTTGAAAAAGGCCTGAGAATTCCCTGTGGAAATGCGTAGATCTGGTATCAAGAACAAACCAAGACGCAGAACCGCAAGTAGGATCTCAGGTGAAACGGAATATCGCATCGAAGGTGGCCAGACGCAAGCGACGAGTTCTTAAGAGACTTAAAATTGCTCGGCAACGACGATTTGTGCGGGGATTAGATTCTACGAGTGTCATCGGTGCCAATTCGATCCAGTATGCACTGTCGCAGCGGACTCATGCGATCAATCATGGTGGAATCGGCATGATGATGAAGCTGGCGCGAAACACCGGGCTTGTGGATGCAATTGATCGGCGAGTCGAGCTGCTGAAAGTGCATGCGCCGTACAGGGAATCCGATCATGTGATGGCCCATGTGCTGAACATGTTGTGCGGGTGAACTCGGCTGGAACATCTCGAGTTGCTTCGCAATGACGAGGCTCTACTGAACGCGGTCGGGGCTGACTCGATTCCTGATCCCACGACAGCCGGAGACTTTTGTCGCCGCTTCACAGCGGATGACCTGAGATCGCTGACATCGGCGATTCACGAGGCACGACTGAACGTCTGGAGGCAACAGCCCGAGACGTTTTTCCATGAAGCGGTCATTGATGTCGATGGTGTCATCGTCGGAACAACCGGTCAATGCAAGGAAGGCATGGATATCTCCTACAAAAAGATCTGGGGCTACCATCCGTTACTCGTCAGCTTTGCGAACACGAAGGAAGTGCTGGCGATCGTTAATCGGTCGGGCAATGTCCACAGCGCCGAGGATGCGGCCGGTCACCTCGACAAAGCGATCGAGCTTTGTTCGACGGCGGGTTTTCAAAGTATTCGAATGCGAGGTGACTGCAAGTTCAGTCAGACTCAACATCTGGATCGCTGGAATGCACAGGGCGTAAAGTTCAATTTTGGCTACGAAAACCGGAAAATCCTGAGGGCTATGGCCGAAGATTTGCCGGAATCCGCCTGGAAACCACTGAAACGAACCCAGCGGACCATCAAGACCACCGAACGGGCGAAACCAGTCAATGTGAAGCGTCAGATCATTCGCCAGCGCGGCTACGTTCATCTGGAGCTCGAACACGAAGACGTTGCTGAGTTCGAATACAAGCCAACCGCCTGCCATCACGGTTATCGGATGGTCGTCGTTCGCAAAAATATTTCC
>JBJTPZ010000057.1:0-3250 GCA_046075365.1 Planctomycetaceae bacterium
AAGAGGAAGCGGACGAATCCGTGTATTGGATGGAGCTGATTGTTGAAAGCGGCATCATTCCACGAGAGCGACTGGGCGATCTGATTCAGGAAGCCAACGAGATTCTGGCAATGGTAGTCGCCTCCATTCGGACCAGTCGCGCCGGAGCCCAGAAATCCAACTCAAGAAGGAGTCCCCAACCATGACCATCACTCCGCAGTCTTCAATTCCGCATTCCGCATTCCCCACTCCCCATTTCACACGCCGCCGCTGGCTGCACCTGGCCACTTGCGGATTTGGCTCTCTCGCACTGGCAGACCTGTTGTCGCGAGAAACCCATGCGTCACCGAACGATCGCTCGGCCAATCCGTTTTCGGTGTTGCCGCCGCATTTTCCACCACGAGCAAAACGAGTCATCTTCCTCTACATGCCGGGTGGACCGTCGCATGTCGATTTGCTTGACCCGAAGCCGAGGTTGGGGACCGACAATGGAAAGCCATTGCCCTTCGAAAAGCCGAAACTGGAGCGGACCAGGACAGGCAATCTGCTGGCCTCTCCCTGGAAGTTCGCTCGTCATGGGGAGTCCGGGATCGAAGTCAGCGAACTCCTGCCGGGACTCGCGTCGCGGATCGACGACGTCTGCGTGATCCGCTCGATGGTCGCCGACAACATCAATCATTCCGGCGCGGCCCTGCAGATGTGCACGGGCGAGCAGGCCTTCTCGCGGCCCAGCATGGGATCGTGGCTCACCTATGGCCTGGGGACAGAGAACCAGAACCTGCCTGGCTTCGTGGTCGTTTGCCCCGCGCCTGTCTTTCAGGGCGCGCAGCTCTGGGCTTCCAGTTTTCTGCCAGGCGCCTACCAGGGAACGATTGTCCGCGACATGCAGAGCCCAATTGCCAATCTGAATGCGTCGGGAGGTATCGATCGCCAGCGAGCAAAACTCGACGCGCTGAAACAGCTCAATGAACTGCACCGCCGGGACCGCGAACAGAACAGTCAGCTGGATGCTCGTATTTCGTCGTTTGAACTGGCGTTCCAGATGCAAAAGTCGGCCCCGGAGGCATTCGATCTGTCAGCGGAGACTCAGACGACGCATCAACTGTACGGAACCGACAAGCCGGAATCGCAGTTGTTCGGGCGGCAGTGTCTGCTCGCCCGGCGGCTGGTGGAACGTGGCGTGCGGTTTGTGCAGTTGTTCGACGCACCTTCGAACAACGTCTGGGACCACCACGGCGGCCTGCGCGAAAATCTGCCAGCTCGCTGCCGCGCCGTCGATCAGCCGATCACCGCACTGCTGACGGATCTCAAGGCCCGTGGTTTGCTCAACGACACGCTCGTGGTCTGGGGCGGCGAGTTTGGTCGGACACCAACGGCCGAGGGGAACAACGGTCGCGAACATCATCCGTTTGGCTTCACGATGTGGCTGGCCGGTGGAGGCGTGCGCGGCGGCATGACGTACGGCGCAACCGACGAATTCGGCTGGCACTCCGTGGAGAACAAGGTCCACGTTCACGACCTGCACGCGACGATCCTGCATCTGATGGGCCTCGATCATGAACGCCTGACCTTCCGGTTCGGCGGCCGCGACTACCGGCTGACCGACGTGCATGGGAATGTAGTCAGGGAGATACTGGTGTGAGCTATGTTTTGAAGAACCTCTGTACTGGGCAGACGGGACTCAGAGTTTGGCCTGTAGAGAGATCTTGAAAAACGGACACAGATTTTGGGGAGATTTTTGGAGGGATGCCAGGGGCCAGCCCCCAGACCCCCGGGATTTATCGCTTTGGGCCATCAACAGATTCCGCTGAATGTGTTGGCTGGCTTTGAGCGAACGGAAGGAGGAGTGGGTGACACTGATGTCGCACTTCCGATACACATCAGATAACGGCCGCCCTGCAATGCCCTGGGCTCGAAGGATCACGACGTTCTCCTCGCTGGAATAATTGATAACATTTCTGTGGTCGGACATTGGCTCGTCTATCAAACGAAAACCAGCAAAACAACTGCTCATGAACACGACTCTGCTTGCTGAACTGCCAGCTTCAAACATTTCCTGCTTCGAAGACCGAATTCAATACGGGCGACTACTGGGACCGCAGGATACGACCATTTCATTTTCGAGCGTCTCGCAGGTCGGGTATCAAAGATCGATCAACTCTTTTGCAATTGCTTCACTCGTCTTTGCCAGTGGCCTGCTGCTGCTTGCCTTTGCTGTCTTGTCAAGCCTCATCGTGCGCATACCGCTGGCAATGCTGGCCATATTCTCGGCTCTGATCGGTCTTCGGGGCTTTTTTGCAAATCAGGTCGTCATCACAGAACACGGGAACAATCGAACCATCCGAAATGGCTACGACACTCGAGAAGCAGTCGAGCTGTTCGCGGCGAATTGTGCTGTGGCTTTGTCGATTTTTCGGTCATCGCGGGGCCACTGACCGACTGCTGCAATCGGCGATTGACATTTGCGTCCCCGCTATGCATTGTCTGCATCTGCTGAGTGCCTCTGCGGCCCTTTTCTTGTATTCCATTGCATACCTCGCTCTGGTGTGATTGGCCACATCCTGTGTACGTCGTGGCCGTCGTGGTGACATTTCTGTAGTTTCTGCTTTGAAATCGAACGGTTTATCGTGTGAGTGCCATGCACTTTGAGCATTTCTGGCGAGGCGATTTGGTGGTGCTTCCACTTCCTGACGGTCGCGGCTCGATGGGGGCGTTTGCGGTGGCGTTTGGGAGAATTCCGCTGCGATGGAGGCGGTGTGGTGCATGGCACTTTTGCAACATGCGACATGCAGCGTGCAAAACAGGAAAACGTGGACTGCTGGTTGGAATGCAAGACTACCGCAATTTGATATAATCTCGCGACGGCCTCACGTGATGAACACCTCGGGTTTGGGGCGCCAGTCGTTCGACAGTTTTGTCCTGCAGCAAAACGGGAAGCTGTTTCGTTCGATTCGCGGCCAGACAAGCAGCGTTGACTGCTTCGCCACCGGAGTATCGACTTCGAAGTTTGGGCCTGCTCTGTCGGGTCAGGCATCAAGTTTCGCGTCAATTTCACGAGATTGAACTTCCACCCACCTCAAGGAACCGTGACGATGAACTCCCTGTTTTTCAAAGAACTCAACGCCTGGTTCGATCCGAGTCGTGCCCGGCTGAACATTGGCTGTGGTCGAGAAGTGAGTCTGGTGGCGGGAGTAGAGACGGGGCAGCTGGTGGGCACGTTCCAGACGCTCGAGCGGGTGGCTGAGTATGCGACGGGGTGCGGAGCCCGGTC
>JBJTPZ010000058.1:0-51789 GCA_046075365.1 Planctomycetaceae bacterium
ATGCAGGGACAGATCCCGGATGCAGTCCTGAACGTCGGGACCGGCATCGAAACCAACACCCTGCAGCTCGCCGAACAATTGAAACTGATCCTGCAAAGCGCCAGCGAAATCCGCTTCGGAGACATCCGGCCCGGAGATGTCGAACGGTCACTGCTGGACGCCGACCGTTTCCAGCAGCTGCTGGGCACCGCCACCACTGTACCAGAAGGACTGCAGCAGACCGCCCGCTGGTTCCGCGAACATCGGAGATCCTGATCCTGATCCCGGCCCGCACGAACGAAAATTCGCGAAAACTGCTCTTTCAACAAAAGCCGAGAACCTCGTAGAGTCCGTCAAACTCCGAAACAAAAACTTCCCCCCGAAAGCCCCAAACCCCACATACAAACACAACTGACAGCTTCAATTTTCACTGAGATTTTCTACCCAGCAGCCCCAATGGCATGAATTTTGCCTCGGCAACCTCACCGGAAACAAAGCGGCAAACTGCACAAGACACACAAAAACAAGTACATCACGGGCCCCAGGTATCTCGCAAAAACAAACAGGCCAGGGACACCAGGAGAAATGAGCAACCCTCAATCATTCCTCCCCGTCGGCAAGAACGCCTTTACGAGAATTTTCCGGCCCACAGTTCGCCGAACTCACTGAAAAAGAAATGACGAAAATGGACACACCTAAAGGAGCTCAGAGAGAAAAGGGGCAGGTGTTACGATTGCTTGGCGTTTTGCTTTGCATACTGTTCAGCAAAACAGCAGCGGCAGATATCATCGTACTTGATGACTTCTCGACACTTGCATCCGAGACAATCACAGTCACACCTGGGACAGGAACAAGTAACAGCCATGGCGGTCAGGTTGTAATAGCGCCAGGTGAGACCGTCGACTGGCAAGACTCACTGACAGCACTGCCCTTCAGCACCAGAAAAGTCACTGCGGCCAGACAGAATCAGGGCAGCGCATCAACGGTGTCAATCGGATACAATTCTTTCGACGTTTCCCACCCCGTGGGCGGTAATCTGACATTGAACCTAAGTTACGAGGGAGGGCTGGCCAACTTTTCCTCGGCCGATACGCTTAATATCAATGTGACAGCAAAGGACACAGCTGGTGATGGCAATTTGAAGCCTACATTGAAGTTGTTCAGTGGTTCCGCCTCTGCTGAGGCATCGTTTGCCACTCCGCTTGTCGTCGGTATCAACTCGATCAGCATCAGAAACCTGCTACAAGCTCTCAATGCTGCTCAGATTTCAAAAGTGCAAATCAACCTGGTAGTACCGTCTGATGTAGACTTTACACTCAGCAGTATCTACTTTGCCCCGGTGCCCGAACCTGGAATGGTCAGCATCGGGCTAGCCTGCCTGATCGGGTACGCTCTGATTCGCAGTAAGAAACTTCGCATGTACCGGTTGGCTCATCCAGCTTCCGAATCGCACGATTTGAACTGACACGGCAACCTCGACCTGACCAGGCTTCGCGAGTTTGCCGGCTTGTTCGCAACAGCTTCAGGCTTGCCATCGTCGTCGCGTCCTGCCAAAGCCTGGCAGTGGCAGGCCAGCAACCACATTCCACTGCTCCAGCCCCGACAGACTCCAGCGGCGAGCATGCGATTTCGTCGCAATTTCAAAAACACCGCCCACGCACTCTTCCTGGACTGCTGCTCTGGCTGCCAGACAAACTGCGCCCTCGACGGTTCTCGGGCCTGAAAAACAGCCCCAAAACCGCGAAGACTGGCGAAATAACCGGTGCAGGCTCCGCAGACAGAATGTCTCTTGTTTGCAACAAGTGTGGCTTTTCGGCAACGCCAGACGTTGACTCGCAACATCAGCCCCCTGCATTCGCTAACTCAGCCATACGGTTCAGCCGTTGCCAGAGAAACACCTCCCAGATTTCAACAAAGCGTTAAAACAGGCACTACAGTCTCCCGGAACTTGAGTTTTTTGGCTGGCTCAAGTCTCGTTGCAGACGCTGGTCACAACCACCGGCCAATCGTTGCTGAATTCACACCAGGGCCACCACCGTGCTTCGTCTATTTTCTCACGTCATGCTGATGTACGTGGCGGTAGCCGCCATTCCTGCCTGCATGGCCGACATCATGACAATTGACTCGTTTTCAACATCGCTTAGTTTCACAAATGGCGTGTTTAAAAATTCCGCAGGGACCGTTATTTCACCGGGTGGCAGCAATATCTATGACTCTGCAAACAAATTCGTCCGAGTCGACAATGGAAACTCGGCCGAATGGCAGGACACCGGCGCCGGAATACTTGGCGGTACTCGCAATGTCCTGATTACCAATAACCCTGCACCTGTGGGCCCCTGGAAATCCAGCACACTGACAATCAACAGCGGGGAACTGGGAGTCAACTCACCTTCCAACAACTTCCTCTGCCTGACATGCCTCCAGTACTCCTTCGCCCTCACTCCCGTGAATGTTGCCCTGTATCACTTCGTCAGAATCGACCTTTCTGCATTCAATCCGGTCTACAAACCAAGCTTTCAAACCAGACTCAGTATCTCGGATGGCACGACCACAGCCGTGTTAACCATGAGCAATTTTATTCAGGGCATCAACAAATTTGATCTGTCAGCGGCTTCAAACTGGACCACACTGAACAAATCCAGTGTGACTTCCGCCATGCTGGAATTCACGACTTCCGCCAACGGAGTCGACTTCAACGCCGATATGATTGCGTTTTCCACAAACCCGGAGCCTGGTACTTTCGGCATCCTGGCAGCAGCAATGGCAGGTGTTGCTGTGCGGAAGTACAGAAAAAACAGAAACGTGAGCCGCGGCAATGCCGTGCAGCATCCGGCGTGATAAAGCGACTGAAGGGAATCGAACCCTCACCAGGAGCTTGGGAAGCTACTGTGCTGCCACTACACCACAGTCGCAATTCGAACAGCCCCGAAGTATAGACGCTGCCGCAAAGCAGTGCAACCGCGGGCCGTCTGCCAGTCACACCTTCCCGGGAACGCTGCACGCAAGGTCAGTCCCACGGAGCATTCATTCGGCTGAATCTTCGCTCCGTCGCCGGACGCACCACCATCACCCGCGGACTCGTCTGGCCAGACTTCCCCAGCAGCCACGCCACCGCAAAACCAGCCACAAATCCGCCAATGTGAGCCCACCAGGCGACACCCACCGCAGCCCCCGCACCCATCGCAAATGTTCCCTGCCACAGCTGCAGCAAAAACCAAAGCCCCAAAAACACCGGCGCAGGAATCACCAGCACCTGCAGGAAAATCAAAATCGGGACCAGCGACACCACATTCGCTCGCGGATACAGATACAAATACGCCCCCATCACCCCCGCCACTGCACCACTGGCACCAATCGTCGGCACCACCGACTCAGAAGACATCCAGTAGTGACTGAAACTGGCCAGCACTCCGCTGCCCAGATAAAACAGCAAATAACCCACATGCCCCAGACGATCCTCAACGTTATCCCCAAAAACCCATAAAAACCACATGTTTCCCGCCAGATGCAACAGGCTGCCATGCAGGAAAATGCAGGTCAGCATTGTCAGCCATGCCGGCACCGGTGGTTGCGGAATCTCAGACCGCACCGCCAGCTCCCGCACCCCAAAAGCCGTCGGCACCAGCTCCCGATGCTCAATCAGCACCGGCCGCTCGGGGTGCGCAATCCGCGCCGGAATCATCCCGTACAAAAATGTCAGCCGACCATCCAGATCACCCGACTGCAGCACAAACAACACGATGCACACCACAATCAGCAGATAATTCACCACCGGCGTCGTACGCGAAGGAATATTATCTCGCAACGGAATCATCACACTGGCTCCAAAACGCACCCAAAACGGCCCGCAGGCCTCAGCGATCCGGACGCTCCGCACCGACCGGATCAGCATGGCGAATCACAAAATCCACCAGCTCCTGACACTGAAAAAATCCCGACCACATGTTGTGACCTTGCCCCCCAGGCACAACCAGACTGAACTTGCCGCCAGACGATCGATAACGCTCTGCGGCCAGACCGGAATTCGCTTCCAAAGGCACCACCACATCCACATCACCGTGAATCGCAAACATCGGCACATCAGCCTTTGCCAGTGCCCCCAGCCTGTCCACCGGATTGAATTCCGACAGCCTCCCTTCCAGCTCCTCCGCCGTCATCCCATAGGCCCCGCTCGCTCGCTGCAAACCCGGATAACTACTCAAACTGCACACCGGATATATCCCCGCGAATGCCGCCACCTGCTGCGGATGGGCTGCTGCCCACGACAGCGTCATCAGCCCGCCCCGACTGCGCCCCAGCAACACCGGACGACGCGAATAACCACGTCGCACCATCTCTGCGTGCAAACCGTCGTACACCGCGCAGCCAGCCGGACTGCCGTACGATTCGCCCGCATCGATTCCCGCCACAGCAATCCCCGCCTCCTGAAATCGCTGGAACATCCAGCGTTCCTCTGCCCCCGGCAGCCCCGGCAACGTCGGCGCATACCAGACCCAGGCCCGCCCCGATCGCAACAGCCCCGCTCGCCCCGAAATCAGAAATGCCGGCCTGTCACCCACCGCAAAAACTTCCCCAGGCACCGGCAACTGCTTCTCCGGTCTCGGCGGCTCCTGAGCCTTCAATCCGGTGCCTGCAGCACCCGCCAGCAACAGCAGCACACACCACCAGCCACACAAGCCTGATCGCACGCTTCCCATTCCCGACTCCTCACCCTCAGCCGTTTTCTGATCCGCATCACTGACAATTCCCCCCGACTTCAGGTAACATTCCGCGAAATCGCCACCCAGTCCGGCGCATCACCAGCCATTTTCCCACCACTGCAAAGCTCACCGCGGCAGCCACCAGCTGCCCGGCAGAACGCTCGGAAGACCCCTTCGGATGACCAGTGAAGCAGCACACATTCAGCAGCAGCTCGACAACTTCCGCCTCGACTTCCACAAGCTGCGATCAGAAATCTCCCGCGTTATTGTCGGCCAGACCGAGATTCTCGATGATACCCTGATCGCACTCATCGCCGGTGGTCACGTGCTGCTGGAAGGCGTCCCCGGACTCGGAAAAACGCTCACCGTTCGAACACTCGCCAGCGCACTGCAGCTCGACTTTCGCCGTATCCAGTTCACGCCCGACCTGATGCCCGCAGACCTCATCGGTACTCAGGTCCTCTCCGAAACCGCTGACGGCCGCCGCGTGTTCGATTTCCAGAAAGGTCCCCTCTTCACCAACATTCTGCTCGCGGACGAAATCAACCGCGCCACGCCAAAAACTCAGTCGGCTCTCCTCGAATCCATGCAGGAACACTCCGTCACCGTCGCCGGAGCCACACACCGCCTGTCAGAACCGTTTTTCGTGATGGCCACCCAGAACCCGCTCGAAATGGAGGGCACCTACCCCCTGCCAGAAGCTCAGCTGGACCGCTTTTTCGTCAAACTGCTCGTCCGCTACCCACAACCCTCCGATCTTGAAACGATCCTCGAACGCACGACCGGCACCACACAGCCATCCGCCGCACCCGTACTTTGCGGAAATCGCATTCAGGAAATGTCAGCTCTCGCTCGCACGATCCCCATCGCCAAAGACATCCAGCGATACGCCATCACACTGATCACAGCCACCCACCCCGAACAACAGTCGGCCACCGAATCCGCTCGCAAATACATCCGCTACGGTGCCAGCCCCCGCGGGCTGCAGGCTCTCATTCTGGGTGCAAAAATCCGCGCCATCCTCGACGGAAGATGCCACGTTGCCACAGCAGACCTGCAACAAATGGCTCTGCCCGTACTCAGACATCGCATCATCCTCAATTTCGAAGGGCAGGCTGAAGGTATCAGCACTGATGACGTAATCCACCGCATCATCAGTCAGCTGAACCAGTCCCCCGCCACCGCCAGCTCCCGCTGATCAGCTCTCACCATCACCCCGGCGGCTGTCCTATGCTGTTTCCCCCCGACTTCCTGACTCGCCTTGAATACCTTTCGATCATGTCGAAACGCGTATTTCGAGGACAGCTTCTGGCCCAGCGCAGAACACGCCAGACAGGGTCCGGAATCGAATTCTCCGATCATCGCGAATACAGCCCCGGTGAAGATCTCAGATACCTTGACTGGAACATCTATGCCAGACACGGCGACCTGCTGATCCGACGATTCCAGGAAGAACAGGATCTGCACCTCTGGCTGCTCCTCGACTGCTCACGCAGCATGCACTTCGCCGACGGACGAAAATTTCACCTCGCCCGACAGCTCACCGCCGCGCTCGCCTGGATTGCACTCGCTGACCTCGATCGCATTTCCGTCCTCGCCTGCGCAGCCGGTGTCGTCGAACAGTTTCCCCTGACACGCGGTCGCGAACGCATCCTGCCCCTCATGCAGTTCCTCGAAACACTCGAGGCCCGTCAGCCCGAAACCAGCCTGCTTGAATCCGTCAGACAGTTTCTGCACCGACGCCCCAGACCTGGCATCGCAGTCATACTCAGCGATCTGCTCGACCCCGCCGGCTTCGAAGCCGCACTCGACCAGCTGCGATTCAGTGGCTTCGATCTGCACATTGTCCAGCTGCATCACCCGCAGGATGCCGAACCCGGACTGCTCGGTGATGCCGAACTGGTCGATCTTGAATCCGGTCGCGTCCTGCAAACCACCATCACCGAACACATGCTCAATGAATACCGCCGCTTGTTCCGGCTCCACCAGGAAAGCGTTCGCAACTACTGCGCTCGCTGGAATCTTGGCTGCACTCAGTCCGGCAGTCAGGCGGAATTTGATGCACTGGTCATGACCATGATGCGGCAATCTGCGGCATCCTGACACTTCCTGAAACCCCGGCTTGATAATCGCCCCAAACACTATGACCGTTCTCGTTCCGACTGCACTCGCACTGCTCGCGATCGCCCTGCCGATCACAGTGCTCTACATCCTGAAACTCAGGATGCGACAGGTGCACGTCTCGTCGGACCTGTTTTGGCAGCAGATTTTTCAGGCTCGCCCACCCCGCTCATTCTGGAACCGATTTCGACACCCGCTTTCGTGGCTCACTCAAATCCTGATTCTGCTCACTATCGTGGGCGCCGCTGCCGATCCCCGCTGGCTGTCCGGCGTTCCTCAGCGCAATCTCGTCATCATCCTCGACACATCAGCCAGCATGCAGGCCCGTGAATCCAGTGGCCAAAGACTGACACTGGCCGCAAACCAGGCGCGACAAATCATCAATGGACTGCCACCCGGAACTCAAGCCGCCGTAATTGCCGCCGATCAGCATACCGAAGTCATTTGCGGAATGACCGACCATATTCCCGATCTGCTCCGCGCGATATCCAGAATCCAGCCATCCGCTGCCCCAGGCAGACCGGCTCTCGCTGTCACAGCGGCCAGCGAAATGCTCGGAAATACATCGTCCGGCTCCATCCTGCTGCTGACCGATGGCTGCTTCGACCAGTCAGTCCTGAAAAACAGGCCGGAACTCACAATCAAAAGTGTCGCTGCCGAACTGCCAAATGTGGGCATCACCGGTTGCCAGGCACTGCGAAATCCAGATGACCCGCTGTCCGCGGAATTGCTGGTCTCAATCAGCAACGCCTCGCCATTCTTCGCTGCCGCCTCACTCGAACTGCGACTCTCAGGAACACTCAGCAATGTCACCCGCCTGACACTGGCCCCCGGCGAAAATATCTCCCAATCATTCCCTCGAATCGGGCCAGTCGGAGGCACCTGGCAGGCTCAGTTGAAAGATATCCGCTTCACCGCTCAGGCCACATCCGCCGAAACCGCCCCACTCGACAGCCCGGACTTCGCTGATGCACTCGAACTCGACAACTCCGCAGTCGCTGTCCTGCCGGATGCACCCCGCCAAAAAGTCCTGCTGGTCAGCCCAGGAAACCTCTTCGTCCAGAAAGTCCTGGAAGCTGATCCGCTGATCGAACTAAGCGTTTTACAGCATTTGCCAGCCGACAATAACTGGCCCCGCAACTCCATTGTCATCCTGCATGAACTGGTCCCCCCGCAACTCCCCCCACTCCCCCTGCTTGTGCTCGACCCACGCTCAAATTGTGATGCCTGGAATCTCCGCGGCACCCGCGAAAATCCGCTCCCGGCACAGACGGTAACGACACATCCCGTGACCCGAAATTTTCGCCTCGATGATGTCCTGATTCCGGCCGTATCAGAACTGGAATTCAACACCAGCCCACAAATCCTCGCCGCAGCTGAAGATGGCCTGCCACTCTGCTCCCTGCTGCCCCGGTCCAATGGCCCTGTCGTCATCGTGCCACTGCAGCTGACCCAAAGCGACCTCGCCTTTCGGACCGTCTTCCCGATACTCATTTCCAATTCCCTGAACTGGCTGGCCGGTCGCACAGAGTCAGTCCCCTCAGCAATCCAGGCTGGACAGCGTTCCATGGTGCTGCTGCCTCCCGGCTCTTCACAACCGCCCAGGTCCTCCGTCCCAACACAGCAGCTGGCCCTGCTGAGATCACCTTCCGGCATCATCAGTCGCATTCCCGTGATCACTGACCGGGAAACGAACCACTCCCGCACCGCGGTCACCGGTCCCCTGCGCGAAGCCGGACTTTGGCTGGTTGACGCAGCAGCAACCCCAGCCGGCCCGCAGCAGATCTCTGACCGCGCCGCACACGTCGCTGTCAATATGGCTGCACCTGAAGAAACAGACCTGCGGCCTCGAATATCACCCCAGTCTGAAACCGATTCCGCCAAAGTATTCACTGCAGCTGCCGGTCGCCCGCCATGGTACTGGCTGTGCCTCGCCGCTGTACTGCTGCTGACCTGCGAATGGTTCCTCTGTCAACGACGCTGGATCTCCTGATCAATCTATGGCAATTGAATTTGCTCAACCTGCTTTGCTCCTGCTCGCGATTCCTGTCGGAATCCTGCTCGGGCTGCTCTATCGCCGCAGCCTCAGCGATTTTTCCACCCGACAGCGACAACTCAGCCTCTTCACCCGCTCCCTGATCCTGGCACTGCTTCTCTGCAGCGCAGCCGGCATGACCCTGCTGCTGCCCTCAGCCGAACCCTGGGTTGTATTCCTGACCGATGTCAGTCCCAGTGTTGGCCGCGAAGGACAAGATGCGGCAAAGGATTACCTCAAATCGGCCGAACTCACCCGAGGTTCTCACCCCGCCACCTGGATCTCCTTTGCCGGCACAGCCTCCTCTCCCGCACTCACGCCCCCCGGCACCTCCCCCGATAAATCCAGCCAGTCCACTGCAGCAACGCCAGAAACAAATATCGAACGAGCCGTGGATTCCGCCGTGGCATCAGTCCCGCCCGGATATGTCCCCAGAATTGTCCTGCTGTCAGATGGCAATCAGACCACCGGTGATGCGCTCGCCGCGGCAGCTCGCAATCAGGCCGAAATCTGGACGGTTCCACTGCCGGCTCCCACAGCACCCGAAGTGCAGGTCTCTTCAGTCCATGCCCCACCAGAAGTTCGTGAAGGTGAACCGTTCCTGATCGAAGCGGAAATCGCCGCCAATCATGCCGATCAGTGCACCGTGGAGCTGTATCGAGGAGAATTCCGCGTCGCCACCCGTCGCCTCACACTGCAGCCAGGCACCAATCTCGTCCGCTTCGAGCAAACCGTGGATCAGGACAAGCTCAGCGAATTCAAAGTCCGCATCTCCGGACTGCAGCAGGACACCCTCCTCGACAACAACTCCGACCTCACACTCGTCACAACCTCCGGTAAACCGCGAGTCCTGCTGGTTGAGTCAGACCCCGACCAGATTCAGGAACTCGCATTTGCCCTGGAAGAGCAGGGCATTCTGGTGGATGTCCGCCCCGTCGCAGGACTGCCCGAATCGCTCGAAGCCCTGCAGAACTTCGAACTGCTCGTACTCTCAAACGTGCCTGCCCTCAAAATCAGCCCACAGCAGATGGCCGTCATTCAGACATGGGTCCGCGACTTCGGCGGAGGCTTTCTGATGCTCGGAGGCGACCAGTCGTTCGGGCTCGGCGGCTACTACCAGACACCCATCGATGAACTGCTCCCCGTTCGCAGTGATTTTGAAAAGGAACAGGAAAAACCCTCACTGGGAATGGCGCTGATCATCGATCGCTCGGGCTCGATGGAGGGCGAGAAGCTGGAAATGGCCCGCGCCGCTGCCAGTGCTGCCGTTGACCTGCTGGGCCCCCGCGACCAGGTGGCCGTTCTCGCTTTTGATGACCAGACATGGGTCATTTCTGAGCTGCAGCCTGCCGCAAATCGCAGTCGTATCGCCGATCAAATCGGCAGGATTCAGCCCGGCGGAGGCACCAATATGTTTCCGGCGATGGAATCCGCCTTCGAAACACTCAACTCCGCCAGCCTCAGACTCAAACACGTCATCATGCTGACAGATGGCATTTCCAACAGCGGCAACTTTGAAGGACTGGCCCGACAAATGTCGGCCGCTCGCATGACTGTTTCCGTCGTCGCACTCGGCCCCGAAGACGCCACTGATATTCGTCTGCTCAAGTCCATCGCCACTCTCGGCCGCGGTCGCTTCTACCACGCTGAAGATGCTGCACAGGTGCCCCGGATCTTCGCCCGGGAAACCCTCACCGCCAGCAAGGCGGCCATCAACGAAGAACCATTCCTCCCCCAGATCGTCCGAGCCACTCGGACATTTGCAGACCTCGATCTCGAATCCGCCCCGCTGCTGCTGGGCAGTGTCGTAACCCGCCCCAAACCAGCCGCTGAAGTCATACTGGCAACAGAAAAAGGCGACCCGCTGCTGGCATGGTGGCGTTACGGACTGGGAATGACCGGTGCCTTCACGTCTGATGCCAAAAATCGCTGGGCCGCCGAATGGATCTCGTGGCCCGGATTCGGAAAATTCTGGACTCAAACCACGCGACAGCTGATGCGCCCCGGCGGCAGTCAGAATCTGCAGATTTCAATACGACAGCAGAACTCCGAGGCCTTCGTGACTGTTGATGCACTGCTGCCCGATGGCACTTTTCTCAACTCCGCCGATGTCAGCCTGAAAGCCAGTGACCCCGCTTTGCAGCAAACACAATTCACCCTCAGACAGACGGCACCCGGTCGATACGAAACCACCGTCCCGCTGCAGCAAACCGGAATCTGGAATCTGGAAGCCACAGTCAGCCACCCCCGGCAGCCCCCCATTCGCACCACACGCTCGCTGTATGCCGGAATCTCCAGCGAGTTTCGTCTCCGCCCTGTCAACCAAAATCTCCTGCAGCAACTCGCCTCTGTCAGCAGTGGTACCTGGAATCCAGCCCCCTCAGACGTTTTCAGAAAATCCACCAGAACCGCCAGCCGATCCACGCCGCTCCGCACATGGCTGCTGACAGCAGCAGCCCTGCTGCTGGTGCTCGATGTCGCACTCCGACGCCTCGAAATCCGCCCGAGAACGACGCCATGAAACACTCTTCCGATCTGCCGCAACTCCTCAGCCCGTTTCAGCGCCGCCGCAAACTTTTGCGCACCTGGGAAGCCGCCGCTCAAACACTCTGGCAGACCGGCTGCGTTCTGACCACTGCCTCAGTCGTCGCCCCGCTCCTGCAAACTCCCCTCCCGGTTCTGCTCACGCCGCTCACAGCCGGCGGACTTGCCCTCGCTGTCGCACTCAGAACAGCCTGCCGACCAGCAACCGTTCACGACACAGCCAAATGGCTCGATCAGACACTGCAACTGAAGGATCGCCTCTCCTCTGCACTGCAGTTCCTCACCTCCGATCACCCGACCACAATTCAGCAGCTGCAGATCGCCGATGCCCGCCAGTCGCTTGCCGCTGTTTCCGTCGATCGACTGCTGCCGCTGCGGACCCCGACTGCGTGGAAACGCGGACTGGCAGTCACAGCCTGCGGCACACTGCTCGCTATCGTCGCCCCCGGCAGCTGGCCTGTCCCCGCCGAACACTCCAGCCCCAGTCAAACTGCCATTCGCGAAAGCCAGCGCATCAAAGAGGAACTGCAGCCTTTGCAGGAAGCGGCACAACAAAGTCAGGACCGCGACCTGCAGCAGGCCCTCGAATCCATGAATCGCACGCTGCAGGATCTGCAGTCACAGCCGCTGCCGCCAGAAGAAGCCTTCGCAAAACTGGCCGACATGGAAAACTCACTGCAGCAACTGCAGCAAAAACTCAACAACCCAGCCGCCCTCCGACAATTGCAGGATGTCGGTGAAGCACTGTCTGCCGCCGATGAACTGGAAAAAGCCGGTGACATGCTCAAAGCCGGAAACCTCGAACAGGCCGCCGCTGCCCTCGCTCAGACCAAAACTCCACAGCTCGACCGCAGCGAACGTCGCGCTGTCACTGAAAAACTGCAACAAATACAACAGCAGTTTCAGCAGGCCACAAACCCGCAGGGGTCTCAGAAAGTTGCCGATGCCGCCGGAAAAATGGCCGACGGTCTGCAAAATGGCGACGCTCAGAAATTCGAAGAATCTGCCCAGGGACTCGCCGCCGAAGCACGCCGACTCGCCGGGCAGAAAAAACTGTCTGATCTGCTGCAGCAGCAAATGCAAAGCCTCGCACAGGCACGCTCAGAATTCGAAAGTGAAGCCGGCAACCAGGCCCAGGGGCAGGGCAAAGGAGGCAATAAGGCAGGTAAAGGCACCGCCGGCGATCCCCGCGGCCAGCAAACCGCTCGCTCCGCCGCCGGAAATGAACTGAAACTCAACGGAGACGACACCGGTACAGGCGCTTCCGAAACAGAAAAATCCGAGGGACAGCCACAGGAACAGCTGGCCGAGCGACAATACCGCCAAAATGCCCAAAAATATGAAGCCCTCAGCGAAGCAGCACTTCGCTCAGAACCTATCCCACCCGGACAAAAAAGCCTCATTCGACGCTACTTCCAGCTGATTCGACCCGCCACACAACCCGCTGAAAACTCCCAGCCCACCGAATAATGCGTCACTGGAACTTCGCCACCAAATCACCTATGGTCTGACACTGGCCACCCGCACTTCTCACCTCCTGCCCAAAACCCAGAAAACCAGCCATGAAACACAACCGTCGCGACTCCATGCTGGCCCTCGGAACAGCTGTCACCTCGCTTGCCGCTGCGTCCACACAGGCCAGTTGCTCCGCCAGCGGCCCACACCACACCGGCTATGAACAAAAATTTCGCTTCTGCCTCAACACCAGCACCATCCGCGGTCAGAAATCCGGAATCGTCCGAGAAGTTGAAATCGCAGCGGCTGCCGGCTACGACGGTATCGAACCCTGGATTCCCAATCTCCGCGAATTCCGCGATCAGGGAGGCAGCATCGCTGACCTCGGCAAACGTATCGCCGATGCAGGACTCACTGTCGACAGCGCCATCGGCTTCGCCCAGTGGATTCACAATGACGAATCCAAACGCCAGCAGGCTCTCGAAGAAGCCCGCAAAGACATGGACATGCTCAAACAAATGGGCGGCACGCGGATCGCCGCGCCCCCCGTCGGCGCTCACTCCGGCGACAGCCCCGTCATCGAACTGGCTGCTGCTGCCGAACGATTTGCCGCACTCCAGAAAATCGGCGCGGACGCCGGAATCATCCCCCAGCTGGAAGTCTGGGGATTTTCGAAAAACCTGTCCCGACTCGGCGATGTCGCCTGGGTCGCTGCGGAAACCGGACGGCAGGACTCCTGCCTGCTGCTGGATGTCTACCACATCTTCAAAGGCGGCTCAGACTTTGCCGGACTGTCACTGTTCAGCGATCAGTCGCTGCAGGTCTTCCACATGAATGACTTCCCGGCTGACCCGCCACGAGACAGCATCAATGATTCACACCGAGTCTACCCGGGTGACGGGATTGCACCGCTTACCGCTATCCTGAAAATGCTCGCCGGGAAATCACGAAACATCACCCTGTCACTGGAACTTTTCAATCCCGGATACTGGCAGCAGGATGCCGCCGCAGTAGCCGCTGAAGGATTGAAAAAGATGCAGACTGCAGTACAGGTGGCCGGCTTCTGATCACCGACCGCCACGTCCGTACGCCCGCCCCCCGCACCTGTCAGCTGCCGCTCACAAACAAGTCAATCCACATCACAAAGATCAGCAGGGACAACAAAAAGACCATCCCGGCCGCATGCGCCCAGTTGATCACTGTGATACTGGGCTTGCGACGAGTGATCCCCTCCCACAGCAAAAACACCATGTGGCCGCCGTCCAGAATTGGAATCGGCAGAAAATTCAGGATCGCCAGATTGATGCTCAGAATCCCCAGAAATACCAGCAACTCCAGAAACCCCTGCTCAGCCACCTTATAAGCAATCTTGGCAATCCCTACCGGGCCACTCAGCGACTTCGCAGCAACCTCGCGACGAACCATCTTTTTCAGACTGCGGTAGATTGAAAACGCAACTTTCTGCGTCCTGGCCAGACCCAGACTCAACGCCTCCAGAGGCGATTTTGCCCCCAGCACAACTTGCTCGCTCTCCCAGATCTCCGGATTAAAACCCCGCACCCAGAGAAACCAGTCGTCCTCCAGCTCAAGCTCCTGCAAAGTCCTCGTGCCTGTCGTCTTGCCATCCTCAAAATGCAGTACGATTTTACGCCCCGGAGCTCGCTGCAGCTGGTCAAAAGCCCACGCCCAGTTCGCCTCCGCCTCCTCCTCTGAAACATCCTCCTTGGCCGTTAACGGCAACTCTACCGGAGTCTCCTCGTTGCCCCACGCATCCGGCTTGCCTGTGCCCGGCTCACGGTGCAGCAACTCTACCTTCGTGATCTTCGTCAGCTGCGACAGACCACCCAGTTTTTCTACCTCGGAACCCGGCAGAACCTTCGCCACATAATTTTGTACCTGATATCCCAGACCTATTGACGGAATCGTCAGCGGAGACGTACTGCTGTCAGGACTTTCCATCCAGCCCGGCAGATTCGCATTCGGAGTCAGCTCGCACTGCCCCTCAACACTTCCGCCACTTGTCGCACGCGAATACATCACCGTCACAGCCTGACCCGCTTTCTTGCCAAAATACACCGGCAAACTCAGCGGATCAATGTCCTCGCCAGGCTTCAGTCCATCCACCGACCGAATCGTATCCCCCACCTTCAAACCCGCCATGGCCGCAGGAGAATCCTTTTGAATTGCCCGGATCGGGCCCATCGCCATCCAAAAGCCCAGCTTTCGAACCGGCTGAGGAGGAACTTTAATGCTGACCGTCGTCGCCGCACCGTCCGCCCCCTTGCGCTCAACACCGTACACCATCTCACGGTCGGCATAAGTCGCCAGCACCTGCCGCAAATCGGCAATCAAATGCACAGGCTGCTTAGAAACCTCGTCCGCCCCCGCCTCAGCACTCTCTGACTGCGGCTGCAGACTGACAATCTTGTCCCCCGGCAAAAATCCCTCAGACGCCTTCTCAACTGCCATGCCGGCGTCAGCAATCAATCCCGGATCAGCAATCGCACCGATCTCTGTCGTCACCGCCGGATTCACACCAATGGTAGGCCCAAGCGGAGCCTGCACCGGAGTCAGCACGATCGGAGCAGGCAGCGCCTTGCCGTTTCGCTCAACGTCAATCCTCAGATCACCCGACGACAGCAGAATTGCTTCCTGCAGGTCAAAAAAACTTCGGATCGGCTCTTCGTTCACCGCCGTCACTCGGTCACCCGCACGAATACCAGCCTCCCAGGCAGGAAAACCAGCCTTCACACTGCCCACCACTGGCGCAGACTCAGGCACACCATTCCAGTATCCAATCGCAAAAAACAAAAAACCGGTCGCCACATTCATGATCACGCCGGCAGAAATAATTGCCATCCGCTGCAGCACCGTCTTCGACGAATACGACCTCGGGTTCTCGGCAATCTCTGAACTGGTCATCTGATTGGGGTCCATATCGTCCTGCCCCAGCATCTTCACGTAACCACCCAGCGGCAGCACTGACAAGGCATACTCCGTCTCACCACGCTGGTGACTCCAGATGATCGGCCCAATCCCGATACTGAACCGCTCCACGTGCACGTTGCACCACTTCGCAACCGCAAAGTGACCCAGCTCGTGGAAGAAAATCACCATCCCCAGACCAAAGACAACCGCCAGGATTGTCTGCAGTGCGTCAAAAACCGACCAAACGGCACCAGCCGCCAGCGGCATGTAATTCAAGATTTCCACCTGCGTGCTTCCTCTCGCGCCCAGTTGTCAACTGCTGTCAGCCGCTGCAACGTCGGTACGGCATCGTAGTTATGACTGCCCAGTATATCCTGAACCAGTTTCGTAATGCAGAGAAATTCCAGCTTTCCCTGCAGAAATCTCTCCACCGCGACCTCGTTGGCCGCATTCAGCACCGCACCACACGTGCCACCCTTCTCCGCTACCTCGAAACCCAGACGCAATGCCGGAAATGCCTCAAAATCCGGCGGCAATAACTGCAGCGTCTGAGGTATGGACCAGTCCGTCCGCTTCGTCGGACCACTCACACGCTCCGGATACGTCAGGGCATACTGGATCGGCAGACGCATGTCTGGCGGCGACATCTGAGCAATCACCGAGCCGTCCTCGTACTCCACCAGAGAATGCACCAGCGACTGCGGATGCACACACACCGCCAGCTGCTCCCGACTTAACCCAAACAGCCACCGCGCCTCGATAATCTCCAGCGCCTTGTTCATCATCGTCGCCGAATCCACCGTAATCTTCGGACCCATACGCCACGTCGGATGCTGCAGAGCCATCTCAGGAGTCACAACTGACATCTGCTCGCGACTCCAGCCCCGAAATGGCCCGCCGCTGGCCGTCAAAATGACTCGCTTCACCTCAGCACGACGACCACTCTGCAGACACTGGAAAATCGCACTGTGCTCACTGTCAACAGGAATCACCTGCGCACCCGTCTCCGCTGCCCGCTGCATCAGCAGACCCCCGGCAACGACCAGCGACTCCTTGTTCGCCAGCGCTACCCGCTTCCCGGCATCCACCGCAGCCCAGGCCGCAGGCAGCCCCGCAGCTCCCACCACCGCACAAACAACCGTCCCCGTCTCCGGCTGACGGATCAATTCATCCAAAACACCAAAGCCACGGTAACAGCACTGCCCCGCACGCACCGCCGGCAACTCCGCAGACTCACTGCCAAGCACCACCCAGTCCGGCTGAAACTCGGCAGCCTGAGCCTCCAGACGGTCGCGATTCTGCCAGGCAGCCAGCCCCGTAATGCGCAGCCGACCACCAAGATGCCGGACCACATCCAGACAACTGGTACCAATCGAGCCGGTCGAACCCAGCAATGCCACGCCACCTGCAGAATTCAAGCAGTACTTCTTCCTCTTCCCGGACACTCTGCACACAACACCGCCCCGCACAGTGTAACCGCTGCCCGCCTCAGTGGGAAACCCGGATTCCTCGCCCGACACAGCCCCCGACAACGCCGCAGAATTCCCGCCAGCACCGGCCAGTCCCTTTGCCCGGACTCCCGATTCTGCCAGAATCCGCCGCCGGACCCCGCCGCGAAAGCCCGCTTTTCTCAGGAAATCACCCCATGACGACCGCCACCAACAACACCACTTGCACCAGAATCATGGTCCGCTTCCTCCTGACACTGGTCACCCTCGTCGCAACAACCGCCTGCCTCACAAATCTCGCCGTCGCCCAAAATCCCCCCAACATCGTTCTGATTTTCATGGATGACATGGGCTACGCTGACCCCGCTCCGTTCGGCGGTGACCCGGAACTCACTCCCAATCTCACCGACCTCGCCAGACGCGGACGCCGCTTTACAGACTTCTACGTCGCTCAGGCCGTCTGCTCCGCCTCAAGAACCGCACTCCTGACCGGCTGTTACAACGTGCGAGTCGGTATTCAGGGGGCTCTCGGACCACAAAGCCGCATCGGTATCAATCCCGACGAAACCACACTCGCAGAAATCTGCCGGCAAAAAAATTATGCCACCGCCTGCTTCGGCAAATGGCACCTCGGACATCACCACCAGTTCCTGCCGCTCCAGCACGGCTTCGACGAATACTTCGGACTGCCATACAGCAATGATATGTGGCCGTTCCACCCAGAAGTCCTGCACCTGCCCATGCAGGAACGACTGAAACGCTGGCCAAACCTGCCACTCTTCGAAAACAACACCATCATCAACCCCGCAGTCACCGCCGCAGATCAGGCAGAACTCACAAGACTCTATACCGAAAAAGCCACCGCCTTCATCGATCGCTGCGGTAAACGCCCGTTCTTCCTGTACCTGCCACACTCCATGGTCCACGTGCCGCTCTTCGCCGGCAATAAATTCCAAAATCGCAGCGGCAAAGGACTCTTCGCCGATGTACTCATGGAAATCGACTGGTCCGTCGGCCAGATTGTCGCCACACTCCGCAAAAACCAGGTCGAAGACAATACGCTCATCATCTTCACTTCTGACAACGGACCATGGCTCAGCTACGGCGAACATGCCGGATCAGCTGGCCCGCTCCGAGAAGGCAAGGGCACCATGTTCGACGGTGGCTGCCGAGTCCCCTGCATCATGACCTGGCCGGCTCAAATTCCCGCCGGAACCGTCTGCCAGGCCCCCGTCATGACCATCGATATCCTGCCCACCGTCGCTGAACTGCTCGACACTCAGCTGCCTCCCAAACCCATCGATGGACTCAGCCTCAAATCCCTGCTCACTGGCCCACAGACCGACCAGTCACCGCACGAAGCTCTCTGGTTCTACTGGGGCAATGAACTGCAGGCCATTCGCTCCGGACGCTGGAAACTGCACTTTCCCCATGAATACCGCACTGTCCACGGTCTCCCACAGGCTACCGGCGGCACCCCAGTCCGCTACGCCACCGCTGCCATCGAAGAATCCCTCTTCGACCTGCAGCAGGACCCCGGCGAATCCACAAATCTGCTGGCACAGCACCCGGAAGTCGCTGCAAAACTGCGAACCCTCGCGGAAACCGCTCGGGAACAACTCGGTGACGGACCCCGAAAAGGCTCCGCTGTACGACCGGCCGGCAGCCTGCCAGCCGATGCCGCACCAAACAAACAGTAGCCGCAGACGTCGTCCTCAGAGCGAAACCCGCTGCTCCTCAAACTCCAGACCGGCCACACGCTCAAAGACCTGCTCCAGCAGTCTCGCGTCAGCCCCTCCGTCCCGCTCAATCTCAGACCGGCCACCTGCCCCCGGCACCAGCAAACCAACCTCACCTCGAACCACCCTCGCAGCCATCCCGACTGACTCAGCCTGCAACGGCAGCTCGGCACCGACCAAAACGCGAGCAGTCACTTCAGCCCGCTTTTCAGGCTCTGCCAGTGCCTGGCCGTCCAGCTGCCCCGTCAGCCGCTCAAGTTGCTGCGACAACAATTCCAGCCCGGACTCAGAACCAGCAGCGTCTTCCGCTGATACCACAGTGAAAACATACTCCTCCGTCGTCAGCGAATTCCCCCGGAAGTCAATTGCCTTGAGCCAAATCCGGTATTCGCCCGAGTCCAGTGTGGCTGAAGGAGTCCAGCTGGTGCCCGCCAGCGATGTGGCCGACGCCAGTACGTCGCCGTCGGAATTCAGCAGACGAGCCTGATATGACGTAACACCAGCAACCGCCGTCCAGGTCACCACCGGAGACCGTTCTTTGGTCGTCGGCAAAGGACGCAGCACAACTGCCGGCTGCTTGAACTCAAAGTGCAAAGGAGCACTCCAGGCATGCCAGATCCCCGACAAATCCCGACCACGCACCCACGCCGTATACGATGACGGTGACAATGCAGACAACAGCAAAGAAGTCCCCGAGACCTTCGTATTCCTCAGCACCTGCGGCACTCCCGTGGACCGATCATCAATCCACACGTCATACGCCACTGCTCCGGACAAACGATCCCAGCGCAGCTCTGCTGTGGACGTGAAATCACCAGCCCGCACCGCCACTCCCGTCACAACATACGTCACCAGCATATTGCCGGGAACACCCCAGCCCGTCTGCTCACCAGCCGCATTCTTCGCTCGCACCCAGACCTGATAACGACCAACCGGGGTTTTGGGAACGGAAACCGACGTTCCCGTGACATTCATGTTGCGATAGTACTGCTTGACACCAGTCGACAATGCATCCACCCACACATCATAAGATGCAGCCCCCGCTACAGGCAGCCATTCAATGTTCAAGGTATTGTTCTGCTGCGGCACCGATACCTTCTGCAGGACGGGAACCGGTCGAGTCTGCCAGACTCCCACAGGACTCCACGTGCTCAGCAGCCCCGTCGCTGTGGTCGCTCGCACCCACACATTGTATGTCCCGATGCCAAGATCAACAGACGGCACAAAAAACGTATCCCGAATGCCGCTTACCACCAGCAGTCGAGTCTGCTTCGTGGTCGCATTGTCAATGTGAATCGTGTACGACGATGCTGCATCTACTGCACTCCATGTAAATTTCGGACGCGCCGTCGCTACCACCTGTACTGCCGTCGGCAGCAGCGGAGCAGTGCGGTCAGCAACACTCAGCTTCAGCGACGCCTGAGCATACCCGCTGGCCGCTGTTGACACAGTCAGGGATGTCGTACCGTCCACCACGTTATCTGCCACCGCCTGCATCGTCACAGAAGCACTCTTCGCACCCGCAGGTATCGTCACCGATGTCGGCAGCGTTGCTTCCAGCGAATTGCTGTTAAACAACTGAATCGTCACCGCATGGCCGATCGGAAATGCTCGCGTCGCCGTCACCGAAATCGAACTGCCGGCGCCACGCTCGTTAATCACCGCACTGCTGGATGTCAGCGTCAGCTGAATCGGCTGCACTTCCTGACTGTTGAAGTCAACCTTCACATTGAATGCCCCCACGTCCACCTGATGTACCTGCTGAGCAATCACGCCGTCCAGCAGATACTCGGCAGATACCAGCCACGATCCCGGATTGACCGACAGCGCATAACCACCCGAGTTACCAATGTCGGTGACTACCACCTCGCCTGTACTCAGATTCCTCGCAGCCACCGTTCCTGCCCGCACACTCTCACCCGGATCATAGAAATTATCATTGTCCAGATCCCCAAACACCACACCCGTGATGAACGGCTTCGCATTGATCCTGCCGAAGTCAGTCACTGCCATCGACGCATTATACGTCGGTCCGCTCTCATAACGACCATAACGCATCCCCACACCAATTTCATCATACCCATCATCCAGCATATTCCGACGATGGACACTGCTGCGCCATAAATTCAAATGACGGTCATAAACCTGCTCCAGCTCATCAATCGCTTCTGTCGAACCACCCCACGAAAGATTTTCACCAACAGATCCGGTGTACCCGCGAGCATTCGCACGCTCCTGCGCCCCGTTCTTGCTGCCCGCCGTATAATGACTGAAATAATTGCGGTCCAGCATGTCCTGAGCATGCGCGCCGGCAGAATCAATCAGGACCTGCTCCGGAGCCAAAGGCTGACGAGGATCCGGCTTCAAGGTCCCCGCCACAAGGCCAAAATTCAGATCAATGTCCAGACGCACCGCCTCGCCGCCGGGATCCATCCGCGCCCTGTTGATCAGCTCAACAAGCAGCTGCTCGTTATCCGTCATCTGCAGCGCCGTCAACAGCTGCCGCGTCTCAAGCATCTCTGCCGAGAACTGACCGGAACGCTGGCGACGACGACGATCACGTCGCAAAATCGAACGCATCGCTGACAGAAAACCAAACGAACCACGCATGACTGCTTCCCCCGGAATTCTTCCCACAGTGTGCAACTGCCGAACCACGTGTCCGCACTCAACAGACACAAAGCCCCGCTCAGTTCCACTGCACAGACAGTTCCAATCCAGGCAGTCAACGTGTTTTTTCTTCTCAACTCAACTGGCACCTCAGCCCTCAAACAGGCCCAAAAGCTGAGAATTCCCCGTTATTCCTCCACTTCTCAACGTCAGCCAGCCGTCCCTCGAAGAGCCTCCTCATCCACACAATTGTCGCCACGACACAACAGATGACGCCCTTTAGCAGCAACAAATGACGCCGGAACGCTACATTCAATGCACAGTACTCAGATCTCACTGATTACACCGTCGCTGGCTCCAAATCGCTCCGCCTCCTGCCCCAGATGACGCAGCATCCTCACAAACAAATTCGACATCCGCACGTTGTTCCGCAAGTCGCTGACCACATGCCCCTGATGACGAAATCGCCCCCCCGCCAGCAACACCGGAAGATTCGAATTGTCGTGCGATGACGAATTCCCCAGATTGCTGGCATACAGCACTGCTGTCCTGTCCAGCAAACTCTCTCCGTCCTCCTGTGTCTCCCTCAGACGATCCAGAAATTCCCCCAAAACACGCATCTCAGCCTCCTCAATCAGTGCCAGCTGCTCCAGCTTCGCCGGATCCTGACCATGATGCGATGCATCATGATGACCAAGATTCACCCCCGGAATCTCCGGACGATCCTGTGTCCCCAGCCAGAGCGATACACTGCGAGTCGAGTCCGTCTGCAGCGCCAAATGCACCAGACTGTACCACTGCCGAGATCGCTCCAGCAGCTGCGCTCCCCCAAACTCCGATGTCGGAGCCTGCATGCTGACCGTCGGCTTAGGCGTCTGAGCCCACTGCTCGTCCTGCTGCAGCATCTGCTCAGCCTCACGCACCGAACCCAAAAACAACTCCAGCCGCTGACGATCCGCACGCCCCACACGACGCGTCAGACTGCTGATCTGACTGCCCACGCTGTCCAGCACACTCTGACCATCCCGCAGACGCTGCAGCTCCCGCGCCTCATCCTCTGCCGTACCCGCCAAAAACAAACGACGAAACACCTGAGTCGCACGACTCTCAGACGGAATCCGTACACCCCGACCGTTCCAGGATGCGTTCCCTCCGCCCAGCACAAGAGACGGAAAACGCGTCAGTCGACCCACCAAAGCAGCCGCCTCCTGCTCCAGCGAAATCCCGTTCCGAATATCGTTCTCACGAATACGCTCCGGAGCGACCCCCGTAAACAAAGCCACCTCAGCAAAATGACCCGCCGGATAGTGATGTGACATTCCCGAAAATACCGTCAGCTGCCCCCGATGCCGCTCAACGGCATTCAGATAACGGCTGGCCTCAAACTGCGGTCCCGACTGCTGCGGAAAGAAGTTGGGCCCGTACATCCCCAGCGGCTGCCCCACCAGCACCAAACGCCGCGGTTCCGCCGGTAACTCCGCCACACCACGACACACAGGAGACACAGCCATCGCCTCCAGCATCGGCAAACCCAGCGCAACACCTGCGGACCTCAGCATCAGCCTGCGATCAAGTCGACGGATTGACATCTGCACAGCTCCCGCTCAAAAACACCACTCTACTTCCACAGAAACGCCCGACTGTTCACCACCTCGTGAATCACCGATCGAAAACCACTGCCTTCACCTTCCAGACGCTCCACCATCTCAGACAACAGCGCCCGATCCGCAAACTGCACCTTCGCACTGGTACTGAACTCCAGCACCCGCTGCACCACATTCCGCACCAGCTGCGGACGCTGGTCCAGCAACATCCGGCGATAATCACGAATACCGGAAAACTGACGCCCGTCCGCAAATTTCCCAGATGCATCCACCGCAGGTCCACGATACACCGGACGACCAGACCGATACGGCAAATCAACTGCACCAGCCTCCGTCTTCACCGTCACTCGGTAAAACTCACGGTAATTCCCAATCGGATCAAAACACTCCAGCGCAAAACCCGGCGGATCAATCTGATTGTGACAGGTCGCGCAGGCCGGAGTATTCCGGTGAGCCACCAGCTGCTCACGAATCGTCGTCGCTCCACGAATGTCAGGCTCGATCGGCGGTATGTTGGGCGGCGGCGGGGTCGGCGGAGTCCCCAGCAGACGATCCAGCACCCACGCTCCACGCAGCACCGGCGATGTCCGAGTCCCGTCGGCCGTCACCTTCAGAACTGCCGCCTGTGTCAAAACACCGCCCCGCACAGAATCCGCCGGCAGCTCTGTCCGCACCGGAATACTGCCACGCAGGCCACTCACACCGTACAATTGACCCAGACGCTCATTCAGCATCGACCAGTCCGAATCCACAAACTCCAGCACACTCCCGTTCGTCCGCAAGACCTCCTCAAAAAACAACTCCGTCTCACGCTGCATCGACCACAACAGCAACGGATCAAAATCCGGATACAATGCCGGATCCGGCAGCGTCGCCTGAATCCGCCGCAAATCCAGCCATTGCCCCGTAAAACTGGTCGTAAAACGACGCAGCTTCGGTGAAACCAGCATCCGCTCCACCTGAGCACGACGCCCTGCCTCCCCACGCAGCTGCCCGCCAGCCGCTGCCTCCAGCAACTGCTCGTCCGGACACGAACACCACAGAAAATATGACAACCTCGATGCTAACTGGTAATCGTCCAGCGGACTGCCAGGCTCACTGTCCAGCAACAACAGAAAACCAGGTGAGGTCAGCAGCTGCTGATAACCATGCTGCATCGCTTCAAAAAATGTGGCTCCGGCATCCAGCTTCCCATGCACCGCCGCAATCAGCTCGGATTCCTCCGCAGCCGTCGCCGGTCGCCGCAGTGCGCGACCCAGAAATCGCTTCAGCAATCGCTCAGCATCTCCACGCGCGTCCGCAGACACAGGCACCAGCGGATCAGACTCCCACTGCTGAATCGGCCGATTCTCACGAATCACCGGCACACGCCCGCCCGCAGCCTCCGCCTTCACGACCGATCGAGCCTGCAGCGGCAGATTCTCAAACAACGCCCGATAACCAGGCCCCGGCCAATCACCAATCGGCCCCTCCAGCTTCAGCCAGTCCACACGCAGACCAGCTCCCGTGTACTCCTCGATCGGACGCTTGAAACGACGAATGTCCCAGTACGTCAGCAGATTCACGACAAATGCCTGCCGCGGTGCAAGCTCGCACTCAAATTCCAAAACCTGCGGTTCACCCGCCGGAATATCCACCACGTCATACAACTCCGGCCCCTCCCGGCCACTCTGCAGCACACGCATCAAACCCACAGGAATCGACTGCACACCCTCACCTACCGCCGCAGCCTGCATCCGAATCCGATAACGCCCCGCTGCCGGAACCGCCGCCGTCGCACACAAACCATAACGCGGCAGCTGCGTGTAAAAAATCAGCGAATCACCGTCCAGCCGACACGTCCGACCCAAACCCTCCCGAAAATTTGGGCCCTTCTCCGTAATCTGCAGACCACTCCGCTCGTCCGAAAATGGAATCTGCGGACTGATCGGCACAACTCCGCGAATCACCCGCGCAGACGCCTCCTGATACTTCAAAAAATGCACCGCCGAAAGATCCAGAGATCCACTCTGATTCTCAAAACCACCCCGCGGAACGTCCTCCGGCAACACGTCCGCCACCGAAATCCGCTCGCCCAGAAGATCGGCCAGAGTATTCTCGTACTCAAACGCCGTCAGTCGCCGCAGCAGCGCCCGACCCTCCTGCTGCTGACGAACCCGCGACGCCCGCTGCAATGGACCACTCAGCAGCGTCAGCAGATGATCACGGTCCGCCACCTGCCAAGACTGCCGCGCCTCAGACGGCGGCATCTGATCCGACAGCACTCGGTCATACACATGCTGCCACAACTGAAATACCGAGTCATCCTGCAGGTCCGTCGCAAACGAGTCCAGACTCAGTCCACCCGCACGCGTCGCACCATCATGACACGACTGACAGTGCTGCTGCACAATGCCCTGCAGCGCCGCGGCCGGAAACTCGTCCCCTACAGCGAACTCAGCCGCCAACAGCACCGCTGCCACCGACAGACAGAACTGCGACAACTGCCGCAGCCCAAAATCGCCAGTACAAATCCACCCGCCAGATCGTTCCCGCCTCATGTTTTCCACACCAGTTTCTGCAGGGACCGGGGAAACAGTCACATCCACCCAGATTCTCTGCGCTCGCATCAACGGTGTCATTGCCAAACGCCGCGGCAAACACGGAAATTCCGGATTTCTTCCCAGTTCGGCTTTTCCTGCCCGCTTGCTGGACTTTCAGCCCGGCTGCAGGGCATGCTACACACAAAGTCGCGGACGCTCGCGACTTCTCGCTACTCAATCCGGCATTCCCGCAGGAGCAGATCATGCGGCTGGTTCTCGTTTCCTTCGCTCTCTCTTCTGTCCTCTGCACAACCTCGCTGTTCGCTCAGAACAACGCCACACCTGAGACCGCCATGCAGCAGCGCACCATGTCCGTTGATGACCTGTTTGCCTTTCGACGCATCGGCCCGCCAGCACTGGACCCCACCGGGATGTGGGTCGCATGGTCAGCCGTCGAAATTACCGATTCCCACCAAAACAAATCCGTCTCACGGATCTGGGTCGCCTCCGTGGACGGACAACAGCCACCCCGGCAGCTCACCAGCACTAATGCCAAAGACAGCAATCCCCGCTGGTCGCCCGACGGACGCTGGATCCTTTTCGAATCCAGTCGCTCCGGTACCAGCCAGCTGTGGGCCATCAGCACACTCGGCGGAGAAGCCCGCCAGCTGACAACCATCAGCACCGGAGCCTCCGGAGGCATCTGGTCACGCGACGGCGGTCGAATTGTCTTCAATTCCGCCGTCTACCCCGAATTCTCCCAGCTGCCGTTCGCTGAAAGCGATGCCAAAAATCGCGATAAAGCCGCAGCCATCGAAGCCTCGCCCGTCAAAGCACGCACCTTTCGCAAACTGTTCTACCGACACTGGGACAGCTACGTCGAAGATCGACGACAGCACCTGTTCGTGGTCGATGTCACCAGCAACAACGGACTCGAACTCACCATCAGCGAACCACGCGACGTCACTCCCGGTGACCGCGACGCCAACCCCACCTCCTCCACCTTCTCCGCACCACAGGATTACTGCTTCTCCCCCGACGGGTCCCACGTCATCTTCTCGGCTGTGCCCGCAGAAAATGAAGCCTGGAGCACCAACTACGATCTGTGCCGCGTCCCCGCCACCGGCGGGACCACCAGCTGGGAAACACTGACCACCGGTAATCCCGCAGCCGATGGCCACCCAGTGTTCTCGCCCGGCGGCAAAAAACTGGCCTGGCGAGTCCAGCGAAAACCGGGCTACGAAGCAGATAAGTGGGAAATCGTCGTCGCCGACTGCACCCCCGACGGCGCACTCACCAGCCCCTCCACATCACTCACCGCGGAAGTCGACCTGTCCTTCGACGAAATCGCCTGGCGATCCGATGATGAAATCCTCAGCACAGCCGAAATGCGAGGTGAAAAACCAGTCTTCGGAATCTCAGTCAGCCGACCCAACGTCGCCAGCCGCGCTCAGTCCGCCGGCACAATCTCCAGCCTCGCAGTCTCTGCCGACGGCTCCGTTCTCACCGGAAATTACAGCACGCTCCGCTCACCCAACGAAGTCTTCACCACACTCCTCGAAAAAGATGTCCTGCGCTCACGAGTACCCGGGCTCAATATCTCTGCCGCCAATACACAACTCCTGAAACAGCTGCAGTTGCCACAGGCAACCTCCGTCGATGTCGTCGGAGCCGACGGCGATCCCATGCAGATGTGGATCCTCACACCGCCAGGCTTCGATAAAAATCGTCGCTGGCCACTCGCATTCCTCGTTCACGGAGGCCCGCAGGGTGCCTGGGCTGACAGCTGGAGCTTCCGCTGGAATCCCCAAATCTGGGCCGCTCAGGGTTATGTCGTCTGCCTGCCCAACCCCCGCGGCAGCACAGGCTTCGGCCAAAAATACTGCGATCAGATCGGCGGCGACTGGGGCGGACGATGCTTCGTCGACCTCATGGCCGGACTCGCTCACATGGAACAACAGCCGTGGATCGACAACGAACGCATGTTCGCCGCCGGAGCCTCCTTCGGGGGCTACATGATGAACTGGTTCGCCGGACAAACCAACAAATTCCGTACCCTCGTGAATCACTGCGGCGTCTACAACTTCGAAAGCATGTACGCAACCACCGAAGAACTGTGGTTCGACGAACACGAACATGGCGGTACACCGTGGGGCCCCAACCGCGCCTCCTACGAAAAACACTCGCCACACAAATTCGCCGCCAACTTCAAAACTCCCATGCTGATCATCCATAATGACCTCGACTTTCGAGTCCCCGTCAGCGAAGGCCAGCAGGTCTTCACCACACTGCAGCGACTGGGTGTCCCCAGCAAATTTATCAACTTCCCCGATGAAGGTCACTGGGTCACAAAACCCGCCAACAGCCGCTACTGGCACAATGAAATCTTCGCATGGCTGAAAGAATACTGCCCGCCAGGATCCCGCTGATCCAGCCGTCAACACCCCCTCCCGAACTTCAATCCCTGCCCGCCTGAAAAAACACCGCCATGTCGTCCAGCACACTCGAAAAACTGCGTTCCGCCAATGCCCCCGCAGCAATCCTCGACACACTCGAACAGACCCTCCTGGAACAGCACGATTTTCATCGCTGGTTCGATGCTCGCATGATCCGCTCCCGCCGAGAACTGGGACTCCCCATCACTCAGCCCACTTCCCTGCGAGATATCCCCGAAGCTCAGGAAACGGCATGGCGGAAAGCCTACACCGATGCCGCCCGCGAAGCCGGCTTCCACTTTCTGCAGCATAACCAGCTCGCTGATGCATGGGCCTACTTTCGCACCATTCGCGAACCACAACCCGTACGCGACGCTGTCGAAAATCTCGTAAACAACAGCGATGGCAACCCAGGGGCCGAAAACGACGAAGTCCTCAACGTCGCACTCTACGAAGGTGCTCACCCCGTCGCCGGAATCACCCTGCTGCTGAAAACACACGGAACCTGCAACACAGTCACGGCACTCAGCCAGATGATCGGACAAATGACGCCCGCCGAACGCAGACAGGCCGCCGCCGTTATGGTTCGCCACCTGCACGCCGACCTGCTGGCAAACGTCCGCCGCGATGTCGAACGACGACAACCAGCCCTCAAACCCGATCTCTCACTCAAACAGCTGATCGCCGGTCGCGAGTTCCTGTTTGCAGAAGGAAACTACCACATCGATGTCTCACACCTGCACGCCATCGTCGGCTTCGCCAGACACCTGCACCGCGAAGATCCCGAACTGCGACTGGCAATCGACATGAGCCTCTACGGACAGCAGCTCAGCGATCATCTCCGCTACCCCGCAGATGTCCCTTTCGATGATTACTACACCGCCAGCGAACAGTTCCTGCAGGCCGTTGCCGGAATCGACGTCGACGGCAGTCTCGGCTGGTTCGCCCGCAAACTGCAGCAGGAACCCGATGCACCAGACCAAAGACTCATCGCGTTCGTACTGGTCGACCTCGCTCAGCGCTGCGGAAAAACCGCAGAAATCCTGCCCCTCGCTGCCCCACACCTCTCACGCATGGAAGACCCCAACGGCTTCTCCTTCACCGCCTGCTGCGTCGAATCCGGCAGACTGGACCTGCTCGAACAAATGGCCGTCGAAAATCAGGACATACTCGCCATGGCCACCGTACTCCTGATTAAAAACTCCCCACAGGAAACGCCGGCAGCCTGATCACTGCCCCGCTCGGCTCAGACGGATAATACGCCATGAGAATCTGCATCATCACCGCCGGCGGAGCAGGGATGTTCTGCGGGTCCTGCATGCAGGATAACACACTCGTACGCTCACTCAGAATGGCAGGTGCCGATGCACTGCTGCTGCCAACGTACACTCCTGTGCGAGTCGATGAAGACAATGCCAGCTCCACCCAGGTCTTCATGGGTGGCATCAACGTCTACCTCGACTCAAAACTGCCAGGCTGGAGATTGCTGCCCGACTGGTGCCGCAGCTGGCTTGATCGACCAGGCGTCGTCTCCTTCCTCTCACGCTTCAGCAGCAGCACCTCAGCTGCTCAGCTCGGACCACTCACCGTCGATCTCCTCAAAGGTTCCTCCGGACCTCAGCGCCGCGAAATCGAAGCTCTCGTAAAGTACCTCGCACTCGAACTCAAACCCGATGTCATCGTACTCAGCAACGCACTGATCTCAGGAATCGTGCCGGAATTACGCCGACAATGGCACGGACAGCTCGCCTGCCTCATCCAGGGAGATGACATCTTCCTCAAAGATCTGCCGGCACCGTGGCAAACCGCCGCCATCCAGAAAATCACAGAAAACTGTCGCCAGATCGACATGTTCCTCACCCACAGCAGTTACTACAGCGACCACATGAGTCAGCTGCTGCAGCTGCCACCCCGCAAATTCCACACCATCCCGCTCGCCGTGCAGCCACCCCCGGCAACCCCGACTGCAACGCCCAACTCACCGACAACACAGCGGCACATCGGCTATTTCGCTCGCATCTGCCCCGAAAAAGGAGCCTTCCGATTTCTCGACGCAGCCGCGCAGCTGCTCCCGCAAAACCCGTCGCTCCGAATGTCCATCGGTGGCTTCCTCCCGGCTTTGCACCAAAAACAATTCCAACAGCGATTCAATGCCGCAGCAAAAGGCTGCGAACAACAGCTGCTCTGGCTCGGCAGCCCCAGTACCCGCGAAGAAAAATTTCAACTGCTCTCACAGTTCGACTGGCTCTGCGTGCCCGCTGAATATCGCGAACCCAAAGGATTGTATGTCCTCGAAGCGGCACTGCTCGGCATCCCCTCACTGCTGCCCGCACATGGTGCTTTCCCGGAACGACTGCAAATGCTGCAGCACGGAAAACTCTACCCTCCCGACACCCCGCTGGCAGACGCCATCCGCTCGCTGCCCCCAAACCTCAGCCCGCAGGAACGCCAAAACCTCAGCAGTCGCTGCCTCGAATTCTGCGGCATGCAACAGGCCGGACAAGCCGTGCTCACCACCCTCTCCACACCGGCGAACTGACCAGCTTCGCGTTGAACTCCCGCAGCAGCCCCTCAAAAACGGCAGATTTGGCCGAAAACCACCCTCAGAAGCAACGGAAATCACCCAAAAACTCCCGTTTCCTGCCCCCTGAACACCCCGATTTCCTCGTCAAACTGTTGCGAATCACCGGTCTTCCTCGATATAAAAACGCTGTATGAAGTGTCGCGTCCCGCGGCCAAGGCTGCTCCAGAACCAACGAAAGGCTAACTCCAGTCCACGTGCTCTCATGCGAAACGACTTCTCCTTTCCAGACGATGGCCGCAACCGTATTGAAAAATCCGGTGTGCGGAAGGACCGACGCAAAAAAGAAACTCGCCCCATCGAAGACGACGACGGAACACGTCGTGGTGCGGGTCAGAAAGATCGCCGTCAGCATAAGAACTACCGCGATTTGCTGTACGGTGAAGACGACGACGAGTGATTGAGTCGGCAGACGAATCCCAGTAAAGCACGCGCAGGCTTTGCTCACGCTCCTGCCGCGCACGTACCCCCACCCCCGGCAAGCCCGCCCGCTTTCCAGCAAACTCCAGCGGCCACTACGACCTGCTCACGCAGGTCAAACCCGCCTGCAACCCCCGCAAACAACACACCACAGCCGCGCAACGCCCGGCGAACTCAGACATATCGCCTGACAGCAGATCTGACACACAACAATCGAATCACTTCTGCGCTGTCGCAGATGTCAGCGGAGCCGCAGAGAACTCAGACTCCAGCTGCCCACTCGTCGCATTGAACAAACGCACGATCCCGTCAAATCCCGCCACAGCCACCTGCGCCTCGTCCGCTCGAATGCTCACCGCAAACACCGGTCCGGTAATCCCAGGCAAATCCACCACTTTGTTCGGATCAGCCATGGTGTAAACACGAGCCGCCCCGGTCACAGCTCCACTGGAACCCGCCACAAACAAAGCACCAGACTTCGACACATCCACATCCGTCACGCGACCGTCAAACCGTCGGTAGGCACGAATCAAGTTGAAGTCATCACCAATCTGTCGAGCCTTCTCGCGAAAGATCTTGTACAGACGAGGCTCGCCGTCAGCTCCGCCAGCAAGCACCTCCTCCGCACCCGGAAGCCGCTGCACATCAGCCAGACCACCCTTCAGTGCACCCGGAGTAATGCTGGTAATGTTGTCCACAAACTGACCATTCGAAACAATCGAAAGCTTCATTGATCGGTCCCGACTGACACTGATCACATGATCGTTCTTCAGCGAAAATGCCGTCCCCAGCACCCAGTCCGCATGAGCATCCATGCGCATCTGCTGCTCTCCGCTCTCCACGCGAATCACCCGCAGACGATTGTCCGCTCCACCCACAGAAACCAGACTGCCGTCATCACTGAAGGAAACACCAAACAGCGAATCCGTGCCGATCGTCAGCGAATGCAGCAGCTTGCCCTCAGCCACATTCCACAACTGCAGCTCTCCAAACAACGCAGGAGTCCCCCCGGCGACAGCCAATACCTGACCATCCGGCGAAAATGCCACCGACTCAATACGCTGAGCACGACCAATCAGACGCCTCGGAGCAGCACTGCCGTCCAAAGTATGCAGCAGCACCTCATGATAACCAGTCACCGCCAAAAGCCGCCCGTCCGGCGAATAATCAAGCGATGTCACAAGCGGTGGTCGAGTATACACGGGAGGATTCTCGGCAGACACAACTCGCTCGACCGCCGGCGGAGTATCATCAACGCAGCCCTGCTCAATCCACGTCCGCAGGATCTGCACCTGCTCAGGCTTTAAAGGAGTCCCATTCAGAGGCATCGACGGGGCGTCGCCCGACACATTCCCGATCAGCGTTCCCTCGTCCGGCTTGCCCAGCACCGCGGCCGCACCAGCGTCCCCGCCCTTCAGCAGCTCAGCCACAGATGTCACCGACAAACCACCCTCACGCTTGCCCGCAAAATGACAGCCAGAACAGTTCCGCTGCAGGATCGGACGCACAGCACGATAGTAACTTACCGCCGCAGCCGGCTTCGCTTCACCCGACTGCTGACCCTGACACCACACAGGATCCACAATCGAAACAGCCGCCAAAGCAGCAGTGGACACCAAAAAACGCACAGCAGATGCAGCGGAATTGAACATGGCAGCAGATCTCAACAGGCGGGATGAATTCCAGACTCCCCCCTGTTGTACTCGCCAGACCGTCAAAACGCAAAACAAACCCGCCGGAACCGATACCCGATTACTGGGACACCGGCTTCGCGCCCGCACGAACCGCCAACCCCTGTGACAACCCGTACAGCAGGCAAATCTGCTCCAGACTGCTGATTTTCTTGCCTGCCACCCACTCCAGAAGATTCTGCTCCAGACCACGATCCGCCATCGCTCGCGCCGCTGTCTGCCACGCCTCCTCACGCCACAAACCGTTCTGCAGCATCAAAATGCCCTCCAGACCGTTCAGCGACGACTTGCCCTGAGTCAAACTTCTCGTCAGTTCGCAAACCATCGCCAGTCGCATCCCCGCCGACTTCTCCCAGCTGCCCTCCAGCGCAAGATACGCTGTGCTCCGCAAATCACGACTGCTCTGCCAGGCCACACCCCCCGTCGCTCCCAAAACCCAGGCCTGCGGAGCAATCACGCCCGCCGGAGGTGCCAGCTGCTGCCGCACTGCATCCGCACCAGCCGTCACAGCAGCAAACTTCGCAGCATCCGCCGCTTCTCCCTGCGATAACAGCCCCGCCACCAAAATCAAATTGCTCATCGCGTCCAGCTGAACCTCAGACAAAACCTCCGCCGATGACTGCAAATGAGCCAGCACTGCGTCGCTGCCACCGCTGAAAACCAGCCGACTCAGCAGCAAAATCTGCACCGCACGCCGATCCTCAGCACCTCCCGCAAGCTGACGCGCCCGCGATTCCAGATTCCGCATCAATCCATCCAGCTTCTGCTCGTTCTTCTCACGCACTGCGTCAGAAATCTCCTGCTTCACCACACCCTCTTCCTGCTCCGCTCGCCGCAACAACAGTCGCAGCTCGGCCGTCGGCGGAGCTGCTGCGGACAGAAATTCAGAACCTCGATTCAGCACAGCAGCAGCATCCGCTGCCCGATTCGTCAAAATCAGCCCCCGCGCCGTCTCGATCGCCGCCATCGCCCACGGCAGCGAAGCAGGCACCGGGCCCGGATTCCGCTGCACCAGTTCAGACAAACTCGGCATCGCCAGCCGCACCGCCGCCGGCTCCTGAGATAACCGCTGCACACAGGCATCCACCAACGAGGCATCGCCAGCTGCCGCTGCCACCGCCGCCTGAACACGCACTGCAAATCCCGGCACCGTCAATGCCTCGGCCGCCGGTCGCAGCACCGCCGCTGCAGCCGCACCCGCTTGCCTCACCCTCGCCGCATCGGCAACCGCCACCAGCGCATCCGCCGCAACACGCACATCTCCAGCCGCTGCCGACCACGCAGCCGCCTCACTCCAGCTGCCCTGCAAACCCAGCACAGCCGCCACTGCCACATGCAAAGGATCACTCCACAGGTAAGACTCGGCCGCAAACGGAGCCACCAGACCTAAATCACGATACAGCGCCGAGACGTGCAGCCACGCCCCACTCACCATCGAATCCAGATTGTCCGGAATCGTACGGTCAAGCTGCCGAGTCGCCAGCAGCTGCTGCGCCTCTGGCAGACGCCCCTCCTGCACCAGCATCGCGGCAAATGCCAGACAGGCATCCAGCGCTGCACGACCAGAACGCGGCAGCGTCTTCCCGGTAATCTCCGCCTCACAGGCAGCAAATGCCTGCTTCGCCGCCGCCGCATTTCCCGCAGCTCGCGCACGCCAGTACTGACCAGACTGCGGCAACACACGGTAAAACGATCGACTTCGATCCACCACCACCAGCTGACTCAGCTCCGTAGCCGCCTCCTTCGCATTCCCCAGCCGCAGCCAGAGATCCCCCGTCATGCGACGAGCCAGCGGCTTGTCCCGCAGCTCCTGACGAGCCAGCACGATCATCCGCTTCAATTGCTCTTCAACGACAACTCCCGGCCCCGGCTCGACACTTCGAGCTGCCGCGGAGGCCGCTTCAACACGAGCTTTCGCTGCCGCCTCCTCCTCAGCCGCCAGCTGCTCAAAGGCACTCAAATCACGAGGCGCCTGCAGCCCCCGGTCATCCGGCTTCTTCGTCAGCAATGGCAGCACCACCGCCGTCAGACCCAGCAGCACCGCACCACCCACACCGTAAATCAACAGCGGATTCCGCTTCCTCGGTGCTGATGCCTCGGCCGCTCGACGAATCGCTTCAGCCTCGTCCGCCAGACGAGTCGGTCGACGCTCCGACTTCTGCTCCGCTGGATCCTCCGCCGTAAACACCGGTACCATACACTTGACATTCGCACACTTGACCGATTTCCCCAGTGCAGCCTTCGGGATAAATCCCACCTGCTCACACATCGGACAGACCACCTTCTGCAGCCGTCCCTTCTCTGGCTTCAGCGACGCCGCCACGGCCTGACTGCCACCCCCGGCACCAATCCCAAATGGATCGTCCTCGTCCACAACCATCCGACCGCCCGGCTTCCCGGAACCACCAGCCGGTGGCTTACTCCCAGAACTGCCACCACCCCCTGACGACACTCCACCAGTACCCGACGGCTTCGCCGCCGGCGACTCAGGCTGCTTCCTCGCACCCGGTCGACTGGCCGCCGGATTACGCTGGGGCTGCGGAGTATTCCGGGCACCACGAGACCCGTCCATCGCCGCGCCGCAAAACGGACAATCCACAGCATCATCATCCAGCACTGACTGCCCGCAGGAAGGACACGTTGGCAGAGCCATCACTTTTCTCCAATGCCGACATACATCAGGAACCGCCGCAATTCTGCAGGCTGCGGATCCAGTCTGATCACGGCTGTAGTCTATCGCAGAAACGGAAAACGGGCGAGCCGCTCCGGGTGCACCAATAAAAAAAGGGGAATCCGTTTGACGGATCCCCCCTGCATGCTCTTTCAGTGCTCAGCTGCCTGCAGTCACTGCATCGCCGGACCAGCACACCGAATCAAATGGTCCTTGTCGATGTAAACCACTTCCTGAGACTGGTCGGTATGAGTAAACGGCACCGGCCAGTAAGCCCGGATCGTCTTGTCATAGTAAATCGTGCATTTGTAGTGACAGTGGTGCAGTCGAGCCGGCCCGACCAGCGGATACACCTTGCAGTCATCCAGACGATCAACCAGCGGCTCAACAACAATCCGAACGTTGTTGATCTGAGTCTCCTGGAAGAAGGCAAAACCACCGGCCGGATCGTTCGGCATGGCTCGCATCACCTGATCTTCGCTTGGAGGATCCACGCAGAACACATCACCCTCAACCGGGTCCAGTACCGGTACCCGATTGTAACGCTCGTCCTCCCACAGCTTGTCTTCAATCAGCTGGCTCTGATATGCCGGGACCGGCACCGCAGGCAGCGTCTTGAAGAACCGCATGTAGGTCCACAACACACTCACGAAGCCACCCGTCAGCGTACAGCCGCTGTTCGAAAGAAGCAACAGGCAGATTGTCGAAAGCACGACCCCGCGCCGCAGGTGCCTGCCAAAGGTTCGCATGGTCTTGTTTCCTGATGAAACCGGGGAGCTTGCCATGAGTCCTGATCCTCGCCGCACAGCCATCAACCTGCGGCAGTCTCTGTCGTAATCCCAAACACACCCGCTGAAAACCTCAGCGTCACTTCCAATATCGATCCCGCATTTCCCTGGACTTGTGAAAATATTTCGATTTTGCGGGCAGGAACACCAGAATCGATTGATCCGGTCGTACCGGTCAGCCGCATTTCACCGTTCCTGAGGCCTTTGTTCGGTCAATTCAGACCGATTCCGCAGATTATCGGGATAAAACCGCCCCCGCGGATTTACCGGCCAGACACATCCGGTCGCGGCCAGCAGCAATCCACACCGGCAATACAAATCGGCTGTTTTCGCCGATCAGCCAGCTCCGGACATCGCTCGCAACCCCTGCAGAAACACCACTGCAGTGGCCAGCACGCCCACAAAAAATGAAATCGCCAGCCCCAGCAGGGCCAGCACACGAGGCTCACGACGCAGCCCGTAAAACAAATTCACAAACAATGACACACCAGTCAGCAGCAGACTTCCGCACAACAACAATGCGATCACCCACGCCAGCAGCGAACCGCCGTCCAGCGACTTCGCCCGCCCCGTCGACTCCAGCCACCACACCAGCGCCAGCCACGCCACATGCCCGCACAGCTGCACCACGCTCAGCACAAAACCCACCAGCGCAGGACGGTTCCGCCGCAACTGCACCAGCAGCGGCTCGTCCACAGACTCCACCCAGCGAACCGGCGGAGCCGGATCAGGATCCGCCTTCAGACGCCGCGAAACAGACTTGCCCCGCTTGCCCACTCAGCCCGCCCCGATCTCAAAAATCGCCTCAACCTCCACCGCCGCACCCGTCGGCAGGGCCGCAAAGCCAAGAGCACTGCGAGCATGATAGCCGGCACCCTCGCGGCCAAAAATCTCATGCAGCATGTCACTGCAGCCGTTAATCACCAGATGCTGCTCGATAAATGTCGGTGCCGAATACACACAGCCCAGCACCTTCAGCACCCGCAGATCATTCAGTGTCCCATGAGCATTGAATACTGAACGCAGAATCTTCCGACAACACTCCTGCGCCGCTGCATAACCCTGCTCAACTGTCAGACCACCACCCAGAACTCCCTTCATGTCACTCACATGACCTGAGGTGATCAGCAGATTGCCTGTACGAACACACATGTTCAGGTAGCCGGCCGGCTGAGGTTCAAAGCAGACGCCCAGTTCACGAGCCTTGTCGTTTGGAGTCATTTGGTTGAGTTTCTTCGTGGGACCTGAGAAAAAACAGTCGGCTGGCTTCTGCATCACCCGCCACCTGTGGTAGTTTTAGAACCCGGCAGGGCGTCCCGCAAGCAACAACCACCTCGCCGACCACCTGTTATCGAGCCTGATAGTTGCAACGGCCACAAAAAACGTAGCTCGGGCTTTCCAGCCCGAGCACCCACCACCAAAACACAACCTGTACTAACCCGGCGCCAGCGCCTCACCGCACAGTCGGTCCCTCATCCCGCGCGTCACCACAATCGCAGCCCACAACATACCCCCATGCCCCCTCAGCCGCAGCATCACTCCACAACCAGCACGCCCCCACCGAGTAACTCCGGCCAGCCGACTGACACCACAGAACATCGACTGCAGTCCATCGAAGCAGCCATCGCCTTCCTGCAGCACGATGTCGACTCACTCAATCAGTCAATCCTCACATGCCTGCACAAACTTCAGGAATTCAACGAACGATTCACGCGAATTGAACATGAACTGATTACTTTTCAGCAGCAGCCGGAACGACGCGATCCTGCTGCCGAAAAACCGCCCCACTACTAACCGCTCACCACGCAAAAAACAGGAGACCGCCGTGCCTTCAGCACTCCTCGCCTCACTCCACCCCCTTCGCCACACACTCAGCAGCCTCCTCCTGGTCGCCTGCTGCAGCCAAAATTCATTGTCCGCTGCTCCAGGACCCGCAGATCAGGCCACCGGCTTCGTCTACCTCGACTCCAACCAGAACGGCTCACGCGACAGCGATGAACCAGGACTCCCCGGCGTCAAGGTCTCCAACGGAAAGGAAGTCGTAGCCTGCGATCAAAACGGTCGCTGGGAATTGCCCGTTGACGATGACACCATCCTCTTCGTCATCAAGCCGTCCGGCTACCGCACCGCCATCGATGCACTCAACATCCCCCGCGGCTACTACATTCACAAACCCGCCGGATCCCCCAAACTGGACTTCCCCGGTGTCGCTCCCACCGGGCCACTGCCGGCATCGGTCGACTTTCCACTCTACAAATCCCCCGAACCCGCCGCGTTCGACGTCATCTTCTTTGGCGACCCGCAGCCCAGAAATCAGCAGGAAGTCGATTTCATCGCCCACGATGTCGTCGAAGAACTGGTCGGTGCCAAAGCCGCCTTCGGTGTAACCCTCGGTGATATCCTGTTTGATGACCTCAGCCTGTTCGACAACTTCAACCGGGCACTCAGTCACATCGGAGTCCCCTGGTACAACGTCATCGGCAACCACGACATCAACTACGCCTCCGAAAACGATGAACTCAGCGACGAAACTTACGAACGCGTCTACGGTCCACCCTACTTTTCCTTCGATTACGGGCCAGTGCACTTCATCGCTGTCGACGACATCCACTGGATGCGCGAAGGACAGAAAAAGCTCTACCGCACAGGACTCAGCGAAGAACAGCTCACGTTTATCGAAAATGACCTGAAGCACGTTCCACAGGATCGACTCGTCGTCGCCATGATGCACATCCCGCTCGTCAAGTCCACACCCTGGATCGAACCCCGTCGCGAAAGACTGCTGCGAATTCTCGAAACCCGCGAACACTGCATCTCTCTCGCTGGACACACTCACCACCACGAACACGTCCTCATGAATTCTGACGATGGCTGGAAAGGCAGTCGGCCACACCACCACATCATCAACGTGACGGTCTGCGGAGCCTGGTGGTCCGGCAAACCGGACGAACAGGGTATCCCACACACCATGTGCGCAGATGGAACTCCCAATGGCTACACCATCATGCACTTCGACGGACAAAAATACCTCCTCGATTACAAACCCGCTCGACGCGATCAGCGCGAACAGATCCGCATCACCGCGCCTGAGTCCGTCCCGCTCGCCGATGCCGCAGACCTCGAGTTTCGCGCAAATGCGTTCAATGCAATTCCCGGAGCCCTCGTGCAGTTCCGCGTCGCCGATGGTCCATGGCACAACATGACCAAAACAGAAAATGAACCCGACCCCGTGTTTCAAAAACTGGTCGAAGAAGAAAAACAACTGGGCGACAAATTGCCATGGCGCAAACTGCCCGCCCCCATGGTCTGCCCGCACCTCTGGAAAGCCGCACTCGGCCCAGTCACCAGTCCCGGCAATCTGCTCATTCAGGTCAAAGTCACCAACCCCAATGGACAGATCCTGACGGGACAACGCACCATTCGAGTCGAATGACGGGCGGAAACACACAGCAGAAAATCAGCAAACAGGGCAGGGGACCTGCAGGAGCCTTACATCGTGGCACACATAGTTACCTTCGGTGAAATCATGCTGCGACTGGCACCTCCCGGTGTCGATCGACTCCAGCAGGCCCTCCCCGGTTCGCTCAACGCCGCCTTCGCCGGCGCAGAAGCCAACACCGCCGTCTCACTCGCTCTCCTCAAAGCACCCGTGGAGTTCGTCACCGCTCTGCCCGCCGGACCAGTCACAGACGCCTGCCTCGCCAGCCTCCGCAGCACCGGAGTCGGACTGCAGCATGTCCGCCAGACCAGTCACGGCAGACTGGGCATCTTCTTCGTCGAAACCGGCGCCAATCAGCGCCCCACGCAGGTCTGGTACGACCGCGAAGGCTCCTCCATCAGCCTCGCCGCACCCACAGACTTCGACTGGCAGAACATCCTCCAAAATGCCAGCTGGCTGCACATCACAGGCATCACACCCGCTCTCTCACAATCCGCAGCCGAATGCACCATCGAAGCCGCTAAAACAGCTGCCCGCATGGGAGTCCACGTGTCGTTCGACCCGAACTTCCGCTCCCGGCTCTGGCGCTGGAACCCGCAGCACTCACCACAACAACTTGCCTGCGAAACACTCCGGCAACTTATGCCCTTCGTCACGCTCATGTTCGGCGGTGAAGAAGACTGCCGACTGCTGAATGTCCCGCTCCCCGGCAACGCCGGAACAACCCCGGCCGAACGCGCCGCAACTGCCGCTCGCGCTCTCTGCCAAACATGGCCCAACGTCCGCTTTTTCGCCGCCACCCTTCGCGAGCAGGTGTCCGCCACTCATAACAACTGGAGCGGAATGCTGCTCGAAGCCGACTCCGATCGCATTTCCCTCGCCCCCCAAAGAAACGGCCAGACAAAACCCTGGGAAATTCGCCAGATCGTCGACCGCGTCGGCAGCGGGGATGCCTTCGATGCCGGCATCCTGCTCGGACTCACACAACCCGACTTCGACCCGGAATGGACCGTCGAATTCGCCACCGCCGCCAGCTGCCTCGCACACTCCATCGTCGGCGACTGGAACTACGCCACTCGCAGCGAAATCGAAACACTCATGCACGGCTCCGGATCCGGCAAAGTCATCCGCTGATCTCCCCGGCAAACAAACAGGCAGCAACCCAGCCCCCGCCCCGCCAAAAAAGAAAAAGAACCACCCCTCTCGCTCGTACCCAAAAAGCGACGCCGGAGGCGATTTGTTTCGATTACGAGCACGAGCACCATTTCATTGAGCACGAGCACTTGGAATCGCAAAAAATTGAATGCCTTGTCAGCAGCAAGTCGGGCCGTGGCATCTTCGGCACCCTTCGCCCGGATTCGCTCGCTGCCCGCTCCCGCTGATTTCGCCGCCCCAAAACCATACCCCCCCCCTCCGCTACCCCTTTTCGTGCTCGTGCTCGTGCTCGTGCTCGTGCTCGTACTCGTACTCGTACTCGTACTCGAATTCGAATCCAGTGAAGCGTCTTGCTCCGTGCCTCCGTGAGCACAAAACCGAGCCCTTGTCGCAGTTTTGATCTTTCCCGGAGCGGGGGGGGGGATGTGCACCGGGTGGACCTTGCAAAGCAAAAAAAACGGGGGCCGTTTTGCGGCCCCCGTTTCTGTGACTGGCATTCGGTCTGGTGTTTTGAGCCTGATCAGGCGGGCAGAATGCCTTTGGCTTCGAGGTATGCGATGACTTCGCGGGCGAGTGCTTCGATGCCTTTGTTGTCGGAATCGAGCACAATTTCTGGGTTTTCCGGGGCTTCATAAGGGGCGCTGATGCCGGTGAATTCCTTGATTTCGCCGGCTCGGGCTTTCTTGTAGAGGCCTTTGGGGTCGCGGGATTCGCAGGTTTCCAGACTGGCCTGAACCAGAATCTCGATGAATTCCCCGGCGGGCAGCAGAGCGCGGCACATATCGCGGTCGGCCTTGTAGGGCGAGATGAACGCGGTTGAGACCACTTGTGCGGCGTCGGAGAACAGCTTGGCGACTTCGCCGATGCGGCGGATGTTTTCCGTGCGATCAGCCGGAGAAAATCCGAGATTTTTGTTGAGACCCATCCGGATGTTGTCGCCGTCCAGCACATAGGTGTGGATGCCGCGTTCGTGCAGCAGCTGGTCGACAGCATTGGCGATGGTGCTTTTGCCGCAGCCGCTAAGGCCGGTGAACCACAGCACGGCACCGCGGTGGCCGTTCAGCTTCTGACGGTCTTCGCGAGTGATGCGGTGGGCATGCCAGGTGACATTGGTGGCTTTCTGTTCGGTCATTCCTCGATCTGCTCCTGCTGTTACCAGTAATTATTAGGTTTTGTTGCTGAAAATCCGGGGCCTCGTTTCCGGTGTCGCGGCGGATGATAGAGCACCCTGGGGCTGCCGCAATACCCCGAAACTGTTCGGAATCGCCTGGTCGGCCGTTTTTTCGGAATTGGCGTCGCGGGCGTGATCGCCCGATTCCCGTGCTCGGCAGTTTTTCCCGGCAGGCTGCAAATTCGGCAGTGCAGCGTAGAATTTTCCCGGCGAATCACTCGTGTGTGTCCGCCGCCGGTTTTTTGTATGTGCCAACTCCGTTGAAACAGGACCTGCCAGCGATGTCTGCAGACTCGTCGGAATCTCGACCGGTGCCTCCCGCCCAGGGCAGCTTTTCGTATGGCCGTCCGGAAGAGCTGCCGCCGGTGAAACCGCCGTCAGCCGGATTTATTGTGCAGTTGTTTCTGATTCCGGCTCTGATCGTGATGGCGGTGGTGGCCGTGTGGGCACTGTTCGGACGGCTGGCTGATTCCGGAACGGACTGGGGCCAGCTGGTGGCCGAACTGGGCAGCGGGAACGAGCATCGTCGCTGGCGGGCTGCACAGGAGCTGGCCCAGCTGATTCGCAACGATCAGCTGCAGCCGCCGATTGATCGCGAGCCTTTGTCTCAGAATCGGCAGGTCTGTGAAGCTCTGGTGAAACTGCTCAACGAATCGCTCGAGCAGACGACGCCTTCGCAGGACGACGTGCTGCATCAGGAGTTTTTGGCTCGCTGTATGGGATCCCTGCAGGACAGTTCTCAGACTCTGCCCGTGCTGGCTCAGGCGATGCGGCCGGAGCGGGATGTGGAAGTCCGTAAAAGTGCGCTGATGGCGGTGACCACAATCGCCGGCGAGAAGTTTGACAAGGCGATGGGTTTTACCGGAGACGGGTCGGAAAGTGACGACAATCTGCAGCGGAAACCGCTGTCGGAGCCCTGTCTGGCGGATGCGGCGGTGCTTGACCAGCTTCGCGTGGCGGCTCAGGATACCGAGCCGGTGGTCAGGCATTTGGCAGCTTATGCGCTGGCCAATGTCAGCGGACCGGGCAGCATGGAGCAGCTGAAGGTGATGCTGCTGGACGGCGACCGAAGGACTCGCGCCAACGCCGTCATGGGATTGGCTCGCAACGGCGTTGCCGACGCGGTACCTGAGCTGCAAAAGCTGTTGCAGGATGTGCTGCAGCCAACGATATCGGCTGACGTGGCAGCCGGTGACGAAACCGAGCGTCTGCTGCAGCAGCGGATGTGGCAGGCCGAGCAGCCGGTTTTGGCGCGTAACAGTCTCCGTGCCGCGCGTGATCTTTGGGCAGTGGCGACGGCCGAGCAGCGTGTTGAGCTGCAGAAGTCGGTCGCAGCGATTGGTGGTGCCGATCTGTTCGCCGCGGATGTCCGCAACCAGGCTCGCGAACTGCTGCAATGGATGGAACGATAGCGGAGTGATCAGTGGGCGGTGGTCAGAGGACGCAGCCGCAGACACAATGTAGCCTGGGCTTTCCAGCCCGAGTTCTGCCTGGCGAAACACGTTGTTTTTGCACCCCGAGCTTTGTGCATTGCGGCACCGCCTGGTGCTTGTCTGTCGCCCGCATCCACCGGCATTTTGGCGCGACAGGATCGCTGCTGAGGCTCATGGCGAATCAGCTCTGTCCGGCCTGATGGTTTCCAGTGGCGGGGTTTGCGGGGTATGCTTGGCGGTCTGTGAATTTGGTGTGTTGCGCTGGCCGGATTGTTTGCGAGTTTTAATTGCGGAGGGTGTGTGATATGTCGAAGCGGGTCTTGTTGTTGGCTGGTGATTTTGTGGAAGACTACGAAATCATGGTGCCTTTTCAGACGTTGCTGACATTGGGCGTGCGGGTGGATGCGGTGTGTCCGGGCAAGCGTGCGGGTGATCGCGTGCGGACGGCGGTGCATGATTTCGAGGGGGACCAGACATACAGTGAAAAGCCGGGGCATAATTTCACGCTGAATGCTGATTTTGATGCTGTGGATGCGGCGGATTACGACGCATTGCTGATCCCTGGCGGCAGGGCTCCTGAGTACCTGCGGCTGAATTCCGCCGTACTGCAGCTGGTGCGTCAGTTTGATGCGGTGTCGAAGCCGATTGCTGCGATTTGTCATGGAGTGCAGTTGCTGACGGCTGCGGGTGTGGTGGGTGAGCGGGGGCTGACGTGTTATCCGGCCTGCAGTCCTGAGATTGTGCTGGCTGGTGGCCGTTATGTGGAGACAGCGATTGACGGCGTGCACGTGGACGGCCATTTGATCACGTCTCCTGCCTGGCCGGCTCACCCGGCCTTTTGTCGTGCGTTGCTGCAGGCCCTGGGGGTGATCTAAGAACTGGATATTTGTGCGCTAACACGCGTAAGGTACTCCCCCGTCCAGTGTGGGGTTACGTGTGTATACTGGCTGGACACTGCGCTGTCCGACCTGTCATACAATTTCTGTGCTGACGAAAATTTTCTGCGGAATCAGAGTCACAATTTGGCTGCTGGTACCGTCTTTGTGTGCACCGAGAGCAATAGCGTCTGCGGCACTGGCTGCATCGGTTTCTCAGATGATTGCTCTCGGTTTTTTCGTGACATGCTTCCATGGGTGGGTGACATTGAATGCTCGCCCGGAGGCGCAGTGCGCCTGCGGTGGTGTTTTAGACCAGCAGTGAGCCGCGGAACACGGTGACGGCCTGTCCTGTCAGTCGGACTCGGTCGCCCTGCAGATCCATGCGGACGTGTCCGCCGCGGCTGGAGGCCTGGAAGCCGAACAGGGTGTTGCGACCGAACTGTGGCTGCCAGAAGGGGGCCAGGGCGCAGTGTGCTGAGCCGGTGACGGGATCTTCGGGGACGCCGCTGGCTGGTGCGAAGAATCTGGAGATGAAGTCGTGATCTGCGGTGTCTCCGAGTGCGGTGACGATCACCCCGCGGACCGGGATTTCGGCCAGCAGTCCGAGGTCGGGCTGCAGTGTTCGGATGGTGTGTGCGGAGTCGAGTCGCAGCAGCAGGTCGAAGCGGGACTGTCCGCACCAGAGAATTTGTGTGGGCTGAATGTGCAGTGCTGCGGGCAGTTTTTCGGGCAAAGTGGCGGGGACGGGGACGGTTGCGGGAAAGTCGAGGACGATTCCGCTGGCGGTGGCTTCGGCGGAGAGGATGCCGCTGCGGCTGTGGAACTGGATGCAGCTTTGTTGCCAGTGCGGAGCGATCCAGTCGGGCAGCTCGCCGGCGGCGTGCAGTTCGCGGAGTACCTGTACGGTGGCGATGGTGGCATGTCCGCAGAGGTCGACTTCGGTGGTGGGAGTGAGCCAGCGCAATCTGAGTCCGTTGGAGTCCGGTGTGAGGAAGGCGGTTTCAGCGAGGTTCATTTCTGCTGCGACCTGTTGCAGCCACTGGTCTGGGGCTGGTTTTTCGAGCAGGCAAACGGCGGCGGGGTTCCCTTTGAAGGGGTGTGAGGTGAAGGCGTCGACCTGGAACAGGGGGATGGCGGTCATGGCAGATTTTCGTGTTTGGGGGGGCATTTTTGTGACCGGAGGCTGGTTGTGTGTGACTTTCTATGAGTGGTGACTTCAGCGGCAACTGCGGAAAAAACAAGTTTTCGGCTGTCCGAACCATCGGAAATTCCGGATTTCGGCCCCGACTTTCTTTCTCCGTGTTGAACTTCGGGCGTCCTGCCGATACCTTTCCCGGTTCGGAATTCCCCGAAGATTTCGCGGAATTCTGCTTTCTCTGCACGCCTCCGCCAAGTCGCGGATGTGCCTGTCGAAGCCACTGGCCGGATTTTTCCGATTGCCGGTGTGTTTGTTGCGGGCGGGGTTTTTCCCTGTTTAAGCAACCGAGGTGACGGTTTTCTGAGTGTTTCAGAAAATGGTGCAGAGTGTTGGTCACATACAGGAGTTTTCAGGGGAAATGGGTCGTTACACCGGGCCTAAGGGTCGCATCAATCGTCGTCTGGGAATGAACGTGTACGAATCTGCCGGCGCCATCAAGGCTGCTGAGCGGAAAGAGGGGCCTCCGGGCATGCACAAGCGCCGCAAGAAGGAAACCACCTACGGTGCGGCCCTGACGGAAAAGCAGAAGATCAAGTATTACTACGGTCTGCGTGACCGTCAGCTGTACCGTTATCTGGACATTGCCAAGCGTACGAAGGGCAACACGGGTGCGACACTGCTGGTGTTGTGCGAGCGTCGTCTGGACAACGTTGTGCGTCGTTCCGGGCTGGCTCTGACTCGCCCGCAGGCTCGCCAGGGCATCGTGCACCGTCACTTCCAGGTGAATGGCCGTACGGTCAGCAAGCCGGGCATCATGGTCCGTCCTGGTGACGTGATCACGGTCCGCAACCGCCCCAACATCCGCAAGATGTACAATGCCGTTGGTGAATCTTCCAGCGGTCCAACCGCCGAGTGGCTGTCGGTTGACAAGGCCGCGATGAAGATCATCGTGACAACTTTGCCGACGGTGGACGATGTGATGCTGAAGGTGGACATCGGCCCGGTGGTCGTGTTCATGTCACGCTGATCCGTTCTGCAGCGGTCAGAAAACGGGCCGACGAATTCGTTCGTCGGCCTTTCGTATGCGCTTTGCTTCCCGGTTTCGCCCCTGGAAACTCATTTTGGCAGCCACTGCGATCTGTCCCCTGCCCCAGGGGTTGACTATGATCCGGCAGGCATCTCGACAGTTACGTGTGATCCAGTCAACTCTGTGGTGAAGTCCGTCGCATTATGGACCCGAAGTTCATCCGCAATTTCAGCATTGTGGCTCATATTGACCATGGCAAAAGCACGCTGGCTGATCAGTTGCTGCTGAAGAGCGGCACGATTACTCAGCGGGAATTCCGCGAGCAGATTCTGGACGATCTGGAAATCGAGCGGGCTCGCGGCATCACCGTGAAGGCTCGCTCTGTCACCATCAACTGGAATCTGGACGGTCAGCAGTACGAGCTCAACCTGATCGATACTCCCGGACACGTCGACTTTCACTACGAAGTCAGTCGCAGTCTGGCGGCCTGCGAGGGTGCTCTGCTGCTGGTGGATGCTTTCCAGGGCGTGCAGGCGCAAACCGTTGCCAACGCCTACGCCGCCATCTCTGCCGGCCTCGAGATTATCCCGGTGGTCAACAAGATCGACCTCCCGGTGACTCGAGTGGAAGAAGTGCTGGAAGAAGTTGAGCAGGTGCTGGGGCTGGACGCATCGGATGCTTTGCGAGTCAGTGCCAAGGCCGGCATGAACATCGAATCGGTGTTTGAGGCCATCATTCGAGTCATCCCGGGTCCGAAGGGCACAGCCGAACGCCCCTTGAAGGCTCTGGTGTTCGACAGCAAGTACGACAATTATCGGGGTGTGATCACCTACATCCGAATCTTTGAGGGCGAGGTCCGCAAGGGCGACAAGATTCGCTTTATGCGGGAAGAGATGGTCAGTGAAGTGCTGGAGATTGGCCAGTTCCGTCCGAATATGAAGCCCTGTGACATGCTGGGGCCAGGTCAGGTCGGTTATATCCTGACGGGCCTGAAAGAGCTCAGCAAGGTCACGGTGGGCGACACGGTGACTCAGTTTCACGCCCCTGCGGCTCAGCCATTGCCGGGTTATCAGAAGCCCAAGCAGATGGTGTTCTGCGGGATGTATCCGATTGATGCGACGGACTTCGAGAACCTGCGTGAAGAGCTGCAGAAGCTCTCCATGAACGATTCCAGCTTCTCGTTCCAGCCCGAGACATCAGACGCTTTGGGGTTTGGTTTCCGCTGTGGTTTTCTGGGCATGCTGCACATGGAGATTGTGCAGCAGCGTCTGGAGGGCGAGCAGCACATGGATCTGATCCAGACTGCTCCTAACGTCACCTACGAGATTCTGACTCGTGATGGCAATTTGATGGTGATTGACAATCCGCAGGAGGTACCGGACGCGGGGATCATCGAAGAGTTTCGCGAGCCGATTTCGAAGGTCAGCTTCATTGTGCCGTCGCAGCATGTGGGCACGATCATGCAGTTGTGTCAGGACCGTCGCGGGGTGTACCGCACAACTGAGTATCTGGGTACCAATCGGGCTCAGATTGTTTACGAGCTGCCGCTCAGTGAAATCGTCTACGACATGTACGACAAGCTGAAGAGCGTGACATCGGGTTACGGTACGATGGATTACGAGATCATTGGTTTTCAGCCGGCCGATCTGGTGAAGATGGATATTCTTGTCAAGGGCGTCAAGGTGGACGCCTTATCGACGATTGTGCATCGGTCGAATTCTGAGCGTCGTGGTCGAGCACTGGTGAAGCGACTGAAGCTGGAGATTACGAAGCATCAGTTTGAGATTGCTCTGCAGGCGGCGATCGGGACTCGCGTGATTGCTCGTGAAACAATCTCGGCCTTGCGGAAGAATGTGACGGCCAAGTGTTACGGCGGCGACATTACTCGCAAACGCAAGCTGCTGGAGAAGCAGAAAGAGGGCAAGAAGCGAATGAAGCAGTTTGGTGAGGTCGAGATTCCGCAGAAGGCATTTCTGTCGGTGCTTGACACGACCAAGGAAGACTGACGGTGCGCGGCTGTCCTTGCGGGGCCGGTGTGTGTGTCTGGACGGTTTTGTTGCTGCTGCTGTTTGCTGCCGGCTGCGGGGATTCCGGCAATGGATCAGCGGAGGCTGGTAGCTCGTCTGAGAGCGTGGCTGGAGTGGTACCGGACGGTACTGTTCAGCCGGCGTACCCGATTGTGCGTTATGTTTCGGCAGAGCAGTTGCCGCAGGATCTGGTGATTTTTGACAGTGTGTTTTGGGAGCCGGATGACACGTTGAGTCTGCGGCAGAGGATAGCTGCGGATTCGCGGCTGCGTGGCGCTGCAGTGCTGGAGGTGGGCACTGGGTCCGGGCTGATTTCGTTGTGTTGTCTGCAGGCCGGTGCGGCTCGCGTGGTGGCCACGGATCTGAATCCGGCGGCTGTCGAGAATGCTCGCGAGAACGGTCGTTTGCTGGGGTTTGGGGAGCGGCTGGAGGTGCGTCGGGTACCGCGGCGTGATCCGGGTGCCTGGACGGTGCTACGGCCGGACGAAACCTTTGATTTGATCATTTCGAATCCGCCGTGGGAGGATCAGCGACCTGAGACGGTGGAGCAGTTTGCGCTGTATGATCCTGGCTTTGCGCTGCTGGAGTCTTTGGTAAGTGGTGCGCGGCAGCGGCTGCGACCGGGCGGGCGAATGTGGCTGGCGTACGGCTGTGTGACTGCGATTCGGCAGATTCAAAAGGCAGCGAAGCGTGAGGGGCTGGAGTGTCGTTTGCTGGATGAGCGGCGACTTGAGGACCTGCCGGATTTGTTTTTGCCGGGGCTGCTGATTGAGCTGTCGGTGCCGGCTGTTCCGTGAGGTTGTTGTTCAATTGTGATTTTTCTGTGAGTGGCCGATGCTGGAATGGGCTGGCTTCGGCCGGCTTCTGTGGCTTTGCTGGTTTCCACTTTGCCGGCGTTGCTGATATCTTCCGCTGCTGACTGGCGGCGCGAAAGCCGTCCTGTCGCAGCGGCAGCGTGGAACGGGACAGATGCAGGCGCCACAGACAAGTGCACAATTCTTCGAGCTGCTGGAAAAGAGTGGCCTGCTGAGCGGCGAGAACATTCGGCGTGCGGTCGAGAAGCTGCAGCTGTCGGCCGGTCTCGACGCCCGCTCCGTGGCTGCTCGTTTGTCATCCGAGCGAATCCTGACGCCGTTTCAGTCTGAGCGGATTTTGGAGGGGCGTTATCGGGGACTGGTGATTGACGGCTATCGGGTGCGGGAGGTGCTGGGGTTTGGTGGCATGGGGTGTGTGTTCATTGCTGAAGAGCCTGGCAGTGATCGCAAGGTGGCGCTGAAGGTGTTATCGACCGAGCATGCTTTGGATGCCGGAATGCTGGCACGGATGAAGCTGGAGGCGGTGGCGGGGATGCGACTGAATCATCCCGGCATCATTCGGACTCATCGGCTGGCATCAACGGGGGCTGTGCATTACCTGGTGATGGACCTGGTGCGGGGCATTAGTCTGCACGAGATCGTGGCGTTGCGGGGGCCGTTAAAGTTTGGGATTGTCTGCGACATTGGGATGCAGGCAGCAACAGCTCTGCATGCTGCTCATCAGGCCGGGATTATTCATCGTGACATCAAGCCGGCCAATTTTCTGCTGGAGAATGACGGCACGGTGCGGGTGCTGGATTTTGGTCTGGCGATGATTGAGGATTCGGCGGAGGACGAGTTTTCGCTGTCGATGGTGTTTGGTCACGACTGTCTTGGGACGCCCGACTACATTTCGCCCGAACAGTCGCTGGACAGTCGTCGCGTGGATGCTCGAGCTGACGTCTACAGTCTGGGTGCTACCCTGTATGTGGCTTTTACGGCGCGGGTGCCATTTCCGGACAAGTCGAACAAGGCCAAGCTTGAGGCTCAGCGGACTCGTGAGCCCAAAAGCATTTGCGAGTTGCGGCCTGAGATTCCTGCGGCCGTTGGGGCTGTGATTCAGAGAATGATGGCCAAGGATCCGGCGGATCGGTATCAGACGGCGGCTGAGGCGGCTGAGGCATTGCGGCCGTTTTCGATGCGGAAGCCGATACCGTTTGATTTTCGCGAGCTGGTGACATTGCGGGCGAAGCAGGCGAAGGAAAAAACGGCGGCTCGTGAGAAAGGCCCGGCCAGTCGTCCGAAGACAGCAGCACCGCGATCATCGATTACGAATGCGGCCGACTGGGTGACGGGGATGGACAGTCAGGCTGTTGGTGCGGACAGTTTTGCGGCGCCATCGACACCGGCTGCTCGTGAGCATCATGCTGAGGTGTCACGGCGCGGGACGGGGACGGCCGCGTCCGGTTTGTCGGGTGGCGGCGGGCATTCAGGTGGCGGTAAGTCAGGCGGGTCTGCTGCATTTCGATCGGGCAATGAGGCGGGGCGAGTTGCTGTTTCCGGTCAGCCGGCGCTGCCGCCTTTGATGTCAGCGGTCGAGCTGCCTCGCGGCTGGGTGGTCGTGGTGTCGGGCAGTGCAGTCCGTCTGCCGTTGCAGAAGCCGCGGTTGTCGGTGGGCACGGCGGCCACGGCGGATGTCTGTCTTTCCGGATCGGAGATAGACGGAGTGCAGGGCTGGCTGGAATGTCGTGGCGGGCAGTGGCTGTATCGTCATGAGTCGCAGCGTTTTGGGACGGTGGTGCAGGGTCAGTCGGCGGCAGTGAGACCGTTGCAGGCGGGTGATCGACTGGAATTTGGCAGCGGGGTTTCCTTGCAGCTGCTGGGGCCGGGCGATCGAACTGCTGCAGGCCGGCTGTCGTGGTGGCTGTGGCTGTTGCTGCTGCTGGGTGTTTTGCTGGGTGCTGCCGTGTGGCTGGTACAGCGACCGGTGTTGCCCGGCAATTAGCGGCCTGTCGGCTGCCGGGGTCTTGGTCGGCATGGTATCGGTCAGCGGGGAATCGGACCTGCTGCCCGCCGGTTTTTTGCGGGGAAAAAGCGGACGACTCAGCGAACGCTTTTTGAGCTTTGTGTGTCAGCCGTCTGAGGGGTTGGAATTCCCGGCCCTGTCCGGTACAATACGTTAGTGACGTGTGCCCGGCAGTGCCGTGTATGCCTCCTAAGTCCTCGTAGCTCAGCAGGATAGAGCGTCGGTTTCCTAAACCGAAGGTCGCAGGTTCGAATCCCGCCGGGGACGTTTTTCTAAAGCCTTTGAAGTAAAGACTTTAGGGCGTTTATCTCTTCTGCGTTCAGTTCCACGCCGTTTGTCAGTCCCCCCACTAATCCCCCCACTAATTCGCTGTTTTTTGCAGAGGGCCTCAGTTTCGCGGCGATCTCCGCCGCCGCACTCTGTGCAGAAC
>JBJTPZ010000059.1:0-5260 GCA_046075365.1 Planctomycetaceae bacterium
CATGGTCCGGATGCGGCTGCGAGGCAGGCTGGTCTGCGGCTGGACGAGCGGGAGTCTGCGACAGTGGTACTGCCGTCGGGCGGGCAGGCGATTCGACCGGGTAATGCAGAGCACAGCGAGGTGCTGCGAAGGGTCTTGTCAGATGATCCGCAGCTGCGGATGCCGCCACCGGAGTCGGGCGCAGGCCTGACGGTCGGTGAAATCGAAGTTCTGCGTCGATGGATTGAGGGCGGGGCAATTTTTGAGCAGCACTGGTCGTTTCAGCCGCTGGTGCGTCCGCAGGTTCCGATGCATGCGGCTGCTCCTGCTGCCTGGCGTCGGAATCCGATCGACGCGTTTGTGTTTTCCGGTCTGGCTGATCAGGGCAGACATCCGGCCGAGCGTGCGGATCAGGCGACGCTGATTCGTCGGGTCTGGCTGGATCTGACGGGGATGCCGCCGACTGAGCCCGAGCTGCAGCGGGCGGAGAGTCAGTCGTGGGAACAGATTGTGGATGAGTGTCTGCAGTCGCCGCATTTCGGAGAGCGGATGGCACTGGACTGGCTGGATCTGGCCCGGTATGCGGACACTGACGGTTACTTTGGTGACAAGCCGCGTCAGATCTGGCTGTACCGCGACTGGCTGATTCGGGCGTTCAATCGGAATCTGCCTTATGACCAGATGACGATTGAGCAGCTGGCGGGAGATTTGCTTCCGGACGCCACGACTGAGCAGCGGATTGCGACTGGTTTCAACCGCAATCACATGTCGAATGATGAGACCGGTCTGATTGATGAAGAGTTTCGGCTGGAGTATGTGGCGGATCGTACGGATACGACGATGTCGGTGTGGCTGGGTCTGACTGCCGGGTGTGCTCGCTGCCACGATCACAAGTATGATCGTCTGACGCAGCGTGAGTACTATCAGCTGTCGGCATTTTTCAACAATGTGCCGGAACGCGGTCTGCTGGCTGGTTCGAATGCTCCGCCGGTTTTATCGGTGCCGTCGGCGGAGCAGCAGCAGCGTCTGGCTGTGCTGCAGCAGGCGGCGTCGGAGGCGCGTGCTGCGTGGCAGCCGCAGCGCGAGGCTGCTCGCCGGCACGCTGAGCAGCGACCGCTGGCCGCCGCTGATGTTCCGGGTGTACCCGCGTCGGGCGGGGCGATCATGGTGTCTTTGGATGGGGCCGAGGATGCTGCGGTGCGTGCTGTCGGGACGACGGTGCAGCGGGTGCGGGGAATTGCGGGGAGTGCGGCGAAGCTGGACGGAACTCAGCATCTTGAACATTCCGCTGCCGGGCTGACTTTTGACGGCCCATGGACGGCTGGTGTGTGGCTGCAGCCGGAGAAGTCATTAAACGGAGTGTGGTCGAAGATTGAGTCGACGGGATTGCGACGGGGTGTGGAGGTAATCTGGCGAAAGGGACGGGTGCTGGTGAACCTGGTGCATCGCTGGAACGAGAGTGTCATCGAAGTGGTGACTCGGGAAAAATCTGGGGGTTCGGGCTGGCAGCATCTGGTGGTTCGGTATGACGGTTCGGGGCGGGCTGCTGGCTTGTCGATTTTTTTGAACGGGTTGTCTGTGCCGTTGGAAGTCGTGCGGGATTCGCTGTCGGGGACGATCGATTCGATTGAGCCGCTGCGGATTGGACGCCGGGATGAGGGGCTGGGGTACTACGGCCTGCTGGATGAATTTCACTGGCTGCCGCAGGGATTGTCAGAGGCAGAGGTGGGCGCATGGTTTCGCAATGAGCGACTGCGGGGAATTCTGGAGCGTCCGGCGTCTGAGCGTACTGCAGTCGAAAACGACTGGCTGCTGGACGACTGGATTGACTTTGAGGGCGGCGGTGATCTGCGGCAGGCTCGGGCGGCGACGCGGGCAGCTGATGCTGCTGTGGCGGAGCTGCAAAGTCAGATTCCGCTGACGCTGGTGATGGCGGAACGGAGTGCGGCGGAAGGACGTCGGCCGACGCATGTTCTGGAGCGAGGCGAGTATCAGCGACCTGGTGAGGTAGTGGAACCGGGTGTGCCGGCGATGCTGGGCGGCTGGGCTGGTGAGCTGCCGGCCAATCGTCTGGGGCTGGCTCGCTGGCTGACCACGGGTGCCGGCCATCTGGCAGCTCGGGTGGCGGTGAATCGTTTGTGGCAGCAGTGTTTTGGTGCGGGTCTGGTGAGGACTCCGGCCGACTTTGGGACTCAGGGCGAGCCGCCGGAGCTTCCTGAGTTGCTGGACTGGCTGGCGAGTGAATATCGCGACAGCGGCTGGGATACAAAGCGGCTGCTGAAATCGATTGTGATGTCGGAGACTTATCAGCAGAGCTCAGCGATGTTGTCGGGGAGATCTGGCGGTGACGAGGTGTGGGATTCGGAGAACCGCTGGTGGTCTCGTGGGGGCCGATTTCGTTTGCCCTTTGAGATGCTGCGGGATTCGCGGCTGCGAGTGTCGGGGTTGTTGCAGCCGCAGCTGGGTGGGCCGAGTGTGAAGCCGTATCAGCCTCCGGGATTGTGGGAGGAGGTGTCTTATGACGGCGAATCGACGTGGGAGACGGACGCTGGAGCGGGGCGCTATCGTCGCAGTCTGTATACGTTTCAGAAGCGGCAGGCACCGCCGCCGGGGTTGCTGCTGTTTGACGGTCCGACTCGGGAAAAGTGTACGGTGCAGCGTCCGCGGACGAATACGCCGCTGCAGGCATTGCAGCTGCTGAATGATCCGGAGGTCCTGCAGGCGGCCCGGACGGTGGCAGAGCGTCTGATGGAAACGAATGGCGAGCGGGAGCGAATTGAGCGGGTGTTTCGCCTCGTGCTGTCTCGATCTGTTCGCAGTGAGGAACGATCTGCCGTGAGTGGTCAGCTGGCGAAATGGCGAAGCAGCTATGAAGCGGATCTGCAGGCTGTGGCTGAGTTGCTGGAAGCGAGTCAGGCGGAGCTTGTGGGGGAGCAGCTGGGTGTGGTCGGGGCTGATTCTGTTGAACTGGCGGTGTGGACATTGCTGGTGCAGTCTTTGTTTAGTCTGGACGAGGCGGTGGTTCGCCGATGAGCAGCGATGAACGATTTGTGAAGTGTGTGAAGCGGGAGCTGCGTCGGGCGTTTTTGGGGCGTTCGACAGCGGCTCTGGGGGGCATGGCACTGTCGACGTTGGCTGGTGATCCGCGAGCGAGCGGGGGCAGTGCGGGTGGAGTGCCGCGGGCGAAGCGTGTGATTTCGCTGTTCATGCACGGTGGTCCTTCGCAGCTGGAGTTATTTGATTACAAGCCGGGTTTGCGAAGTCTGCATGGAAGTGAGCTGCCGGAGTCAATGCGGGCAACGCAGCGTTTGACGGGCATGACCAGCGGGCAGTCTGCGTTTCCGATCGCGGCACCGTTCAGTCGATTCCGGCAGTGCGGGAGCAACGGTGCGTGGGTGAGTGAGTATTTGCCGCGGACGGCGGGGGTAGTGGACCGTCTGGCGATCGTGCGTTCGCTGTTTACTGAGGCGATCAATCATGACCCGGCTGTCACGCTGATGCAGACTGGGCATCAGCAGCCGGGCAGACCGTCTTTTGGGGCGTGGGCCAGTTATGGTCTGGGGAGTGAAAGTGCGAATCTGCCGGCGTTTGTGGTGATGATTTCGCGTGGCAGTGCTGCGCGACCGGCCGATCCGCTGTATGCGAGGTTATGGGGGGCCGGTTTTCTCCCATCGAATCATCAGGGTACGCTGCTGAGGGCGGGCGTGGATCCGGTGCTGTATTTATCGAATCCGGCGGGTTTATCGCGGCAGGTGCGTCGTGGGCAGCTGGATCTGACGAGGGAGCTGAATGAGCAGCAGATGGAGCGTGACGGGGATGTGGAGACGGCGGCGCGGCTTGAGCAGTTTGAGCTGGCGTTTCGGATGCAGTCGGCGGTGCCGGAGCTGGCGGATCTGGGCGGGGAGACAGCCGAGACATTGTCGTTGTACGGGGCGGAGTCGGAACGCCCAGGTTCGTTTGCTCGCAACTGCGTGCTGGCGCGACGGATGGTGGAGCGTGGCGTGAGGTTTGTGCAGCTGTATCACCGGGGCTGGGATCAGCACTACAATTTGCCCAGTGATTTGAGGCTGCAGTGTCGTGATGTGGATCAGGCGTCGGCGGCGCTGGTGCTGGATCTGGAGCGTCGTGGGCTGCTGGAGGACACGGTGGTGGTGTGGTGCGGGGAGTTTGGTCGCACGGTGTACAGTCAGGGCGTGCTGGAAGCGTCGAACTATGGTCGGGATCATCATGGGGGCTGTTTTTCCGGCTGGCTGGCCGGAGGTGGGGTGCGTGGGGGGCAGGTGTGGGGAGAGACGGACGATTTTTCTGTGGGCGTGGTGCGAGACGGGGTGCATGTGCATGATTTGAATGCGACGCTGCTGCATTTGCTGGGTGTGGATCATACGCGTCTGACGTGGCGATTTCAGGGGCGTGACTATCGACTGACGGATGTTTACGGGCGAGTCATTGACGGCCTTGTGCGGGGGTAGGAGTCAGTGGTCAGTGGGGCGGTTAAGTGGAGGGTGGTTGGCTCACGCGAAGCCGCGAAGCCGCGAAGGGAAATGTTCGGGGACGGTGTGGTGTGTGGTGAACTGCCAGCTCTCCTCTCAACTTTCTCGAATCTACTCTCTATGGCAAGGATGCCATGGCCCCCTCACCCCCGACCGCTCTCCGCCGTTTCACGGGGGCGAGGGGAGGATTTTGTGGCCAGTGTTCAGTGGTCAGTGGGGCGGGCCGTGGGCGGGGGCTCAATGGCCTTGACGTTCTGCTCAAAGCAGGTGGCTGGAGGGCGAAGCTCCTGTTGAGCCGCATCCCTGTTGTGAGGATTGCGGCGATCCCCGCTGTTTTGCGGAATCGCTGTCGATCGCTGACAGCGTGAACCAGCGTTGGGCGGCTCGGCAGGAGGCTCGCCGGCCCGTGCGTTGGGTGGCTCGGCAGGAGGCTCGCCGGCCCGTGCGTTCGGTGGCTTGGCGGGAGGCTCGCCGGCCCGGGGCTTTACCCGTCTGTTGACAGGATTCCCGAGAACTTCATGGCTATTGGCTGGGAGCTCACGGTGGCCGGTGGTTGCCCTGGAGCAGCATGCTCGAGCGACGTCGCAGCCCGTGCGCCGTTGGCTCGGGGGACGCCTAAAAATAAAAGGCTGCATGTGTTTAGGATTAATCTGGCTGTGCGGTTTTGGGGTGTTCGGTCTGGCACAGGTGCGGCGGTGCGGGGTATTGAGGGAACCGAGGGATGATGTAGTTTTTCATGTTTCTGGCAGTTTCGGCAGCGATTTTGTGATCCTGTTGCCGGTGTTTTCGTT
>JBJTPZ010000060.1:0-20967 GCA_046075365.1 Planctomycetaceae bacterium
TCTGGCCGTCCTTCATCAGGCGTCGGGAAATCCGCGGTGATGGAAACTGAACATCAAACTTCCACTCCGAACTCGGAGTCCACAACAGACCTGCCGCCGGCAACACCGGAAAGTCATCTCGCCCCGTGTACACAGCCCCGCCCGAAAGTGCCAGCCGCTCTGGGACAGCCTGCCATGTCAAAAGACCCAGACCAAACAAACGCACTGCTCCGTCACTGTTGCGAAAGTCCGTTCTTACCCCGGGAGTCACGATCGCCATCGTACTCAGACGCTCATTCAGCGACTTTCGCCAAAAACCCCGAACCCCCGTCTCATAAACCTCCGAAGGCAAGTCAAACACAGCTGCAGAACTCAGGAAATCTGCTCGAAAAAATGGTGTCAGCAGCAGAATGTTTTCATAACTGCCAAGTGGCACACCAAAAGTCGTCGACGCATCCATCGATCCAATTGCCAGCCCGGTCGCAGAATCATCATGCAGATAACTGCTGATCACACTCGCCCCCTGCCAGCAACCCTTCCTGCCCTTCGGTATTGGCAAATCTCCACATTCATCGCTGCAACCGTCATCAGCAGAACCACTGAAAAATTGCTCCGGCTCAGGTAGACGCCGGTTAAACTCCATGTCAGACATCTGGTCCGCTGACACACTGTCGTCCACTTCGGTCTCCGCCGGTTCCACACCCACCATTGAGGCAGGCAGCCACTCATCATCAGCCGCAACCCATGAGGTTAACACTGACGTCGCTAAAATGCCGGAAAACAGGCTTGACCAGCCCAAAGAACGTCTGCTCATTACAGCCCCGCTGCTGTATTCACAATTCGGCGGATGGCAGGCCACCACCCGGCGCACGGTCACCCCCCCGGCGCACATCTCACCCAATCCGTGTCTTCGGCATTTCCCCGACATTTTCCGGAAAACGAATCCTCGGATCTGTCAGCACAGTCCGAAACTCCCAACACCGTCACGCCTCACCGGCAATTGCTGCCACTCCCCGCTGTGACAAAGCCGCCCATCAGCCCGCAGCAGGCTCCAGTCCACGAAACAACAGACTCCCTGTCCGCACCAGCGTCGCACCCTCCTCAACAGCCTGCTCAAAATCACCACTCATCCCCATCGACAATTCAGTCAGACTGATTCCACGCTCTCGCGTCACCGCAAGATCACACAACTCGTCCCTCAAACTTCGCAGCTCAGCAAATGCCGGACGAGCTTCCTCAGGATCATCACTCTCTGCCGCCATTGTCATCAAACCACGTATCTCCACTCGGTCCGAATACTCCGCTGCCAAATCCCAAATCCCTCGCAATTCGTCTGCCCCAAAACCAGTCTTCGATTCTTCACGTGACACATTCACCTGCAGCAAAATCGCCGGACGAATACCCAGCGTCGCAGACTCTGCAATCGATTGCAGTAGTCGCAGAGAATCCACCGAATGCACCAGTGCTGAATGTCGCAGCGCCAGATTCACTTTGTTTCGCTGCAGATGACCAATCAGATGCCACTCAGCTTGAGGCAGCAGCACACTGCGCTCTGCCAGCTGCTGAGGTCGATTCTCACCAAACACCCCATGAATTTCAGCCAGTGCCTGCACCCATGACCAGTCTGCATACTTGGTCACCGCAACCAGCCTGACCGCTGATGGGTCCCGCCCTGCTCTGCCACAGGCGGATTCAATGCGCGACTTGACAGCCGACAAGTTTGACTCAAGGACTTCATGAAGTTCAGACATCTTCAATACTCTCCACTCCGCTCCATAACTCAACCCTGCCCAACTATACCACCTCAAGCAACTGTCTTTTTCATCTGTTTTCCTGCAAAATCTGCGGAAATTTCCAATCAGGAAAAATTACTCCGCGTTATCATCTTCAGCTGAACCGGTTTCTCATGCCCCCCAGGTTGCTGCCCCCCCCCCCATGAACACACTCATGAAAACCCGCCGATCAAACTGCACTCAGCCCCGCACCAACCTGGCACAATCCGCTAAATACCTGCTTCTCACACTCACACTCCTGCTCGCAGCATCAGGAAATTTGCCGGCAGGCCACACAACTGCCCTCCCGGCCACAGATGCCTCCGCTCCCGGACTGCGCATGCCGGTTGACCTGGCCACCCACGCCAGCGCTGTTTTTACTGCCAACTCCCGCAGCGGCTCAGTAACCGCCGTAGATCAGACCCGACAGCATGTCATCGGTGAATGGAAAGTGGCGGACTCTCTCAGTGCTGTCGAATCCACCGGCAGGTTTCTTGCCGCTCTCGATGATGCTGCAGGAAAACTGCTCATCCTCTCTCCCGATCTGACGGCCCCGGCCCTCCACCTTACCAGCCAGCACAAACTAGCCGCATCACCCGTGGACCTCGCTGCCAGCAGTGACGGCGGACTCCTCGCCGTATCCTCTCTCTGGCCCCGAACAGTTACACTCTTTGCACTCGATGCCGCCGGACAGCCCCACTTGCAGGCCGAGGTACAACTGCCCTTTTGTCCGCGCCGCATTCTGTTCATCGACTGTTGCACACTCATCGTGGCCGACAGCTTCGGTGGCAATCTGGCCGCTATTGATGCCACCAGCGGTCGACTGCTTAAGCAATTCTCCGTTCACGGCCACAACATTCGCGGCCTCGCTGTGAATCCACGCACAAACACACTTTTGGTGTCCTGCCAGACACTCGACTCCAGCACCTTTACTACCTACGAACGAGTGTTCTGGGGCGTCCTGATGCAGAACGGATTGCACTCCCTGCCATTGCAGGATTTGTTCTCAGCTTCACCACAGGCGTCATTCATCAAGGGTGTCGAAGAACGCAGCGAATTTCAGCAGGGAGGTGCATATTCGGTAAAATCCGACGCAGACGCAGCAACACCAGCCTATGCACAAACCACCGGCACCGGACCGTCCAGGTATCCCCTCGGAACACCCTCAATCGGGTCCGGTGACCCCGGCGCAATCGTGGTGACACAGCAGGACATCACCATGCTTGTGCTCTCCGGAACCAGTCAGATTGCCTTTCGCACTGCCAGTCATCTGCCATTCGAACGCATCCACGCCGGTAAACGACCGGAATCACTCTGCCTGTCCTCGGACCAGAAACTTGCTTTCATCGCAAACCGTTTCGATGACACACTCACCGTTGTTTCACTCGAAAAAGATTCCGTAGCCATTCAAGCCTCGGTTTCACTGGCTCCCGTCCGAGCACTTACGCCCGCAGAAATCGGCGAGCAGGCTTTCTTTGATGCCCGCGTATCACTCGACGGCTGGTACAGCTGCCACTCCTGCCATACCGATGGCCACACCAACGGTATGCTCGCCGACACATTCGGAGACGAGGACCGCGGTGCCCCCAAAAAAGTCATCTCACTCCTTGGATCCGCCAACGCCGGACCATGGGCATGGAACGGCAGCAAAAAACACCTCGAAGATCAGTTGCACACCTCCCTAGTTATCTCCATGCAGTCACAGATCACCACAGATCAGCTTCCCATTCAGCCCCTCGCAGCTTACCTTCGAACACTCCAGCCGCCACCAGGAATTTCCGCCGCCCGCGGCATGCTGCCCGCCCCCAAAACACTGCTGCAGGCCAGACAAATCTTTGAAAACTCATGCAGTCACTGCCATGCCGGTGACTCACTTACCAGTACCGATGTCTTCGACGTCGGCATTCATGACGAACAGGGCGAAGCCCTCTTTAACCCCCCCAGCCTCGCCGGCGTCAGTCAGCGAGCTCCCTGGTTTCATGATGGTCGAGCTGCCACACTGGAAGATGTACTCCGGTCCGGACATCACGATCAGTCTGCCCCCCCGCTTACAGACTCCCAGATCCAACTGCTGCTGAAACTTCTGGAAACCCTGTAGGAATTGTCCATGATCCGCAAGCTCTGGAGTGACCTCTGGCAAGTGTTGGCCTTCACCGGGCTGCTCTGGGTGGCATGGATGGTCGGAAAAGTGATCGACTTCACTCCCCTGACGCTCCAGCCACGAACCGCCGTCGGTCTTGTCGGTGTGGCCACCATGCCACTGCTGCATCAGGATCTCAATCACATCCTTGGAAATACGATTCCCCTCACCGCACTCCTCCTGATGCTTCAGACCACTCAAAAATACTGGCCACGCATCCTCGCCGGTCTTTGGCTCATCAGCGGATCCCTTGTCTGGTTACTCGGTCGCAACGGCCAGCACATGGGTGCAAGTACGCTCATTTACGCCCTCGCCGCATGGCTCATCACCGCCGCTTTTCATGAACGCCGACCGCTGGCAATCGCCGCTGCCGTACTGGTACCTGTACTGTTTGGCCCGCTGTTCTGGGGGTTGTTCCCCACTGCCGGATCACACGTGTCATGGGATGGACATGCGCTGGGTGCCACTGCCGGTGCCGGCCTCGCATGGATCGCACTTCACCGAAATACTGCTGCCCCAAATACCAGAAAAAACAGCCCGGAAGGCCCTGATTCCTGAACTCTGATGCCACCACTTTGACCTTGACCTCGAACGCCAAAACAGCATAGAAAACCAGCTTGCGCAGGACTACTTCGACCACGGACGGATCGATGCAGAATTTTCTCCGAATCTCTATGTATGTGCTCAGATACCGAAAGCTTGTCGTGCTTTCCGTCATCTGCGCCCTGATTGTTTCCGCCTTCTGGGCACTAAATCTCTCGATCGCTTTCCCCGTCGTCAAAGTGCTGTTTCAAAACGACAGCCTGCATGAATTTGTCGACTCAGAAATCGCAACTCGCCAGACTGCAATCTCGGAACTCTCAGCCTCACTCCAGCAGGTACCTCAAAACGAAGTAAAAAGACGTGCTCGGCTGCAGTACCTGATGGGCGAAGAATCTCGACATGTCTTGCTGCTGACCCGAATCCGCAACACCATCCTTCCCTGGGTTCCTCAAGATCGATTTGACACGATGGCACTCATCCTTGGAGTGCTGCTGGTCGCCACAATAATCAAAGGCGTTTTCATCTACTTTCAGGAATTGCTCGTTGGCAGTATCGTTCAACTGACCGTCAATGCCATTCGGCAAGACTGCTTCCGTTCAGCCCTGAAACTTGATGTGCAGTCACTGGGACGCATCGGAACCTCATCCCTGATGTCCCGCATGACCAACGACATCGAACAAATGACTCAGGCAATCCGTGTCTTCGGAGTGACTCTGGTCCGCGAACCCCTGAAAGCCGGCGCCTGCACAATCCTCGCATTTTTTGTCAACTGGAGACTGGCACTCCTGTCCGTAACCATGGTCCCCCTGCTCGGACTGGTCTTCAATTTCTTCGGCAAACGCCTTCGCCGCGCTTCCCATCGTACCATGGAAAGCATGGCCAAAATCTACGAATGCATCGCCGAAACCTTCGGCTCTGCCAGAATCGTCATCGCCTTTTCCGGATTCCGCAAGCACCGCAGACAGTTCCTCAAAGCGAACCGCGAATACTACGCCGGCTCCATGAAAATCGTCATGCTGGGCGCGCTGTCCCGACCGATCTCAGAAACCATGGGAGTCCTCGGAGTCTTTGCCGCACTCGCTCCCGGAGCCTATCTCGTCCTCCGACAGACCGACACAATCCTCGGCATCCAGCTGGCGGCTGAACCGATGAGCATCGCTGAACTGGCAACACTCTACGCACTGCTCGCCGGCACCCTCGATCCCGTCAGAAAATTGTCCAGTGTCTTCGAACAGATCAAACGCGGCATGGCCGGTTGCGAACGCGTCTTCGGACTCATCGACCAGCGCAGCGCTGTACCAGAACCCGCAGCACCGCGAATGCTCATCCCACACAACTCACTCATCTCCTTCCGTAATGTCAATTTCCGCTACAACACCCAGGATTCCGAGGGCACCGCTCGACCACTCGCACTCAAAAACATCAGCCTCGATATTCGATTCGGTGAGGTAATCGCTGTCGTCGGAGGAAATGGATCCGGGAAGTCCACTCTGCTCAGCCTGCTGCCCCGCTTTATGGATCCGGACGAAGGTCAGATCCTGATCGATGGTGTCAATATCCGCGAATTCCGAACCGCTGACCTCAGAAGTCAAATCGGCCTCGTAACTCAGGAAACATTCCTGTTCAACGACACCATCTACGAAAACATTCGCTATGGAAATCCCGCTGCCACCTCCGAGATGATCCATCAGGCAGCCGAAAAGGCTCAGGCGGCCGGATTCATCCAACTGTTGCCCGACGGTTATCAGACATTCGTCGGCGAAAAAGGCGGAAAACTCTCCGGTGGCCAAAGACAACGCATCGCCCTCGCTCGAGCCATCGTCAGAAATCCCAGTATTCTGATTCTCGACGAAGCCACCTCCGCCGTTGACTCCCAAAGTGAAGATATCATCCACACTGTTCTCAAAGATTTCGCCGTAGGACGCACCGTCTTCATCATTACCCATTCTCTCAGCAGTGCGTTTCTGGACCTCGTAAACCGAATCGTCGTACTGGAACAGGGGCAGATCAGAGCCGCAGGTACACTCAGCGAACTGCAGCGAAATGCACCTGCCACGCTGCACATGCTGCAACCTGAACTGCCCCAGTCCCGCGCAGCCTGACCCTGCACACCCATCCACAACAACCTGCCAAATGCGGAACCGCCCCATGCTGGCCTCCGATGCTGCTGTCGTCTGGCGGTTTCTGGATGGACGTACCGGTCACGAAAACCAGGTACTCGCTCTCTCTGAATCGCTGAAACGTCGAAGAAACTGCCGTTTCTTCGATGTCCCAATCACATTTGCCGCCAGTATGCCATGGCAAATCATTTCCAGACTTCTCAAACACTGTCGCTCACTGCCGACACCACATCTCTGCATCGGAGCCGGCCATCGCACACACCTGCCCATGCTGATAGCCCGCCACCAGTTCGGCGGAAAAATTGTCGTCCTGATGAAACCGTCACTGCCCTGCCACCTCTTCGATGCATGCCTGATTCCTCGCCACGATCAGATCTGGTTACCCCATGCAGGTGTGCTGCAAACAACCGGAGTTCTGAATCGCGTTCGACCGGCAAGCAAACTCTGCCCAAAGACAGGACTGATACTGATCGGAGGCCACTCCAGACATTTCCTCTGGAACAGCCGGACAGTTGCAGATCATGTCCATCGATTGCTTGATGTACCCGGGATCTCCTGGACAATCGCCGCATCCCGCAGAACTCCCGACGACTTCCTTCTGCAAATGCAAAAGCACACGCTCGCTGAAAGTATCTCACCCAAAGTCCTGCCAGCCGCAGACTTGCTGGCACTCATGAACTGTGCAGGGCACATCGCTGTGACTTGTGACAGCATGTCCATGATCAGCGAATCACTCAGCTCCGGCGCCGCTGTAACACTTATCAGACTGCCACTCAGAAAGAGCGGACGTCTCTCTCAGGAATTGTGTCGACTTGTTCGTGGCGGGCACTTCACCGACGACGTCGATGCTCTGGAAATGTCCACTGAGCAACAAACGCCTTTCATTATGGAAAGCGATCGCTGTGCCGCATTCGTGGAACAGCGCCTCCTGCCGCAACCCTTTCCCGAAATCACGCCGTACCCAGAACAGGCCCAGGTATTGTCAGGAGCACCGGCGTGAATCACTCTGTGCCACCCGCTCCGACAACATGCCCCCGACCAGACTTCCCACCCGAAACAATGGCTCGGAGAAATCCTACCTTCCAGTTCCCCAAAACACTTCTGCAGCCCGCGCGCCGATGGATTGCAAAGAGCACCGATCAAGGCTGGCTACCAGGCACTCCTCTGGAACGACAAATCGTCATCTGCGGCTTCCCCAGAAGCGGCACTACACTCCTCCAGTTACTGCTCGAATCCTGCACAAGGAACCTCGGCTGCTTCGGCAAAGAACGACGAGCACTTGAAATCGCCTCGGCCGGACGTCGCTCCCACGCCATCGTGCTCACCAAACGCCCCAAAGACATCTTTCTGATTCCCGAAATAGCCGACTGGCACCGCAAAAATGGCTCTCAGGCTCTCTTCATTCTCATGCACCGCGATCCTCGGGCTGTACTTACCTCCAAACACTTCTCCTCTCCCCGGCAATACTACCTCAACTGCTCCGATTGGCGATTCTTTCACCAGCACTGGGAATGGTCCGGATACCGAAGTGATGTTCTGTCAATCAGCTATGAAATGCTTACCTCCAGTCCCGCGACCGTCCAAAATCAAATCAATCACTTCGCCGGGCTCGAAACTGACTGCAGCTTCCTCGATTTCAAGGCACGAGTGCCCCGAAACTTCGATCTCCGAGCACTCAATGGACTGCGACAAACTGAAACCAGCCGCATCAGCTCATGGAATGCCCCCGAACACGCTCAGCGAATCACGCAAATCTACCATGAACTGCCAGATCTGCCCGACATCCTTACAAATATGGGATACCAGCAACACTCAGCAATGAGATCAGCTGGCTGACGCCCACAGAGACACCAACCGTGATCGTTTCACACCGATACCAATTCATTTTTCTGAAAACTGCCAAAACAGCAGGCACCAGCATCGAACTGGCGCTCTCAAAATTCCTCGGCCCCGACGATATCGTCACACCTGTTTCTCCCGAAGATGAGTCGCTCCGTAAAGAACTCGGTGGAGTCGGCCCGCAAAATTACCGCCTGCCACCACAAACAAAATACCGCTGGCTCGCCAAACTTCGCAGACCATTCACCAAACCAGCGTTCTACAACCATATGCCCGCCACCGAAGTCCGCGCACTGGTCGGACAAAACATTTGGCAGACCTACTTCCGGTTTTGCGTGGAACGCAATCCCTTCGATCGGGCTGTCTCGCTCTACTACTGGTGCTGCCGCAAAGGACCACGACCACCCATCAGCCAGTTCCTGCAGTCACCACAGATCCAGTTGCTCACCAGCCGCGGTATTCAACTCTACCTCTCAGACTCAGGAGAATTGCTGGTGGATCGTGTCCTGAAATATGAAAATATCAACGCTGAACTCGAATCCGTCCGATCGCTGCTCCGACTCCCGGAACCAATCATCCTGCCACACGCCAAAGGAGGTCTCCGCCCAACCAAACAACACTATTCCGAACTGCTTAATCCCAATGACAGACTGACAATTGAGCACATGTTTCGCAGAGAACTGAAGCTGTTCAACTACCACTGGCAGTCCACTACGGACTACCACCACCCACCGCATACAATGCACGATTTGATCGCAGAATCAGCCGATTCCCATGCACTGCCGGCGTCGCGTTGAAATCAGTATCGTCACCCGCAATACGATTCATCGCCAGCACCGAAAAACTGTCCTCAGCAGGAATTACCAGAGTCCCGTCACGTCGCGTCGGAATGTAAATTCTTCCACCCGCCACAATCGGCGATGCGTAAATCGGACGACCACCAGTTCGAAGACCCGGTATCCGCTCTCGGTATACGGTTTCCCCTGTGTCAGCATTCAGACACCAGGCAATTCCCTGATCGTCCGCCCAGTACAACCTGCCCCGAAAATGCACCGGTGTTGCCACATACGAACTTGATCGAGTCTGCCACTTCACACAAGACTGCGAAACGTCACCTTTACCTCCTGATCGCAGGCAATAACTGCCCGAAGACCGAAACCCGCCAAATACAAAAATCTCTGAACCCACAATCAGCGGACTGGGACACACATTGCCTGTCAGTTGAGTTTCAGCAAACCACGCAAGTTTACCCGTGCGGGCATTCAAACCCCAAACCTCTCCAGGAACTGCCAAAATCAGCTCCGTTCGACCATCGTCATACTTCAGTTGACCGGGAGTTCCATAGGCAAGCTCCAGGGCTGCAGCCTCAGCCTTCCAAATCACTCGACCGTCGTCACGATGCAGCGCCAATACCGCCCGCCCCTCTTCGGCAGCATTGATGATCACCAGCTCTTCAAACAGCGTTACACTGGCGGCAGACCCCCACTGGCGATTTGATGATTCGGAACCCACGTTCACCTGCCACAGCACTCGCCCGTCGAAGCCACAGGCTACAACTCCCGACTTGCCGAAGAATGCATACACCGCCCGCCCATCTGTTGCCACCGAATTACTGGCATAGCCATGCTCCGTCAAATAGCCCTGCGGAGGATCCTCACGAACCGGCTCAGGGGCCTCAACAGACCACTGCAGCCTGCCACTGACTGCGTCCACGCATAACAAACTGCGCTGCGGAACTGCGCCCCGATCAGCAGGCATCCTGCTGCATGTCAGGAAAATGCGGTCCTCCCAAAGCACCGGACTCGACGACCCCTCACCCGCCAAATCCAGCTTCCATGCCAGATTCTCTGACTCACTCCAGCGAATCGGCAAACTTTCAGCCGTACTCAGCCCACTTCCATTTACACCCCGAAATCGAGCCCACTCCTGAGCTTCAAGAATTGGTCGCCCAACACCCACCCCCCCAGGAAACAGCAACAAAAAAATTAGCCTCAGCCAACAGCAACCCGGTACTCTCATCGCTTTCCACTCCCAAATGAACTCAGAATCAGCGGCTTTCCAACCTTTGCCATTGTACAAATGCTGCCTTAAGTCCCGATGAAGAACCACTACCAGCGGTAAATCTGCCCACATGACCAGCCTCCGCTCCTGCGCAGTTGAAACTCCGACACTTTTAAGAGAAAACGACCGTCTCCACAGCCTCGACAACCAATCCGCACATCGCCGGAGCAACTCATGAATACACTCTGCCCCGCCCTGACTCTGCTGGCAATACTGCTGCCATACTGCAACGCTGCAGAAGCCCAAACCATGGGTGTCGCCGGGACTGCCACCGTTGACATCACGCCAACAGAACCCATTCGCCTGAATGGGTTCGGAGGCCGACGCCTGGAAACTGCAGACATCCGGCAACGCCTTTTTGCTCGAGCACTCGCGTTTGGAAATGCACCTGAAAACACAGCCATCGTCATCACCGTCGATACGCTCGGTATCCCGGATGAATTTGCGGAACGAGTCTGGCAGAAAATTCACAGTCAAATCGGCATAAAAAGAGAAAGCCTGGCCTTCTGTGCCACTCACACACACAGCGGTCCGATGATTGTCGGCTGTGCCAACACCTTGTTCGGAGAACCGGTGCCGGTCGACCAGTGGAACCGCATCGTTTCCTACACACACTTTCTTGAGGACCGCCTGGCAGAAGTCGCCGTCAGCGCGTTCCGAAATCAACAGCCGGCAAAGTTGTCCTGGGGAGCAGGGTCTGTCAGCTTCGCCGAAAATCGACGCACGCCCCGAGGCCCCGTCGATCATCGGCTCCCAGTTCTTGCTGTACACTCACCAGAAGGAACACTCCGCGCTGTCCTCGTCTCATACGCCTGCCACTGCGTCACACTCAGCGATAACTTCGTCAGTGGCGACTGGGCCGGATATGCTGCCGAACACCTGCAGCGTATGTACCCCGACTGCCAGCCACTGATTGCAATCGGCTGCGGAGCAGACGCCAACCCCCGCGGCGGTGTTCAGGGCAATCGAACTGACGCGGCTGACAGCCTCGGCCTGGAACTTGCCATGGCTGTGCAAGCCACGATTCAAAAAGGACTGCAGCCACTGCCCGCAAACTGCACACCAGCACTTCAGCGCGTCACCCTGCCGCTGGCACCGCTGCCGGACCAAAGCGAGTGGGAAAAACGAGCCGCCGCCAGTAATGCCATCGGGTATCACGCCAAAGTACAACTGCAAAGGCTGAATGCCGGACAAAAACTCACATCCGAAATCGCTGTTCCCATTCAAACAATGAAATTTAACGAACAATTCTCAATGATCTTCCTGCCAGGGGAAGTCGTGGCCGACTACTCACTGAGATTGAGCCGAGAACTGCCAAACACCAGCCTCTGGATTGCTGCATACAGCAATGCCTGCCCCGGCTATGTGCCATCCGAACGCGTTCTGCAGGAAGGCGGATATGAAGGTGGTGGTGCCATGGTCTACTACGATATTCCCGGACCGTGGGCCCCAGGACTTGAAGAAGCCATCGTTACCGCCACCGGAAAATTGGTCGCCGGACCGTCCTTTTCACCAAACTCCAAAAGTCACAACGCATCACGCACCAATGGCACCATGCCACTCGAACCAGCACAGGCACTGCTAAGCCTTAGAACAGCACCTGGACTGACTGCTGAACTGGTGGCCTCAGAACCGCTGGTCCAAAGTCCCGTAGCCATCACATTTGGCCCCGATGGAAGTGTCTGGACCGCAGAAATGCGCGATTACCCGCAGGGCGGACCTGGCCCTGAATCCTCCGGTACCATCCGACGCCTGACCGACACAAATGGTGACGGTACGCTCGATCAATCACAGGTGTTTCTGGACGGACTGCCTTTTCCCACCGGAGTTACCATCTGGCGCGATGGACTTTTGATCTGCGCCGCCCCCGATATTCTGCTGGCGCGTGACCTTGATCACGATGGTCGCGCAGATGAAGTCAAAAAGCTCTGGTCAGGCTTTGCCACACACAACTATCAGGCACGAGTCAACAGCCTAGAATACGGACTTGATGGATGGGTCTACGGAAGCTGCGGACTGTTTGGCGGATCCATCACCTGCCAGATCACGGGAAAGACTGTAGAACTGGGACAGCGAGACTTCCGCTGCAACCCGGATACCGGTGAGCTTGAACCAGCCTCCGGATCCACACAGCAGGGACGCGTCCGCAACGACTACGGCGACTGGTTCGGCTGTGATAATACAGAACCACTCCTGCACTATCCGCTTCAGGATCACTACCTCCGCCGCAATCCCGCGGTGGCCGCGCAACAAACCGCTGTCAGCCTGCTTGCTGAGCCCCAGCCAGGTCGCCTCTATCCTGTCTCCACACAAACGCTCTTTGCACTCTCAGGACCACCAGGCAAAGCAACCGCTGCCTGCGGACTGGGAATCTGCCGGGACAGCCTCGAAGGGGACGCCCATTTCGGCTGCACCCTGACTTGTGAACCTGTCAACAACCTCGTCTACAGACAAATCCTCACCCAATCCGGCTCCACATTCCGCAGCCACCGCCCGGACGCAGAAAGACAGCAGGAGTATCTCGCCTCCTCTGATCCCTGGTTCCGCCCCGTACAGGCCCGTACCGGCCCCGATGGAGCGATCTGGATCGTTGACATGTACCGGTTCGTTATCGAACACCCCATCTGGATCCCGCCCGCAACACTCGCTGAACTCGACACACGAGCCGGTGCCGACCGTGGACGCATCTACCGCATTCGACCACAGCACGCGACTTTGCGCCCCGTTCAAAACCTCTCCAAAATGCAGGGAGCTGAACTCGCCGTCAGCATGAATACCCCCAACGGCACCGTACGTGACCTCGTACAACAATTGATCCTCTGGAATGCAGACCTGAAGGTGAAGGCCGTTCCCGTACTCCAGAAACTGCTGCAGTCACAATTGCCGGAAGTTCGCCTGCAGGCTGCATCCACGCTCGCCTGCCTCCGGCAACTCGATGAATCAACGGCCATAAAACTGCTGCAGGATGAAAACGCTCAGGTCAGAAGACACGCACTGCGACTCTGTGAACAGTGGCTGCCGTCCGGAAATGCCACAGCGTCAGCCGTCACCGCCTTACGCAAAGATCATGCAGACGTAGTACGCATGCAACTTGCCTGCACAGCCGGGATGCTCCCGGCAAATCAGGCCGGCCCGGTCCTCGCAGATCTGCTCAGCGATCCGAACAGTGACGCCTTTCTGCTGACAGCCGCTCGCAGTTCACTGACCCCCGACAATATTCTCGAGGTGCTGCAAGCCCTTGACGAACACGGTAAATCCACTCGAGGCCAGCTGCTGCAGCAAGCCGTCACCACAACATCCGATGATGTGGCCACTCAACTGCTCAACGAGACGCTTGTCGACGCACACAATGCGTCCCCCACAACGATGCTAAATGCGGCCTCAGCCATCCGTGGCTGGCTGCAGCGAAAACAGCAGCTGCCTCCCAAAAACCTGACAGCAATCCAACAACTGCTGCACAAGCTCAAACAGTCAGTCCTCCGTGAACACACCAGCACGGAAGACCAGATCGTCGCAGCACGCCTGCTGGGAACCGTTGCCGCATTTGACAGCAGTGCCGAACAGATGCTTCTGCAGATGCTCACCCCCCAAACTCCCCTGCCCCTCCAGCGCACTGCCGCAGAAGAACTGCTGACAAGTTCCAGACCAGAACTCGCCCAAATGCTTCTCAGCAAATGGGATTCGATGTCCCCCGAAATTCGCACATCGCTGCTGGCCGGCTTCCTGCAGCGAAACGAGTGGATTCTTAGCCTTCTTAATGCCGTCAAAGAAAAGCAAATCAACCCCGGTGAACTGAACATCCAGCAAAAGCAACTCCTGCTCAATCACACCTCCGAATCAATCCGACAGGCTGCTTCCGCTCTCCTCAAAATGCCCTCAGAAGAAAGTCGCACAAAACTCATCCAAAAATTCGCCGCAGCAATGACATCGCCAGGAGATTCAGTCGCCGGAGCCGCCGTCTTTCGCAAACATTGCTCAAACTGCCACCGCATCCGCGATGTCGGAAGCGATGTGGGCCCCGATATCAGCACGTGGGGATCACGCCCCGTCGATGCCATCCTCCAGGCCGTGCTGGACCCAAACCTCGCTGTAGACCCACGCTACCAGGGATATGCTGTCCTCCTCAACGACGGACGAAGCCTGAATGGACTCATCCGCGATGAGTCTGACAACAGCTTCTCACTCCTCGCCTCTGAAGGAAAAAACAGCCTCTTGCTCAGATCTGATGTTGAAGTCATTCGCAGCACCGGAAAATCACTCATGCCCGAAGGGCTCGAACAGAATCTCACCCCGGCAGATCTCGGACACCTCTACGCCTGGCTCAGCACACTCAAAACGCCACCCCGCTCATTCCCCGGAAATCAGCCGCAGATCGTATCGATCAACCCGACAGGAAATTCCGTGCTCCTCGCTTCCACAGCAGAATTCTACGGTGAAGAAATTGTCTTCGAACAGCCATTTCAGAACGCCGGCTTCTGGCACGGCCCCACTGACCACCTCCGCTGGCAACTGCAAAACACAAATGCACAGGAATTCACACTCTGGGCAGAATGGGCCTGTCACCCCGATTCCGCCGAAAATCCTTTTCGCATCGAAACCACTGCAAATACGCTCCGCGGAAAAGTGCAGTCCACAGGAGGCTGGGATCGCTACCAGTTGCAGAGAATCGGACCCGTACTGATCCCCATGGGAATCAGCGAACTTGTTATCCGCCCGGAATCAGACCCCCATCACGCACTCGCCGACCTGCGAGCGATTCACCTTGTTGCGGGCGATGGAGTACCGCTCGCTCGCGGTATGACCACAACCAAAACCCCGCTCCCGGAAACACCCAAAGAACTCGCCAGCTGGCTCCTGAATGACAGCCTGCCCGCTGACGACCGCGAGGCAGCAATCGCTGCTGCCCTGCCCAGGGCAGAACAAATCCTGCCACTCCTGATCGCAGGGCTGCCAGACGATGCAGGTTCCGCCGAGGAATACCGACGAATCCCATGGATCTGGAGATTGTCTGTCGCCACTGCAAAAAGCGGCAATAAAAGCCAAATCCAGTCCCTCCTGCTTCTTGCTATGCCCGCTCCCGATAGTCCACTGCAACACTGGCAGGCCGTCGTTATCGGAGGCGGACTGATCAATGGAGTCACACAAAGCGGACTCTGGCCACACGAGGTCTTCGCCGCCAGTCAGTTCAACACCCCCGAAACACTCAACCGCTGGAACCGCACTCTGCAACTTGCAAAAACAATGGCACTGGACGAGCAGATCCCCGCAGGCACACGCTACGACGCACTGCGAATCCTCGCGCTGCTGCCAACGGAACAGGCACTCTCCTCGCTCCTGCCGCAGCTGAAACCCAACACCCACCCGGAACTCCAAATGGGTGCCATCAGCGCACTCGGAGATATCCCGGCACCGGAAGCAGCCGCTAAACTCGTTAACCACCTGCCAGGCTTCACCGCCGAAAACCAACAACTGGCCATCACTGCACTTACCCGCACTCCGGAACGCTGCCTGCTGCTGCTGAAAGCCCTCGAAAACAACTCGATACCCGCAAACATACTGAGCCTCAATGATGCTCACAGCCTGCAACAACACCCAGATGAAAACGTTCGCAAAGCTGCCGTACACGTGCTCGCAAAAGACAAGAACTAAAGCGAATCACAACTCTGCCCCGCAAAAAAAGGTCCATCCGGGAATCTTGCGGGTCGAGGCGCTGAGGAGCAGGCAGATGAGACTCAGTATTCGAGTGAGAAAAACGCCTCGGCGGACCATCGCGTTCCACGATTTTTGTTGATGTGAATTTGTTCAAAGCCCGGGGTTTTCTGCCTTCGTCGGTGGAGCTGGAGAAAGCGGCCTGCCCACACAAATACCGGAAGCACCAAAAAAAACCGCCAGAGAACACCCTGGCGGTCTTTATCATCAACGTCCAAACGCAAACTGCATCAGATCTGAGTAACCTCGCGACCCGCAGAGTCCTCAGGCCGAAAAGTCATGTGCTCAAACGACACGTCTGACTTCGTGACAATCACAATCTCCACCTCATTCTCGTCCTCAATCCGGATCAAATCCTTCCGCTTGCGGTTGTTGAGGTAGTTGCCGACACGATCATGCACTTCAATCATGATCCTGGATACCTGCTCGTGAGCCGCTGCAGACATCACCAGTCGCATCACCTCAATTGACAGGCTTTCCGCAGTCTTCACTTGCCCGACGCCATTACAGGACGGACAGTTCTCATACACAGATCGTCGCAAAGAAGGTCGGATTCTTTGACGAGTCATTTCAATCAGACCAAATGGGCTGATTCTAAGAACCCTCGTACGAGCCCTGTCGCGTTCGACCGCATCTCGCAGTGCTCGCTCAACACCACGTCGATGACGCTCGTCACGCATATCAATAAAGTCATTAACAATGACGCCGCCCAGGTCCCGCAAACGAATCTGTCGTGCAATTGCATCAGCAGCTTTCAGATTCATCTGATAGGCACTTTTCTCCGGATCATTGTCTGCACGGAAACTTCCGCTGTTCACATCAATCGCCACCAGCGCTTCCGTCTGATCAATCACCAAAGATCCCCCGCCCGGAAGCGGCACGTGCCGATCATGGATCCGCGCAATCTCACTCTCAATTCCATACTTGTTGAACAGCGGCTCCGAACCAGCATACCGCTGAATGCGATTGACATGCGAAGGCATGACAATCTTCATGAACTCACGAGCTCGCTCAAAGGCACCGTCCTCGTCAATCAGAACCGTATCAATCTCATTCGTGTAGATATCCCGGATCGTACGAATGATCATGTCACTTTCTTCATAGATGCCCGCAGGAGACGGCGTCTTTTTCAGACGAGTCACAATCGTTTCCCACAACCGCAGCAAATAACTGAGGTCCCGCTTCAGATCAGACTCCTCACGGTCAATCCCCGCAGTGCGGATGATAAAACCCAGACCTTCAGGCGGCTGAATGGACTTCATCGTCTGCCGCAGACGACGCCGAGTCTTCTCGTCGTCAATCTTGCGGCTGACACCCACTCGCTGCAAACCCGGCATCAGCACCAAATAACGACCCGGAATCGAAATATAAGTCGACAGAGTCGGGCCCTTGTTGCCAATGCCCTCCTTGATGACCTGGACCAGCACTTCACTGCCACGCTGAAAAATCTTCTGAATCGGCGGCTTGTTGCGGGCATTTCTCTCGTTCAGATGTTTCGGCGGAGGACCCCCTCGAGACAACTCACGCTGCTCGCGATCGTCCTCACCGCCCTCCTTCACCAAATGACGGTAATACTGAAACTCCACGTCACTCACATGCAGAAAGCCATTGCGACCCACGCCAAAGTCCACGAAAGCCGCCTGAATGCTGGGCTCAATGTTGACCACTCGCCCCTTGTAAATGTTGCCAACATAGTTCTCAGCACTGCTGCGCTCCACATACAACTCCTCCAGCACACCATCCTCAACGATGGCAATCCGGCTCTCCTCCGGCTGGAGCACATTAATCAGCATTTCCTTCTTCATGACACTCTTTCAGTCTGCGCGGATCACACAGCCTAATTCTGTGCACCCCGCCAATTCAGCGGCACGCATTTACGTGACACCAGATATGTTCTCAGCACGACAGGCGAACGTCACCTGCCGCCGCATTCGTGACAACAAAGACCTGACAATTACTGAGCACTCAGCCAAAACTGAAATGCTCGAAAATCACCAAAATCCCTTTGACACTGTATTTCAAAACAACAGCAATCCCGAAAACCACCCGTAAAGCCGGTCTTCAGAAATCATTGCCGTTGACAAGATCAGGACATAACCTCGACAACTCTCCCTGCAGATAATGTTCCACATCCCGCGCCAGATCCAGCTGACAGGCATGCTGAGCTATCCGCTCCGCCTCAGAAATCGGCAGACTTCTGATGATTTCCTTCAGCAGAGGAATCGACTGCGGAGTCACACTGAGACTGCGAAGCCCCATGCCCAGCAACAACGGCACAAATCGCGGTTCAGAACTCATCTGACCACAGACTGTTACCGGTTTACCATGCCGGTCCGCTGCCTTTAGCACCATCCGTATGAGCCTCAGAATCGATGGATCACCAGCCCGATACAGGCCAGCCACCGTCGGATCTGAACGGTCACAGGCCAAAGTGTATTGAATCAGGTCGTTTGTACCAATCGAAAAGAAGTCCACTTCCTTCGCAAATTCCTCAGCAAGAATCACCGCCGATGGTACCTCAACCATCATCCCCACCGGCAGGTTACGCTGAAACGGTACACCCTCTTCCTCAAGATCCTCCATCACATCCATCAGAATCATCTTCGCCTGACGAAACTCCAGCAATGATGACACAAGCGGAAACATAATCCGCACGTTGCCTCGCACAGAAGACCGCAAAATCGCTCGCAACTGCCGCTTGAACATCGGAGTACTCTGAAGACTCAGACGGATACTCCGCAAACCCAGCATGGGGTTCGATGACTCCTCAAACTGGCTCTGCAGCAACTGCGGAACCTTGTCGGCACCAAGGTCCAGTGTCCGAATCACCACCGGTCGCTCACCACAGGCGTCCAGCACCCGACAGTAAGCCTCATAATGATCCTGCTCCGATGGCTCACGATTGCCACTTAAAAACAAAAATTCCGTTCGATACAGCCCAATCCCGTCAGCCCCGCGCTGCATGCAGGAACCAACCTCCTCGGGAAACTCAATGTTTCCGCTCAACTGCACTCGCTGGCCATCCTGAGTCTCCGCCGGAAGATTGTTGGTCCGCCCCAGACGCTCCCGAACCAAATGCCGCCGCGCACGCGAACGCTCAACTCGACTCAGAGACTCTGAGTCCGGTTCCACAACAACCTGACCACGATCCCCGTCCAGTATCGCTGTCTCACCACCAGAAACCTGAGCCAGACAGCGACCCAAACCTACCACCGCGGGAATTTCCAGCGCCCCCGCCAAAATGGCCGTGTGACTCGTGCGACCTCCCACCTCCGTCGCAAAACCCAGCACAAAACGAGTATCCAGCGACGCCGTCTCACCCGGAGTCAGGTCGTGAGCCAGGAGAATCACAGGAGCCGACAGATTCCGCAGCTCTTCGCGACTGGCACCCAACAGCTTGCCAAGCAGCCGCTTCTCCAGATCAAAAATGTCCAGCGCACGCTCCGAAAGGTACTGATTCCCCATCTTCTGCAGCTGACTCGCATACCCCCGCAACACTCGGCTGACAGCAAATTCCGGTGATCGGCACTGATCCCGAATCAATCCCTCAACCTCACGGATCAGACGCGGATCACCCGCCATCTGCAAATGAGCAGAAAAGATCGCTCCGTACTGCTCACCCAGTTGGGAAGAAACAAGCTGCTCGTTCTCGCGGATGTCCGCACACACATGCTCCAATGCCTGGTGAAACCTGTTCAGCTCAGTGTCCACGGCATCGCGCGTGAGATATACACGAGGAATTCGGAAGTTCTCCGATCCCAATACCAGCACCGGCCCCGCCTCAATCCCCGGCGAAACCGCTATTCCTGTGAAGACCTTCATGCCCCAATTCTAGCGGGATTTCCAGGAAACGGAACACTCCAGAGACCTCCAACCCAACGTTTCACACTGCCATCAGAGTCTTTGCAAACTTCCGACACCGCAAGGCCACCAACAAACTCCCCCCAGACCCCAAAACGCCGATTCCAGCCTCGCAAACCCACTCCAGGCACTTTTTGCTGCACTATCCACTCCCGAAAAATGGCGAAACTTGAATCGTTTCAGACAGATTCAGCCCTTTTCCCGGCGAAATCCGCACTGCTTACCCAATCGGAAATTTTGATGAAGCCCCCGCGCCGCACCGCCCGATAACACTGGCAGAAATCAGCCGCAACCCCGGGGGGAATCAGACAGCCTCTGCTGACTGAACGGGTAACGGCAACCAGGAAAACAGGGAAACACGGATGCGTCCCAGACTCAGACTTTTCACAGGCTCGGATGAAACGGACGCCGCGGTGCTCCACGAGCCCGAAGCTACCATCAAGCTCGGTGAACTCACTCGCATCCTCTCTGACGCCATCATCTGGGATCGCACCTGGGTCGCCGACTTCGCAGATGATGACGTGCGAGTCTCAGCGGACCTGTACGAAATCCTGTCGCTCTACTCCCGCATGAAACCCAGTGCCTGAATCACCAGCCAAAATCAGGACTCCGTCGCAGATGCCAGCAGAGTCGCCACTCGGCAGCCCTGCAGATACTCCGGAATGCTGAGTCGCTCACGCACAGTATGAATGTTGTGCTGTCCACATCCCAGCGTAACAGCAGGAAAGCCGTGTACAGCCATCCAGTTTGCATCCAGTCCGCCGTCACAGATCTGCGTCGCCGGTTTCAGCCCCACTGCCCGCACTGCCGCACCAGCAGACACAACACAGGCAGTCTCAGGAGACATCCGGAAAGGCTCATATCTGAGCTCCTCTGTAAACCGTAACACCCCACACTGACCGCCCGCATTACTCAGTGCAGCCGTCGCCGACTCAAAGGCAGA
>JBJTPZ010000061.1:0-2442 GCA_046075365.1 Planctomycetaceae bacterium
GAGGGGACTGTGATTGATCTGGATGGTTCGCGGATTCCGGATGCCTGGCGTCCGTCGTCGACGCTGACCGGGGGCGGAACGGGCAACGCGCTGTATTCGCAGTACATTGATCTCGTGTATTCGCCTCGTGGCAGTCTGATGGGTGATGCAGCATCGGGTGGTGTGCTGCATCTGTATGTCTGTGATCGAGAGGATTCGGTGCTGTTGAAGGAAGAGTTTCTGAAGTCGCTGGATTCTGATTTGGCGAAGGCTGCGGATCTGTTTAATGCCAGTCTGCAGAGTGCCAGCGGTGGTTTGAAGTTCATCCCGGCGGATTCGATTGATCCGGGCGGTGTGACCTGGGCTGCTGCCCTGGGGGCAGCCGGTGAGCCGTACAACGTGCGGGATCGTCGTGTGGTGACAATTTCCGGTCAGACCGGCAGTGTTTCAATTCATCTGGTGAACGCCGCTGACGGCGATTCATCGGGCAGTAATCCGCCGAACGGATTTGCGGACGATCCGTACTTCTTTGCGGAAACGGGGGAGACTGCGAAGTGAAGCGTCTCACACAGACAACAGACAGAACATTGCGGCCGCGCGGGCTGTTTTCAGTCGGCTCAGCTTTGCCTGCGGGCGTGACTCTGACTGAAGTGCTGATGTCTCTGATGATCATGAGCATTGGCATTTCGTCGGTGATGGTGTTGTTTCCCATTTCGGTGCTCCGCAGTGCTCAGTCGACGCAGCTGACGAACGCTGCGATTCTGAAGTACAACGCAGAGACTCAGGTTCGCCAGAACCCGCGACTGGTCTTCGACCCGGACGGCAACTATGACCTGTCGCTGACGATGGTGCAGAAGCAGAAGGCACTGGCTGAGCACTTTCTGTCAGCTGGTTCCAGGAACTATCTGGTGGACCCGGTTGGCTATCACGGTTTGTTCAGTATGGACAGCACTGGTGACGGAACAGTAGACGCCAACGACGATTTGATTGCTCGGGCGTTTGGCAACGACGGCACTGCTCCGGGTTTCCTGAATGCTGCCGGTGATCGAGTCATTTTGCGGCGGTATGACGGCGGAGTGCTGTCGAAGTTTATGGGCAATCTGGAAGGCAACATTGCCTCATCGGGGCTCAGTGCTGATCAGCTGGCATCGCTGCAGTTTCTGGCGGCGAAGCTGTCGCGGCTGGGTGACGGGCGAACGATTCAGCTGGACAGCAGTGCGGCTGAGGTGTTGTTTACCAGTGTGAACAACGTGAGTTATCCGGTGGGTGTCAGGCTGGTGGATTCGGTGCTGCCGGACGACCTGGTGGCGGTACCGACTTCTGCATCGACTCGGCCCGGCGGTCTGATCCCGGACCCGGAGATTGCTGAGATTACATTGTTTTCGGAAGACGGTCGTTTTAGTCAGACGTTTCCGCTGACGAAGACGGACGCTGCCACTTTGAAGTGTTACTGGTCTGAGTATGACGACCAGGGGAACAATCCGGTGGATTACAACGGGAACGGTTTCAGTGACATTCGCAGTTTGCCGGCGGAGTTTCTGGGCAAGGTGGGGCGAGTGATTTTGCGGACGGTTCGGGATGCTGACTTTTCGTGGCTGCTGACGGTGCGTCGTGGCAGTGACGGTCAGGCGCGCGGGGTGGACGTGGTGATTCGCTATCACACGGGGATCAAGCCTTTGGACGAGCGGATTTTTCCGGCCAGTTTTCAGGCCGGTCTGGGGCTGGTGGGTGTGAACGACGCGGCGGACACAACGGAGCCGGTTTTGAAGCGTGGTGCTTACGTATTTGACGCCCTGAATGCTCGCTGGTATCGGATTACGAACCATGAAACCAGGCCGACGGCTGGTCTGATTCCGACCAGTGAAGCGGGTTTCTGGGCCGCCTACAAGTACAGGCTTACTTTGGAATCTCAGGCGGTTACGAATGCTGGCGTCCTGGCTTCGTCTGGAGTCCCTCCGGTGTATTCCGGTGCCATGTTTTTGCCGGGCGTGGTGGATGTGTATCCGATGGGATCACTGAGTCTGCCGGCGACATTGCAGGCGGGGGAGAACTGATGAGGCACCAACCTGGAAACAGTGCGGGGTGGCAGCAGCGGACCGGCTTTACGCTGGTGGAGATGCTGGTGTCGGTGGCGCTGGTGCTGCTGATGATGAGTCTGTTTGCGTCGATATTTTCGATGGCATCGGGCAGCGTCAGTACTCAGCGGGGCATTTCCAATCATGACCAGAAGGCCCGGGCATTAACGACGCTGATCAAGGGCGATTTTTCGCACCGCACGAACCGTTATCCGCTGCCGTTTTATCCGAATGAAAACACGGCCACATCACCGACTCCTTTTGGCAATCGGGCCGGCTATCTGTACATTTCGACGAACGATCCATACAGCGGTCAGGACGATCTGGTGCAGTTCACTGTCAGTGCAGACATGCTGCAGGAGGACACGGACAGTTCGCCGTATTACGG
>JBJTPZ010000062.1:0-2311 GCA_046075365.1 Planctomycetaceae bacterium
CTGGAAACTCGACGAGTGATGTATGTCACCTGAACGAGATGATCGCGCGTATTTGTGGGATATGTTGACGGCCCCCAGGGCGGTCGTTTCCTTTGTCCAGGGACGTACTCTCGAAGACTACCTCGGCGGTCTGTTGTTGCGGAGTGCAGTCGAGCGGCAGGTTGAGATCATCGGTGAGGCAGCGCGACGCGTGTCGAGGGAATTTCAGGTCGCCCACCCGGAGATTCCCTGGAGGCCGGTTCAGGCACGGCGGCACATTCTGGCGCACGATTACGGCGAAATCCGACATGATCGGCTCTGGCGTGTGGCAATTGAACATGTTCCGGCCTTGATTAAGTTGCTGGATGGGCTTGTGCCGCAGGAGCCGTAAAGGTCCGACGTAAACCGATCCCCTTTTCTCCCATTAACCCCGCCATTCGCATGCGGATGGACGCCGATCATGTGGCTTCCGGAGCATCAGGATCCTATGGCGAAGATTCGGCGGATCCCAGTTCCGCAGCATACTCGTACCCAGTCGGCTCTGGCAGCCTGAGTACGAGTGCGAATGCAGTCAGGCCAACTCTGGTCAAAGCCATCATTCGTGCTCAGCAGTTACACCGGACGTCTGGAGCAGGAGGACGCCACCGGACGATTCCATGCGAGTCTGGCTTTTCGCCGTGAGATCTTCGACCGCATCGGCGGCCGGCCTTTGACCAAACGCGGCGACTTCGATCAGCAGCTGATCGCAAGGCTCAACGCCATCGAACCACCGGGAGACCCGTGCCAGTTTGAGATCCGTCATACATCTTCCGCTGGGGGCAAACGAACGCGTACCACGGTCAGTGATTCAGGCAGGGACCGGAGGATGAGGGGTGGGGCGACAGGGGCCGGGTCTGAGTGCTCAAATTCACAGCGTTTACTCCGCCATAGTTTGATTTTCGCCGCGTTCGCTCGTACCCTTCCACGAGTTTCGTTGGGCGGTGTTTGATAATGGCGGGTCAATCATGAGCGATCTGATTTCTCGAATCACAATTGATCCGACGATTTGTCATGGCAAGCCCTGTGTCAGGGGGCTCAGGTATCCAGTTGAAAATCTGCTGCAGCTTTTAAGCTCAGGAATGACAATTGAAGAAATCCTTAACGACTATCAGGACCTTGAGCGAGACGACCTGTTGGCTGTGCTTGCATGGGCGGCCAGACTTGCGCAGTCTCGGCGACTGCAGCCGGTGCATCAGTGAAGTTGCTCATTGACGCCCATTTGCCCCACGCTGGATCTGCCCGCCGGGAATCGCTCAACTGATCAGCAGATATCTGGCATCGCGCAGCAGGACCAAAGGATCCTGATCACAAAGGACTCTGATTTTGTCGACACCCACCTGCTTTGCGGTGTACCACCGAAGCTGCTGCTGATCTCAACAGGCAATATCAGAAACTCGGAACTGGAATCGCTGCTTGTTCCGTTGATCCCCGATCTTGTAAGTAAATTTGCCGAACACTCATTCATTGAATTGGGGATTTCCGGAATTGTGCTGAGGAATTAGGAATCCTGACTCCGCCGGCATGCGGCGCATCGCTCGTGGTCTTGTGTCGACCAAACGCGGCGACTTTGACCAGCAGCTGATCGCACGGCTCAACGCCATCGAAGCCCCGGGCGACCCGTGCCAGTTTGCTGATCCCTCATACATCTTCCGCTGGGGGCAAACAAACGCGTACCACGGTCAGGCATTCATGCAGGGACCGGAGGATGAGGGATGGTATGACAGAGTGCGGGCTTAGATTTCAAACTCGCGCGCCGGGCTGCGCCCGGCGCAGTCGTTGGGACAATCGCAGAGGAATGACTCGGGAAAATAAACTACTCCAACACCAAACGAAACCCGCTTCCGTAGCCACGGCGCTCCGGAGTGTCGTAGCTGCGGTACGCACAACGAACGAGGCCCGGTTCGCCGCGCCAGGAGCCGCCACGCAACACGCGAAAAGACCCTGAGCTTGGCCCGCGAGGGTCCGTGAGCGGGGTAGATGGGTAAGCGCCATACCAGTCGCTGCACCATTCGTAAACTTTGCCGTGCATATCATGCAGACCGAACGGGTTCGGCGGCTTCTGCGCCACACGATGCGCGTATTTCTCATCGATGTCCAATGCGTTCCCATCAAACCAGGCATACTTCCCCAGTTCCGCTTCATCATCTCCAAAACTAAACGCCGTTTTCGTCCCGCCGCGGCAGGCGTATTCCCACTCGGCTTCCGTCGGCAGTCGGTACACCTTACCCTCCATCGCACTCAGCTTTTTGCAGAACTCCACTGCATCGTCCCAGCTGACGTAAACGGCCGGGTA
>JBJTPZ010000063.1:0-10295 GCA_046075365.1 Planctomycetaceae bacterium
TTTCGCCTCCACCAGCGGACACTCGTCACCACACCCCATCGTGACCGCGGCGTCAACCTGTCTGCCGTTGAAGTCACTGAGCCCCTTGCTGGCGTGGGCTGTCAGGTCATAGCCACGTTCCTGCATGGCTGCGATGGCCCTCGGGTTGATGCGGCCCGAGGGGCGCGAACCGGCACTGAAGGCCTGGATTCCGGCACCGCCGTGCATTCGCGCGAAGGCTTCGGCCATTTGGCTGCGGTTTGAGTTTTCCACGCAGACGAACAGCACTGTTTTGGCAGACATGGTGAATTCCTGTGAAGCAGAGCGTGGGGATGCGTCAGCAGCAGCCAGCTGGCCCGCAGCAGCCGCCATCAGCTGATGGCAGCTGCGGCAGGCACAGTTCAGGTGCAAGGCAGGCGGTGTGCTTCAGAGCCAGAGAGAACAGCAGACCGGAAGGAGTCTGCTCGATGGACGCCAGCGGATACACAGCCGTGACTGATGTTTCATACTCGAGTTCGACCGACAGCTCGTCAGTTTCCAGTACCGGCTGAGCCAGCGCAAGGATCTTCAGCAGCTTTGCTGCATTCAGCCGGTGATCCACATCGTCAGCAACCCAGATCTGCAGGGTGCAGGATGCAGTGGAACGCCGGGTGCCGCCGCAGTCGATGAAGTCCTTGCGCACCAGTGCGACCTCGGTCACATGAAAGTGAGCGGGCACGAAACTGCGATCAGGCAGCATGACGTGCAGCCGGGATTCAGGGCAGGACTGCAGCAAGTGCAGGACATGTTTTAGCAGCATGAGTTTTAGCTTTCAGCAGGAAGATTCAGCAGGCTGGTGCGAGCCCCGTACCAGGTGATTTGTCCACACGGCACAAATCGCACCGGCCGTCGGTGCCAGCAGATAAATCCACAGTGACTGCAACTGGCCGGAAACGAGTGCGGGACCCAGAGAACGAGCGGGATTCATGGACGCGCCACTGACAGGACCGGCAAACATCGCTTCCAGTCCCACGACAGCGCCCACGGCGGCACCCGCGAAGTGCTGCTTCACAGGTGACGGTGCAGAAACATTGAGAATCACAAACATCAGCAGCCATGTCAGTAAAAACTCGAGCATCAGTGACTGCAAAACAGAACCGTGGGGCTGAGTATCACCGAGCGAAGCAGCAGCGGGAAATATCAGCTTTAGACACACGCTGGCCACGACAGCGCCCGCACACTGCACAGCAGTGAATGGCAGCAGTCGCGACCGAGGAAAACGACCGGCTGCCACAAAAGCCACGGAAACCGCCGGATTCAGATGACATCCGGAAACGTCCCCCAGTGAATAACACAAGGCCATGACCACCAGCCCGAAGGTACAGGCGATGCCAGGATGAGTGACAGCGCCGTCCGTCAGGCGATTGATCACAATTGCACCGGTTCCGGCAAACACGAGCGCAAACGTGCCAAAAAACTCGGCCGCCAGCTGCTGTCTGAATGCAAAAGCCATCAGCAGCAACCTTTCTGCTGATGACAATGGCCAGCCAGCGATTCTTCCATCAGGCACAAGCCCTGCTGCAGCAGAGATCTGACGCACAGATCCACCAGCCGATAGCAGATACTGTTGCCTTCACGTCGCGAAGCGACGATGCCGAGGTCCGCCAGTCGCTGCAGCTGGTTTGAGACCGCCTGCGGCTTCATGGAAACGGCAGCCGCCAGCTGTCCGACCGGCAGCTCATTCGCAATGACCAGGGCGTGCAGCAGCCGAATTCGAGTTTCATTCGCGAGCACTCGAAAGACGGCTGCCAGTCCGCCGGCCTGCACCGGGGACAGCAGCGGGCGATCTGCCAGTGACGGCGGACTGCTGCACGAACTTCGCGAGACGGGCGGGCGGGCCGCCCGGGTTTTTCGAGTAGCTTTCATGCCGTGCACTGAGCGGACCATGGGAACTTCTGCGGAAGGCGGAAGAAACAAAAAGAACGGACAAGAAAACGAGCAGTGCCGTGAAGACTGTTCAGCAGCAGCCAAATACTACACTATTACACTTTATAGTGGAATACAGCACGTCAATGACCGATCTGCAAGTTTTTCCCGTCGGGCGTTCAACGCAAGCAACCGGCCGGCAGGCCAGGGCAGGGCAGTCAGGCCACGGATACGTCAATCATCGCTTTCAGAACGCCGCTGTCCGGTTTTGTAAAGGATTCAAATTCGGTCGGAACCTGCCCGAAGGGGACGCGGTGAGTAATCCAGGGAGTGGTGTTGATGGTGCCGGCTTCGATCAGCTCGATGATGCGGCGAAAATCTCTGGGCAGCGCGTTGCGAGATGCCTTCAGAGTAATCTCTGGGCGATGCAGCGTCGGATGCGTAAAACTGATTTCCTCGGTTGTGATCCCGACATACACCAGGGTTCCGGTGTGAGCACAATAGCGGAAGGCTGAAGACATGGACCCGCGGTTCCCTGTCGCATCAGTCACCACCGCAAACATGTCGCCTGCAGTAATCTGCTGCAGCTGCTCCATTTCGCTGCCATCACCGCGAGACAACACCGTGCTGTCGATTCCGTAGGTGCGCTGCACAAATTCCAGCCGCTGCGGCACCATATCCATAACCGTGATTTTGGCTCCGGTCAGTCGAGTAAACTCGAGTGTGGCCAGTCCGATTGGTCCGGCCCCGATGATCAGAACGTGATCACCGGCGACGGCCGCACCGCGATCACAGGCGTGACAGCCGATTGCCAGCGTTTCCACGAGCGCCAGCTGTTCGTAATTGAGCTGCTCTGAGCGATGCAGCTTGTCCGCTCGAATCAGAAAACGCTCGCACAAACCACCGTCCACCATCACCCCGATAACGTTCAGTGTCGTGCAGCAGTTGCCCTGGCCGCGACGACACGCATAGCAGCGGCCGCAGTTCATATAAGGCTCAACGCTGCAGCGATCACCCACCTGCAGACCCTGCACGCCGGCTCCCAGTGCCAGCACTTCCACTCCCAGCTCGTGACCCGGAATTCGCGGATAACGGAAGAAGGGAAACTTACCCAGATAGCCGCTGGTGTCCGTGCCACAGACGCCCATTCGATGAGTCCTGACCAGAACTTCACCCGGGCCCGGAGCCGCTGGTTCATCAATGCTGACAAACTGGAGCTGACGAGGCTGTTCAAGGCGGATGGCTTTCATGAAATGTCCGTTGCGGCAAAAAAACAGTCGGGGGAGGGGCAGTCAGAGAATCCGTAAAGCTCAGACTGTAAAGTCCGCGAGGATCAGGCAAAAGTCGAAGCCGCGCGAATTCCCGAATCCCCGCCCTTTCGCAACCTCGCCCCCCTCGAGTACCGCGGCAGGGAGACATTTCCCGCTGCTTATCTCACGCGACCCCGCGAAGGGAAACGCAGAGGGACCGGGAAGTGCGGGCGGTTCAAAGTGGTGTGTCCCCCCGTCAACAAAGTGCTGTGTCCCCGTCAGCTCACCCCGTCAGCTCATCACCCCCCTGACGAGGAGCCATAAGCGGGGTTTGCAGAGTGCTGGTCTCACGCGAAGACGCGAAGACGCGAAGGGAAACGCAGAGGGACCGGGAACTGCGGGCGGTTCAAAGTGGTGTGTCCCCCCGTCAGAAAAGTGCTGTGTCCCCGTCAGCTCACCCCGTCAGCTCACCACCCCCCTGACCAGGAGCCATAGGGGGTTTGCAGAGTGCTCATCTCACGCGAAGACGCGAAGGGAAACGCAAAGGGACCGGGAAGTGCAGGCGGTTCAAAGTGGTGTGTCCCCCCGTCAGCAAAGTGCTGTGTCCCCCGTGAGCTTCCACGCCTGCCCCGGAGCCATAAGCAGGGTTTGCAGAATGCTCATCTCACGCGAAGCCGCGAAGCCGCGAAGAGAAACGCCGAGGGACCGGGAAGTGCCGGCGGTTCAAAGTGGTGTGTCCCCCCATCAGCAAAGTGGTGTGTCCCCGTCAGCTCATCCCCCCCCCTGACGAGGAGCCATAAGCGGGGTTTGCAGAGTGCTGGTCTCACGCGATGACGCGAAGGGAAGCGCAGAGGGACAGAGGAAAGCAGGCGGTTCAAAGTGGCGTCCCCCGTCACCGGTCACCCGTCACCAGAAGTGCTGTGTCACCCATCACCAAAACACAGACCTGCTGCTCCCAGCCCGTGCGGTCTTGCCACACAATCGGACTTTGGCGACAACCTTTCTGAAATCGCCAAACTCCAGCAGTCTTTGCAGCCCGTGGCAAGAAAATCAGCGAAACTGAAACCAGCTGCAGAACCACTGCCAGATGCGTCTGGGCACCGAAGGATGCAGCACCTGCTCGGTCCACGTTTTGCGCGATGCTGCGAAGTTATTCCACGCCAGCTCTGCATAGGGTTCAAAAGTGTTTCGCACAGTCCCAATGACACCCTGGCGATGCACTTCGATCAGTGCCGCTGCATAGTGGCTGAAAATGTTGCGGTTGATGATACGACCGGCCACGAACAGTCCCGCCAGTGTGCCTTCGGTAACGCCGCGAATAGTTTCCACTGTCTGCATTGCCAGTGCTCCGGACACACCCAGCAGCGAGACATTTTCGCTGGCAGCCAGCCCTTTCATATCGGTCCACAGTCGGCGAATCTCGGATTCCGGGATCAGTTGTGTCGGATCGATTTCATTCAGTGCTGCTCGAGTCTGAGTGATGCTGTCTTTCAGTTCCTGGATGGACAGCGGGGGCAGGTCGAATGCTGTGGCGGCAGTGCCGCTGGCCTTGCGGACGGATTCCAGCAGGTCGTCCACTCGATGAATGGTCGAACTGTTGTCGATCAGTCCCTTCTTCTGCAGTTCAGCCGCCAGTTCCTGGACGTAGGTTCCGGTTCCATACGCTGCATCGCTGACAATTGCCAGAATCCAAAGTGGCGAAATATGCAGCGTTGTCAGGCCGGTGATATCAATGAAGTTGGCGATCGCTTTTTTCGCGACGAATCGGCCTGGATCTGTCTCAGTTCCCGGCACCGCTGCTGCCGGCACGGCGACGGCCGCAGTTTGCTCGCCCCGCTGCTCCTCGGGTACTTCAGCCACAGACTGCAGCAGAAAATTGAGCGAGTTGCGGATGGCGACCTGGTAGCTTTTTGAGCTTTGGAAGGCCTGCGGTATGACAAATTCGGCAATTTCCCGCGCTGTCCCGGCGGTCAGTCCGACAGCGCTTCGCAACAGACGCTCGGGCAGTGAGATCCCGTACAGCACCCCATCCACAAGCTGGCTTACAGTCAATTTGTCGGTCATGGCCACCTGCCTGGACGAAAAATGAAACTCACACGCAACATGAAAAATCGTCGGATGCGCTGCGGTTGTTCCAGGGTTTTCCCTGAGCCGGATTATTGCGCGCCTCGCGGAAAAATGCACTCCTGCAGATGATCTGCACCACTGAGTCCCTGCCGGAAACCAGCGGTGCGGCACCGTTCGGATCCCCGGAATCTGAAAATTCCCGTCTGAGCATCCCTTTCCGATCGCCGTGTTAAGCTGCGAAGCCTAGAATAACCGGGTGGCGTGCGCAGAGTTTATCGGTCGGGACCTGTTTCCCAACCGGGCAAACCTTCTGCCGTTTGTCGAATGTGATGCGGCTGACGGAATTCAGCGATCCGGAAAGATTCGGCGACGATAACGCAGGAAAGCATCAGGCCGATCAGGCCAATTCGTGCTGTAATAAGGAGATTTCAGTGGGCAGCACGCAGCCGTCAGGGCTTTGGGGTAAACGCAGTACAGCTTTGCAGGTACTTTTTGCCGCAGCAGCGGTGCTGGCAACCTGTGCCGGATCGCAGTGGCTGGCCGCTCGCTCAGATGAGCCGGACGCAGCCGCTCAGGGTGTACTGCCGCGGCCGCGTGACATGGCTGCTGAGGCTCTGGATGCTGCCAGTCCCGAGCTGTCTGCCCGCATCGAAACTCTGTGGAATACTGAGGCGACCAGCGAAGACCGCCGCAAGGCCCTGGCTGAGCTGCAGACTCTGGTGCCAGCGATTCCTGCTGACGGCCCGCACGCCTCGCTTCGTCAGCGCCTGCTGCGCCGAATCGGGCTGCTGTCTGCTGCCCTGGATGCCGCATCGGTGCCTGGGCTGCAGGCTGGCGTGACCGATTACACAGCCCAGCTGCAGGCTGCTGCCGGCCAGCTTTCGGCAGTGCTGAACACCACCCCGAATGGACGACTGTGGGTTGAATACCTCGCACTCAACGGTCTGACCCAGCCGGTCGACGACGGCACGACAGAACGAATCAGTTCGTTTATCAAGCGAGTTTCTGCTGTTGATCAGATGTCTCAGGAACAGCTTGGTTTTTTGCTCAGCAGCGAAGTACAGGACCTGAAGGCGTCTGCGGAATCAGCGCTGGCATATCGGCAGACCTTCGCCTCAGACGAGGAAGCTCGTAAGGCACTGCAGCAGCAGGTGGATCAGCTGGTCCGCAGTGTGCTGCAGAATGAGGCCAACTCCAGTGTGGCTGCTGCTGATCGTGCTCGCCACGCATGGCGGGCCATTCGGGCTCGCTTCCCGGCCGCTGCTGATGTGCTTCGCCCCGGACTCAATGAGCATTATCTCAATAACAATCTGCACGTTACACTTTCAGAAACCCTGATCGCCCGGCTGATTTCCAACTCGCGTACCGAAAGCGGTCGCGTCGCCGACACAATTCTTGGAGCATGGGTCACAGGGACTCAGACAACGAATGCTGAGATTTCAGTTGATGTGATTCCATCGCCCAGCACAGCTTCGTTCGCAATTAAACTGAACGGAAACACGAAGTCCAACACGGTTGCTCAGAAGTCCCCGGCGACTGTCTGGACCAGTGGTGACCACTACTTCAAAGTCGAAAAGACGGTGGTCTTCGACGGTTCTTCTGTTGCACTGTCTGCCAGCACATTTGACGTGGATACCAACAGTCGTACGACCGGTTTTCGGACTCGTTATGACGACATGCCGCTGTTTGGCGGACTGGCTCGCAACATGGCACAGCAGAAGATTGCCGAGAGCAAGTCACAAACTGATGCCGAGACTGCTCGACGGCTGCGCCGCGACATTGTTCCCAAGTTCGATCAGGAAACTGGCAACCGTTTTGGAACGCTCAACTCCGATCTGCAAAAGACTTTGACCGCGCTCAAAGCGAAAAACGCCGGCCCGGATAATGTCAGTGCTCGTTCCAGCGGGTCGCACATCGCGGTCAGCAGCCGTACAATCGGTTCTGGCCGTCTGGGCGGATCCACTCAGCCTGTTCTGCCGCTGCCGGATGAAGGCGGGGCTTTGCAGGTGCACGAAAGTGTCCTTAATAACACGCTGGATGCTCTGCGGCTGCACGGTCGCATTGTTCCGGACGACCAGCTGACGGCTGAACTGGAAAAAGCACTGTCTGATTTGCTGCAGCGAGAAGTGAAGCTGAGCAAGCCAGCTGATCCCGCTCAGGCTCAGGCCGCCACCGCTGAAGCTCAGCCTGCTGCCGGTGGTGATGCTGCTGCGGCATCTGATGAGCCGGAAAAATCGACTGCATTCATTTTCAGCAAGGCTGATCCGCTGCGGGTACGTTTCGACAATGGCGAACTGACTCTGCTGATTCAGGCCGGTATTCGTCAGGAAGGTCGTGACGATTTGCCGGTGCACACAATCGTGGTGCCAATTGCCATCAGCCTGGCCGACAATAAGGTTCTGCTGACTCCGCGGCCTGTGCGAGTCCTCTCAGCGCCGATCACCGTTGCCAATCAGCTGCGAAAAGTCATCAGCCGACGCATCAAAGCGCGGGAATCAGACGCCGTCATTCAGCTGCAGTCCGAAAGTGACAAACAGCTGTCCGTCACCATCACGCGCATCGAACTCAACGATGGCTGGTTGACCACGGAATTCAAGTAAGTCGTGTGACCGGTGGACTGATCCGGTAAATGAATCACGGGAATTCATCGTGAAATACTCAGTCAGCATCGTGATCGAGTTGCCGCGGGAGACAGTGGTTGAGTTGTTTGACAACTCAGCCAACCTGCCCTGCTGGCAGCGGGGCCTGCAGAGTCATCAGCTTGTCAGCGGACAAGCCGGTCAGACCGGAGCCCGCAGTCGGCTGGTTTTCCAGATGGGCAAGCGTCGTATTGAGATGCTGGAAACCATCACCAGACGGAGCCTGCCCGACGCCTTTGATGGTACCTATGAAGCGCCGGGTGTTTTCAACATTGTCTGCAATCGTTTTATTTCCCTGTCCCCCTCGCAGACTCGCTGGGAAAGCGACAACGAATTTCGCTTCTCCGGACTGTTCATGAGGATCATTGGTCTGGTGATGCGCGGTGCGTTCCCGAAGCAAAGTCAGCAGTACTTGCAGGACTTTAAAGCGTTTGCTGAGCGGGGCGTGGACGTCCGCCAAAGCTGAATGCGACCTCGCACCGGGAGTGACGTGGGGACACACCACTGTGCTGACGGGGAGGGACAGGATGGGCAGGCGTGTGAAGCGTGCGGGATTCGGGTGGGAACGAGGGCTGTTGGCAAATTCGTAACGCCAAAAATCACCCGGTTGCCGCCAAGCGGGAGTGACGTGGGGACACACCACTGTGCTGACGGGGAGGGACAGGATGGGTAGGCGTGTGACGCGTGGGGGATTCGCGTGGGAACGTGGGCTGTTGGCAAATTCGTAACGCTTGCAATCACCCGGCTGCGGCGAGTGACGTTGTAAAGTGTGAAAAACGCACCACCGCAGCTCGGCGTGCATTGCATTGTTATGCCGCGATTACCTTGCCACTTGTCTGTCACCGTCGTATGAAATTGCTTTGTGCCTTTCAATCACGGTGTCCCAATCCATACGGTGTGGTGGATTCAGGTAATGATGGTACGCAGCCGCCATTTGACGTGCAACTTCCGTAAAGGGAACACCGCCAAAGCCCGCTCCCATTGCTGGAAAGACGAGGGTGCTGATCTGGTACTTCGATTCTGAGTTAGAGTTGTGACGATAGACAGAAACGAACGCCGCCCACGTTGCCGAGTAGACCTTATCGGTACCTGCTATGGAGCCAGGGACACGCATCGTGGGAGCATGTGCAACAAATGGACAGTGAGCGTTGCCGGTCTGCTGGACGAAACACGTACCAATTGGCTGTTCACCGAGAAACTGATCCATGATGTGATACTGAATCGCCTTCACGAGCGATTCACCGTGAAACTGTGCGACAGCGGCATCGATCCCGGCATTCATGATGCCAAAGGAATTTCCCGCGGTAACAAAGCAGTCATGCGGGGGTAGATCTTCAAAGCGACTCTCAAGCACGGAGACGTTTGGCAAATTGATGAACCGCCGCCGAAAGGCATCGCACATGTGGGGATCAGGATGGATGAGCCAAACGTTAAGTGGTAACGGCATCGACGAAGCTCTTCTCCTTGTCAGGCATAACGACCCGCATCACGGGGCGGCGGGAGTTGACTTTGATTTCACAAAACGATGGCCACCGCCGCTCCCGTGCATGCGATGGTTCGTCGGCATCTTGGTTTGGCTGTGAGCTTCATTGTCCGATTTCAGGCTACTCGGAGTCAAGCTGAAGGCGCACATCATTTGCCCAGCTATCCGAATCTCTGAATGGACACAGCATCACGCGTTTACAACCTGCTAGGGCAAGCTCCATATGCATAGCAGGTGCTCGCATTGCATTCGAGCTGTGTATCAATACAGGACATTCAGGAAGGTTTGACGCGAGATATTCGGTCACATCTTCACCCGTTCCACATTCACTGCCGTCGGTCGCTGTCGAATCGAGATCACAGTCAAGTGATAGGAGTTCGGCACTATGTGGAGCGCTTGCGAGCCAGGCGATCATTTCATAGGCACTGATAAAGATGCGAAGCTCGTAGCCTGGAAAATGTACTTTAGCTGCGGCGCGGATTGCCGATATCCGTCGTTGATCGTCTTCTAGAACTGCGATTGTAGACATGGCGATCTGAGCCGACGAACAAATATTCGACCGCGAAACTGCGGTAGAAGTTTACCGCAGTTTCGCGGTCGAATCTGGAGATGTCAATCCTGATGTGTCATACTTGCCGTCCAACTGCGACGGATCGCTGTTCAAGTTGCCTTGCTACACCGCAAACGGAGTCTGTGCTATGCCGCAAGTCCCAAATCCGCCTGACGATCCGCATCGACCTTACCCCAATCACCAAAAACCCGAAGAGCCACGGTTTCTCGAACAGGTTGCAAATGCGTGTCGCGTAAAACATTTGGCCTATCGTACTGAGCAATCGTACGTTTCGTGGGTAAAGCGATTTATTCTTTTCCACAACGAGCGTCTCCCTCGTGACATGGGTCCAGTGGAGGTGCGAGCTTTCCTGACGCACCTGGCCGTAAACCGCAGAGTTTCCGCATCGACACAGAATCAGG
>JBJTPZ010000064.1:0-17315 GCA_046075365.1 Planctomycetaceae bacterium
TTCCTCGACGCCGGCAATGACTCGGCCGTGATCTCTCCGGGCATTACGTTCGAACGTGGATTTCGGGTCTACGGCGGTGACGGCAACGACCGCCTGTCGGCACTGGGCTCCACCTTCCAGCGACTGGCGGGATTCTTCGGCGATGACGCCAACGATATTATCAGTATTCAGGACTGCACCATCAATGGTGAGCTGCAGGTGCTGGCTGGTACGGGTGACGACCTGCTCAGCGTCACCGACACTGTGGTGGACGGTTCGGCTGTGGCTCATATGGAAGGTGGCAAAGACCGCGTGTCCCTGAATGGCGTCGGTGGCTCCGGCGTACTGTGGGTCAATCTGGGGATCGATGATGATTCCCTCGCGATGCAAAACACAACCCGCAGCGGTGATATCGTGCTGATCGGCAAACGCGGTCAGGATGCGTTTATGCTGAAGGGCAATACGCTGAACGGCAGCCTGATTCTGCGCGGGGGAGTGCAGAATGATGCGGTGGAATTTCGAGATCCCAACACATTCAATGGCAATGTACTGATTCATGCCGGCAAGAGCAGTCGCAATGATTTCGGTGATGTGTCAGGCGGTGACCAGGTCAGTATCGCAGCCAACAATACGTTCAATGCCGCTAAGGACATCGTGAAGTCTGAAGGCACCGAGATTCCCGCTGCCATCAAGACTCGCTTCGACGGCACCAGTGGCACCGGTGGCTTAATCAAAGATGCCGAAGCTGCTGACACCGCCGCTTCCAACCTTGCCGGCTCGGTCCCGCTGACCGCCGTTGCGTCGACAGCTCAGTCCGCTCAAGGCAGTGGCGGAGTGCTGCTGACGCGAGTTCCTCAGGTGACGATTTCGGGCAAGACACTGGCCGGCGCCACCGTGACGGTTGATGCCAACGAAGACGGCGTCTTCGATGATGCCACCGTTGTGGCCGATGCGTCCGGTGACTACACACTCAGCCTGAATGTCACCCGCAAAGACCTTTACACCAGCGTGGACGACGGCAATGATGAGCTGTCCGGGCGACGCACGCTGAAGGTGCGATCCACCCTCAGTAACTCGGCTCGCGCTGATAAGTCTGTCGAAATTGACTACGTCACCGGCAGTGTGGTCCAGTTCACCTCGGCACTTGGAACGTTCGAACTGGAACTGTTCGACCAGCAGGCTCCGGGAGTGACCGAGAACTTCCTGAACTACACCAATCCACAGGCAGGTCAGACGGAAGGCCGCTATACAAATTCGTTCATTCATCGGTCGGTCGATAATTTTGTGATTCAGGGCGGTGGATTCACAATCAACAACGGCATCATCAGAGAAGTGCCTCTGGACGCTTCCGTCACCGGTGAATTCTCCACCAGCCGGCCGAACATCAAGGGCACCATTTCCATGGCCCATGCCGGTGACCCCAATAACCTGACCAGTCAGTGGTTCATCAATACGGTTGATAACCCCAGCCTTGACGATTTCGACGGTCGCCGACACACCGTGTTCGGTCGCCTGGCTGCCAACAGCCAGACCGTCGTGGATGCCATCGCAGCGCTGAACCAGAACAACCTGACCACTCAGACCGGTTCATCAGCGATGGGCGAAGTGCCGCTCACCGAACCATTCGTGGAATTCAGCCGTCCGCTGACCGGCACAGTTACCGCTGCATCCGGCAGCACGCTGGTGACCGGGGTTGGCACGAAGTTCACGGAAGAGCTGCGTGGAGCACTGTTTGGACTGCGATCCCGAATCCAGATCAATGGCCAGGCCTTCTTCGTAGCCTCGATCGACAGTGATACGCAGCTGACGCTGTCCCAGGCACCGACGTTCACCGTCAGCGGAGTCTCAGCGAAGTCCGACTTCAACGACAGCGCCTTCGCGAAGTTTACATCCGTGAAAGAGATTCTGAAGAAGCCGTCACAACAGATTTGAGTTCGCAGCGTTTTTCAATAGTTCACTGACGTGTCAGCAGAATCGGGGAGGTCTCGATGCTGTGGTGGCTGCTGGGACTGCTGCTGACAGCCGGCGACGGCGACTGGCCTGCCGTGCGGGGCCCGCAGCAGTCCGGACATGCCAGCAGCTCACCGCTGGCCGAGAAATGGCCTGCAGCCGGCCCCCCTGTGTTATGGTCTCGCCCGCTCGGCGAAGGTTACTCGTCCTTCGCTGTGCAGGATGGCCGGGCGGTAACGCTGTATCAGACAGCCGCCGGACAATTCGTGATCTGCCTCGATGCAGATACCGGAGAAACTCTCTGGGAAACCTCAGTCGGCTGGCCCTTTGAGCGAGGGGGACGATACCCCGGACCCCGCGCCACCCCCACATGGTCCGGTACTCGCCTGTACTTTGCCGATGCGGAAGGAATTGTCGGCTGCCTTGATGGACGCACAGGTCGCAGACTCTGGCAGGTGCACCTGCAGCAGGACCTCGGAGGCTCGTTGCCAGGCTTCGGCTACTGCTGCTCACCCACTGTCGAGGCCGGGCTGGTGCTGCTGCCCATGGGCGGGAAAGACAGTGCCGTCATCGCCCTCGATGCCACGACCGGAGAAGTCCGGTGGAGAGGCGGTGATGAAACAGGCAGTTACGCTCCAGCCATGACCATCACCCATCGCGGTGAGCAACTGGTTGTCTGCAGCCTGGAAAACGTCGTGGTCTGCCATGAACTGCAGACCGGTCGGCGAAAATGGAGCTTTCCGCTGTCCAGCGGCTACGACGAACATTCCTGCTGGCCACTCTGGCAGGAACCGTACCTGTGGATCTCAGGCCCCTTTCGCAAAGGCGGCACGCTGCTGGAACTGACAGATGACATTAACGAGCCGGTACGTGCCGTGCGTCGGCGCGATCCTCTGGCGAATGATATCTTTTCCAGCGTGCTGTGGCAGGATGCCATTTTTGGCTTCGATGTCATGGAACCTCAAAGCAGCGCAACTCGATCAACGCGTGGCATTTTTCGTTGCCTCGATTTTGCCACGGGAAAAGAACTTTGGTCGGCTGGAGACAGTCGGCCCTCGCGCGTTGCAGAACTGCCCGTGACGACCCCCGGTGACTGGCCAGGTCACTGCTCCGTCATTGTCGCAGACGGTCGCCTGGTGCTGCTGAATGATCTTGGGGAACTGCTGCTGCTGCGGGCATCCCGCGAACGCTGCGAGATACAGTGTCGGGCACCGGTACTCAGCGGACAATTGTGCTGGACTCAGCCCGCGCTGGCTCACAGCCGACTGTTTGTGCGAAACCAGTCCCGGGCAGTCTGCCTGTACCTTGGTCCCCCGGAGCTGCTGCCAGCGTCCAGCCGGCTGCCGTCAGTCTCCGAGATTGCTGTTGCGCCGATGACAGCAGAATCGTCACTGAGCTGGCTGGGGTTCCAGCCACCCCCAGAGCTGCTGCCGCCAGCGTTGCTGCAGCTGCGTCGCTGGAATGCAGTCTGCTGCGGACTGCTGCTGCTGTCGCTGCTGGCAGCGGTCGTCATCGCCCGAGTGACTCGGATACAATGGGTGTCAAATCACCAGCCACATCTGATCCACGCTTTGACACTGCTGACAGCACTTGTCGCTCAGCCTGTCCTGGCTGCATTCACGCCGCAGTCGCAGCCACTGCTGACATGGCCGCTGGCGCTGCACATGTGCTTTCAGCTGCTGATCGCCGGGCGGATTCATCAGCGATGCGTCAATGCTCAGCAAAGCTGGCTGAACCGCGGGCGACTGGTGCTGCTGACGCTGATCGCTGTTGCATGGGTGCTGCTGTGTCGCAGTCAGGGATTGATTTTCGAGTCTGCGTTTGTCTGCGGTTTTGCCGGCGCCCTGCCGATTGCGCTGATTCCACCGCCCGTCGGCCACGGGTGGCGACCGACGCTGCTGCAGGTGCTGCAGACCGGGATTTCATTCGAGTGTTTTTTCTGGAGCAGCGCTGCTGTCATGCTGTTGCGAGGCTAGATGCCGCCGCGAAATGCTCGCCGGCTGTTACTCGTCTGCTTCCCAGTGAAACCGATGCAGCAGACGGTGAGCCACAGGAGTCACCATGATGGCGGCCGTGACGATGAACAGCAGCCCGGAATACAGAGCATAACAGCCTGCAAACAGCTTGCCGGCTGTTGTCAGAGGCATCGTGACCGGCCCCATCCCGCCCAGCAGCATCGCGGAATTCAGAAACCCGTCCACCGGCCCAAGGCCCTCAAACAGCCAGTAACCCAGCATGCCCAGCAGAATTGAAAACACCAGCATGCCGGCTGACAGAGCAAAATGTGTGAGCAGTCTTCGCAGAAAATCGGCCGAAGACAGCGGTTGAAATTCACGATTTTCGTACATCAGATTCCTCCGTTAGCTGTCAGCCCACTGATCACTGAAATTCTCCACTCGCCCCAGTTTCACGGGGGCAATGGGTCGAGGGTGAGGGGGCAAAGCACCCTGGAAAGCCACCGCCCACAAATCCCAAATCACCAACACAGTGCTCGGGCTGGAAAGCCCGAGCTACGAAATCGCCACCCGGCGACGGAGTCGGCAAAATTCGAGCACGAGCACGAGCACGAAAAAACAACAACAACCCCCAAAACCGCACCTCGTACTCGTACTCAGTCCGCCCTGGCGGGCGGTACTCGTACTCGTACTCGTACTCGTACTCGTACTCGAAAAACGCCACTAACAACTGCCCTTCGCGTCTTCCTTCGCGTCTTCGCGTGAACTCTCCTCCTGCTGCTTACTGTCCACTGACCACTCTTCCTCCCCTCGCCCCCGTGAAACGGGGGAGAGGGGTCGGGGGTGAGGGGGCAAAGCACCCTGGAAAGCCACCGCCCACAAATCCCAAATCGCCAACACAGTGCTCGGGCTGGAAAGCCCGAGCTACGGAATCGCACAGGGGCGAGCCGGGTACGGCAGTACCGGGTGTGCGGCATGGAGGCCGCCAGTTCCCCTGCGTCCCCCGTGCGTTTCCCTTCGCGTCTTTGCGTCTTCGCGTGAGCCCTCCCCCTGCGACTTACGGCCCACTGATCTTCCGCAGCCAGTCCCGAGCTGTCTTGCGTGCCTGGCAGGGACGCAAACACCACTGATCCGAATGATTCACAAACCCCGTCGACATCAGCGTGATGCCAATGTCCGCCGGCTGCCCGCTGATCAGAGTTCGCAAATAACGCTCAGTCTCTGTCGTCTGCAGACCTTCGCCAAAAATCAGCTGCGGACGACCGGCCAGACGCTGAAAGCGGTCCGCTGCCGACTGCCGATCGCTGCCCGCAAATGGCCACTGACGCACTCCGTCATAATGACTGCATGGCAGAAACGCCGCCCATAACTCAGCAGTCCGATCATCGTGCAGGCCCAGTGCATTGCAGGCAATGGCCCCCCGCGAAAATCCAGCCAGCACGACTCGCTTTGCATCACCCTGAAATTGCTCACAGATTGTTTGTATGCACAACCGCCAGAACTGCAGTGTCGCCGTCGGGGAATGATCCGGAGCGTCGCCCCACCAGGTCACTGCAATCTGGTCGCCAGCAGCATTCAAAAACGGCAGGCACAGCCAGATCCAGCCCTGCCCGGCAGTCAGCCCATAACCCAGACTGCAGTCTTCAGGCCGGCCCGAGCAGGTGTCACCACGAGCATCACGGTAGCCGCCATTCCCAGGCAGCTCGGCAAACACCGGCCAGCTTTTTGTCGACGACCAGTCAGCAGGCAGCCAGAGCGCACACTGCAGCTGCGGTCGTTCCAAATCCGGTGCAAACAGCACACGCCGACCAGCCATGGCAGCACCCGACTGTGCCTGCGGAGTCTGCAGGTCCGCCACCACACTGTTTTGCTGAGGGAAAGACTGCTGCGAATGCGCTGCGTCCGGCATTGCGACTGTTGCCGCCAGCACAGCCCAGACCGCCCACAGCAGCCGCTGCCGGCCTAACCCACATTCGCCGTGACAAACACAAACAGGATGCACAGCCACACGATTCCCAGAATGTGCCAGAACGCCGAGGCGAATGTCACGCCCCACGAGTATTCGTGGTCGTAGCGGTCAGCAAACGCTGACAGCGTCACCCACAGCAGAACTGACTGAGCCACCAAAAAGTGCATACCGTGCAGCACTGTGAACATGATCACAAAGCCGTGCACTCCCAGCTGAACATTCTCGGAAGTTCGCGGGCCTTTGTCGATGGCCCACAGTCCGTAGCCCTGCACTGCCACAAAGATCATCGCGGAAATCAGCGCCCGCAGCAGCGCCCCGCGAAATTCCACCTGCTTCTCGCGGCGGACAAAGAACCGCGCCTGCTCCATGTACCAGCTGCCCACCGCCAGCAGTATCGTGCTGATCAGAAAGGCCCACGGCAGCCGCAGCTTGTCTGCAGGAGCCTGACGGCCAAACAGCCAGCCCAGCAAAACCGTCGCCAGCAGCACCACGGCAACCTGTGCCACCGTGGCCAGATAAAATCGGCGAGCCAGCGAAACTCGTATCAAATCCCAGCGATCAGCCATGGTCTTCAGCGTATCCCCAGCGGACTACTTTGCCGGTGTCTGGCCCATTTGCCGATCGATCATAGAACACAGCGCGTCCTTTTGTACTGAGCCAATCACGGAACTGCCGGAAAACAGCAGTTTTGGGACAACCCCCGAGCCCACTTTCACGTACAGATCCACGTGCCGCTCGATGTATTTTCCCGGCGTTCCGGAATTCATTTCTGCTCGCAGCCGATCCCGACCCACCAGATCTTCAGCCTGCCGGCGAGCCGCCGTTACAGTCCGGCTTTTGTCGAACAGCCAGTCATGATACTCCCGGAATTTTCCGCGGTCACACCGCCACACCGCCACAGCCAGCCGACTGAGTTCACAGGAACCCGCATGACCGCTGCCAGAAGCCGCCTTGTTGCACTTGTCCTCCAGCGGCACCGGCAGTGCAATCACTGCCAATTCGCTGCCAAATCGTTCAAAAGCCCCGCGGACCGCTCTGTTCGTCTCACGACAGTGCGGACACGTATAATCAAACATCTCCACAAAAATGAACTTTGCATCCACTGAACCCAGCAGCGGCCACGCAGCCGGATCCAGCTCGATCGGTTTGGCGGTTCCCAGAATAGTGACCTTGCGCTTTTCTGCAGACTCAACTTTTTCAGACCCCGCGGATCCCGCCGATTCGTCACCGCTGAACACCGGCAGCACCTGAATCAGCGCTGCAACCGACGGTCGCACCGCGGCTGCCACGCCGGCATGTGCAAACAGCCGTCCGGCTGAGGGCACAGACAGGTTCCGGGCCGCCGGAGGTTCAAACTGTTCCGCCGCCGGTGGAGCAAATTCCTCGGCCGCCGGCGGAGCAAACTGTTCGCTGGCCGGCGGAGCAAATTCTTCGGCAGATTCAGCGGCCGGCTGCTGACCTTCGGACGACCTGGCGTAGTCCGGAACAACCACTTCGAAGGTGGCGGGCACCGGAGACAGCCACTGCACAGCAGCCAAAGCACCCGCCAGACCCAGTCCCGCTGACATGACAGGCAGCAGGCCGGCAGCACGGCTGCCCCACGTTAAGGCCAGCACAGCCAGTGACAGTCCGCAGGCATGAGCCGCCAGGCACCACGGACACAGGTGCTGCAGCACCAGTACCTGCAGCCCGATAAACCATAACGCTGCCCAGCCAGCCGTCAGGAAGCCCGCGGACAGTACCAGCGACAGCAGCCGCTGAAATGCAGGTGGAGCAGGTCGGCCCGCAAAGGCCAGCAGCCCCAGTAACGACGAATACAGACCGACAGCCGGGACACTGACAGGTACACCCAGTACCTTTGACCAGTGGCTGTTCAGCACGTGCTCGCAGTCAATCAGCTGCGATCCGCTGCAGCCGATCACCGGCTGCATCCGAATGGCGGACCACGCCAGATACCCCGAAATCAGCAGCGCAGCGAGGCACAGCAGCCGCAGACACAACAGACGACCTGCCGAATACGGACCGGCAGTCAGGACAACGGAAATGCTCATGGAGACACCTGCAGGGCACATCCATGGCACAGTTGAACCGCGGCGAACTTCCAGCCGCAGGCGCGCAGCAAAACGCAGCTTCCCGACTATAGCCCGAATCAGCGGTACTGCATCAAAAAACCGATTGTAAAGGCTCGGTTTTAGCAGTTTTTCGGGGATTCGAGGTGAACCGCAAGCGGATCAGTGAGTCTTCAGGGGGTCGACGGCGACCGTCTGAGGACCGGCGGCGGCAGGCAGCAAAAATGCTGTCTGCGGCACGTTCGGATTGTACATTCCGGCTGACGGATAACCGCCCGCATTCATGCCGCAGGCATTGGTACCGCAGGGAGCACATCCGCCGTAGGGTGAGTAGCCGCCCATCAGGCAGCAGCCGCTCAGGGCAGACACAACAAACAAACCAGCGGCCAGATTGAACAGACGGGACATGAGAGAATCCTCCGTGATGCTGTCGGGAACCAACAGCGGGCGGGATGGTGAGTGCTCAGGGTCAGAAGCAGCGTGAACAGTTCTGAAACTGGCGGATGAGAGGAGAGACTTGAGAGGAGCAGAGTGCCACAGGAACCGTGGCTTGAGTGATTCAGAGGTTAGAGGAAACCGGCAGAACAGGTCAAGACGGAAATTTCAGACGTCATTTCTGCCATTTCGCAAGCCGCTTTTTCGCACAGGCCGGCTGTCTGGGAAGGCCGGGAAGACTGAGTGTCCGGTGTTTTTGGCGCTGCGGCAGCGATGATTCGGGACAACAGGCACTGCCTGCAAATCTCAGCAACAGTCATATTTCAGTTGACTTTAGGCGATACATATGTTTACGTACAACTCAAGGTCTTGCAAAGGATTTGCCGCCTTTTTTGCTTAAAATGGAATGTCGCAGCTCTGCAGAATCCAAAAGGGGACGTCCGTGTCTGTCGCTCCGATACCGCTGAACTCAGTCCGACTGCAGCAACTGTTCAGCAACCCCAGATATGCGGGAAAGACCGTAGTGTTGGGCGGAACGCAGGTGCAGGTGATGTTCGTTGGATCTGCCTCCGGGGCGATGGCCTTCGTGTCTCAGCGCAAACAGCAGCAACCACTGCGGATGGTTCAGGTGCCGCTGTCGTGCGAAGCAGATTTGAATCTGCTGGAAGACGCCGGGTAACCCTCTCCCCGGCAATGGATTGTCAGCAAACGTTGCCCGGTCTTTCGGCGTACTTCCATTGCTGCTCTGCAAACGCTTTTTCGTCACTGCTGTGCCGACATTCACACTGGATCGATGCTCACAGCCAGGGCACGTTCCCGAATCATGGTACACTATCGATGTTCTGCTGCCGGGATTCGATGACCAGCCCCTGTCCCACTTAATTGTTCGTGTCGGTCAGTTCCGAAAATCGCTCGTCTCGCCGGAACTGGCAGCAACCTTGAATTTACTGCCAACCCCTTCGGGCTTCCAGGGGACCCTGGCAGTTTGCTCCCCTTTTTGAAGGCGATCTGGTGTCGCATGTGTCCGGTTCATTTTCCGTAAATTTCGGCAAAGCCAGCAGTGAGCGTGCCGGGGCTTTTTAAATGCATCTTCGCCTGGATGATCTGCGTCCCGCGTTTGACGTCAAAGAGGTTGCTCCGCATCGCACGGACGGACTGGATCGCAGTTTTCTCACCTTGATTCCGGGTGATGGTGATGCGGGTTGCCGGCAGGTGCCGATCCGCTTCTGAGGCTTTTTAACGCGTTGCAGGCCGGCAAACGCTCTGCTGCTTTTTCGCAACAGCTCGCCAATTTCCGCACTGCCCGCGGATGCTCAGCCCCGACCTGTCGTGGTCCTGCCCGTTTTCAGCAGACTTCCGCAGATCCCGGTGACAGAATCAGCCCGCGGGCTTGCTCACCGGCCCGGAATACCCATACTTTGCAGCTTGCCGGTTTGACCTGTGCGTCTGCTTCACGATCACTGACTGAGGTGTGTAGTGAGTTTTCAAAAGCCGAATTCTGTCCGCCTGTCCGCAGTTTCTCGTCTGCTGACCCTGTGCTGTGTGCTGTTGCCCTGTTTGCTGCTGTCCGCTGCAGCCAGCGGTCAGGCCATCACCAACAGCAAATACAGGCAGGCCGACAAGTTTCGCCAGCTTGAAGAACTGCTGCCGACTCCCAATGACTACCGTACGGCCTCGGGTGCCCCCGGACACCGCTACTGGCAGCAGAAAGTCGATTATCAGATTGATGTCGAGCTGGACGATGCCACGCAGCGGATCAGCGGTCGCGAGGTCATCACGTACACCAACAATTCCCCGGACACGCTGCACTACCTGTGGCTGCAGCTGGATGCCAACATCAAGCACCCGCAGTCCGGCCGTGCTCTTGCCGCACCCGCTCCGTCGCTGGCCGGCGGACTCAGCTACAATTCACTCGATATGCTGCTCACCGGAAATCAGTTCGATGGTTCCGTGAAGGTTAAGGAAGTGCTGGATGTGGCGTCCGGAGTTCCTTTGCCGCATGTCGTGGTCAAGACCAGCCTGCGAGTCGATTTGCCGCGTGCACTGAAAACCGGCGAACAGTTCCGCTTTTCAATCGCCTGGGAATACGCCATCAACAATTCCAAAGTGTCACCCGGTCGCACGGGCTACGAGTACTTTGAAGAGGACAAGAATTACCTGTATGAAATGGCTCAGTGGTTCCCGCGCCTCTGTGCCTACTCAGACGCTGTCGGCTGGCAGCACAAGGAGTATCTGGGTTCCGGCGAGTTTGCTCTGGAATTTGGCGATTACGTGGTGCGGATCACGGTCCCGGATGACCACATCGTGGCGTCTACGGGAGTGCTGCAGAATCCGGATGCAGTGCTTTCAGAAGTTCAGCGGCAGCGGCTTGAGCAGGCTCGTGCTGCCAGCGAACCCCAGTTCATCGTGACTCCGCAGGAGGCTCTTGAAAATCAGGCCGCCGGGACTCAGGGGAAAAAGACCTGGGAATTCAGTGCTGAGAACGTGCGTGACTTTGCTTTCGCCTCCAGCCGCAAATTCATCTGGGACGCCGTTGGTCATGACGTTGGTGGCAAGCGAGTCATGTGCATGTCGTTCTATCCGAACGAAGGCGAGCCGCTGTGGAGCCTCTACTCGACTCGCGCCATCGTGCATACGCTCAATGTCTATTCAAAGTACACCTTTGATTATCCGTATCCGACGGCGATTTCGGTCAACGGACCGGTCGGCGGGATGGAATACCCGATGATCTGCTTCAACGGGCCGCGTCCGGAGAAGGACGGCACCTATTCCAGCCGCACCAAATACGGCCTGATCACCGTGATTATTCACGAAGTCGGACACAACTACTTTCCCATGATCGTCAACAGTGACGAACGTCAGTGGATGTGGATGGACGAAGGTCTGAACACGTTTCTGCAGTATCTGGCGGAAGTGGAATGGGAAGAGACGTATCCGGCCAGAAGGGGCGAGGCGAAAGACATTGTGGACTATATGAAAAGTACCGATCAGGTTCCGATCATGGTCAACAGTGAGTCAATTCTGCAGATGGGCAACAATGCCTACGCCAAGCCCGCTACGGCACTCAATATTTTGCGGGAAACTGTGCTGGGTCGCGATCTGTTTGACTTCGCCTTCCGTGAATACTCGCGTCGCTGGATGTTCCGCCGACCTTACCCGGCTGATCTGTTTCGCACGATGGAAGATGCCAGCGGCACAGACCTCGACTGGTTCTGGCACGGCTGGTTTTACACCACCGATCACGTTGACGTCGCGCTGAAAAATGTTCGCACGATGACGCTGTCCGACGGTGATCCGGTGAAGGAAGCTGATCAGAAGCGAGCTGAGCGGGCGGCTGAGCCTGAGACGCTTTCAGAGGCTCGAAACAAGCCGCTGCCGAAGCTGGTCGATGCCATTCCAAAACTGAAGGACTTCTACAATTCGTTCGACGATCTGGCGGTGTCTGAGGACGACAAAAAGAGCTTTGAGAAACTGCTGGCAGGGCTCAGCGATCGTGAAAAAGAGCTGCTGGCCACAAAGCATACGTTCTGTCTGATTGAACTGCAGAATGTGGGCGGACTGGTGATGCCGGTGATCCTGAAGCTGACTCACGATGACGGTTCCTCAACCGAAGTTCGGCTGCCGGCTGAGCTGTGGGTGCGGGACAATCTGGCGGTCACGAAACTGGTGATTTCCGAGAAGCCGGTGGTGTCGGTCGAGCTGGATCCGCACCTTGAAACGGCGGATACTGATCGCAGCAACAACTACTTCCCCCCGCAGATTCAGAAAAGCCGTTTCCGACTGTTCCGGGATCAGAAGGAGCGGAATCAGATGCAGAAGGCAGGGCTCGGCAAAAAGGAAGAGCCCAAAGCTGAGCCGGCAGCTGACGGGGCAAAAAAGCCATGAAGCCAGGTTGTTTCGACAGCGGGCAGCGGCGCGGGCTGTCCGCATGGCTGTGTCTTGGACTGCTGCTGGCACAAACATGTGCTGCAGTGGCGGGTGGTCAGGCATCAGCCCATCCGTTTCACGCGACAGCGGCCGAGGTGGAGTGGAACGGCGAGACGGCCTGTTTTGAAGTCGCGCTGCAGCTGCCCGGTCTGGTGATGGAAGAGGAGTTGTCTGCGATTCATCAGCGACGAGTGAATCTGGAGACGACGACAGACGCTGAGCAGTTGCTGCAGCGGTACATCGCCGACAGGTTTCAGCTCAGCGGACGCAGTTTCTCCGGATGTCGGCTGAAATGGGTTGGCATGGAAGTGGAAGTAAAGAACGTGTGGGCGTACTTCGAGCTGCAGCCGGAGTTTGTCGGATCGGCATCGAAGACTGCCTTGCCCGGTGCCGATCTGAAAGCCCGTTGTGAGCTGCTGATCAGTCGCGAGGGTCAGGTGAACCTGATTTCCGTGGCCACCGGAAAAGCTCGCGGTACCGCTCATCTGACACCGCAGCAGACGTCGGCCGCAATTCAGTTCGAAGCCGGTCAGGCCGCACCTCTGCTGAAGTTCTGAGTTTCCCCGGGGCAGTTCGTCCGGCGACAATATCCGCGACCGAGTCGATCAAAATCGCCCGTGCAGTGCATTGCCGGATGGTGCTCGGGCTGGAAAGCCCGAGCTACGGAAAGGCAGAAGGGCGAGCCAGGTCAGGGAGTACCCGGGTGTGCGGCACAGGCGCCGCCAGTTCCCCTCTGTCCCGCGCGCGTTTCCCTTCGCGTCTTCGCGTCTTCGCGTGAGTCCAGCCGCCTGCAACTCGACTGATCACCGTCCCCGCTCCACTGTCTGCTATGCCCCCCTCGCCCCCGTGAAACGGGGGAGAGGGGACGGGGGTGAGGGGGAGAAGTACGCTGTAAATCCGCGACCGAGTCGATCAAAATCGCCTGTGCAGTGCATCGCCGGATGGTGCTCGGGCTGGAAAGCCCGAGCTACGGAAACGCAGAAGGGCGAGCCAGGTCAGGCAGTACCCGGGTGTGCGGCACAGGCGCCGCCAGTTCCCCTCCGTCCCCCTGCGTTTCCCTTCGCGTCTTCGCGTCTTCGCGTGAGTCCAGCCGCCTGCAACTCGACTGATCACCGTCCACCGCCCGCTTCCCCCGCTTCGCGATTTTTCTGTGAACTTCCGGCCCTTGTCTGATGCAAATCGACCGAGTTCGCATCACAATTTGTCACAGTGCTTCGAAATATCGTCCCGCGTTTGTTCCAATCCTCGCTGAGATCTTCCATGACCGCGTGCCTGCCTCGGCTGATCCCGTCTGTTCTGCTGCTGTTGTCTCTGCTGGCGGACTGCAGCCACGTGTTTGCTCAGCAGGCCGATGTCCTGCTGCAGGCTGTCGATGGCCAGCGCTGGATGAAGGGCAATATGCATACGCATTCGCTGTGGAGCGACGGCGATGACTTTCCTGAAAATCTGGCCAAATGGTATCGCGACAAGGGCTACCAGTTCCTCGTCTTCACCGATCACAACACACTGCTGCAAAAGGAACGCTGGTTCAGTCTGGCCAAACGTAAAGGTTCTGAAAAGGCGTTGCAGCGGCTGCGCGAACAGTGGCCTGCCGACTGGATTGAAAGTCGCGGGGAAGGTGACGCGACTGAGATTCGCCTGAAAACTTTTGACGAGATCTTTGCCCGGCTGGCGGTGCCTCAGGAATATCTGCTGATTCAGGGTGAAGAAATTACAGATCGTTTCGGCAAACTGCCCGTGCACATGTGTGCCACCAACACGACCGAACTGCTGCCGCCGACAGGTGGGGATTCCATCACCGAGGTCATTCAGCAGAATATCAACGCTGCCACCTCACGCCGCGAACGCAGCGGAGTCAAAACGCTGGTGCATCTGAACCATCCAAATTTTGGCTATGCGGTGACCGCCGAGCAGCTGATGAAGGTGGTGGGCGAGAACTTTTTTGAACTCTATAATGGTCACCCCACGGTGCACAACAGTGGCGATGCCACGCACGCCGGTACAGAACGCATGTGGGACATCATCAACAGCTTCCGCCTGCAGACACTGCAGCTGCCGCTGATGTACGGGCTGGGGACGGATGACGGACATAATTATTTTGAGACTGCTGCTGGCAAGGGAGCTCAGCCCGGTCGTGGCTGGGTCGTTGTGCTCGCCAAAACACTCGAACCCGATGCCATTGTGGATGCACTGGAGGCTGGTCGATTTTATTCGTCGTCCGGTGTCAGCCTGAAGTCCGTGCGGTTTCGTGAAGGTGTGCTGCGAGTCGAAGTGCAGCAGGAAGCGGATGTGCAGTATCAGATCCAGTTTATTGGAACGGACCGCGACTTTGATCAGGCATCCCGGCCCGCGACGGACAAGGCTGAGGAAGCAGAAACACTGACCAGAGTCTACAGCGAGCAGGTGGGGCGAGTATATGCGGCGGCCGACGGGCCGGTGGCAGAATACCGAGTGACCGGCAAGGAGCTGTATGTGCGGGCTGTGGTGACATCTTCGAAACGGCATCCGAATCCTTCTGAGGCCGGTGAATTCGAACGAGCCTGGGTGCAGCCGATTACCGTCTCTGTGCCGGCAGCGAAGTGAGCATGGCCAGCGAAGTTATAGAGCGGAGTCTGGCGATGATGCGATGGTTCTGGAGCCTGCTTGCTGTTGTGCTGACTGGCAGCCTGATGGCTGCTGAAGAAGGCTGGCAGGAACCGCAGGATCGGGCGTTTGTGTCGCGGCTGGACGGGACCGAGCAGCGCTATGTGCTGCTCAGGCCTGACAATCACAATCCGGCAAAAGTGAGCGATGTACTGATCATGCTGCACGGGCATGGTTCAGATCGCTGGCAGTTCATTCGGCAGTCTCGTCCTGAGTGCAGCGAGGCCCGGCGATTTGCCCGCGAGGCGGGGATGATCTGCGTTTCGCCCGATTATCGTGCACCCACGTCCTGGCTGGGGCCGGCAGCGGAGGCAGATCTGGTGCAGCTGATTGATGAGCTGCAGCGAGAGCAGCGGGTTGGTCGAATTCTGCTGATGGGTGGTTCCATGGGTGGCACGGCTGCACTTGCCTTCGCTGCTCAGCACCCGCGACTGGTTGATGGAGTTGTGTCGTTGAATGGTACCGCCAATATGCTTGAGTATGAGCAGTTTCAGGAGGCGATTCAGGCGTCGTACGGCGGCACAAAGGAAACTCATCGCGACGTCTATCGGACTCGGTCTGCCGAGCTTTTTGCCGCTGGCCTGACAATGCCGCTGGCTGCGACGACGGGTGGCCGCGACACGCTGGTGCCGCCGGACAGCGTGCTGCGACTGCTGCAGCATCTGCAGACCGGCGGGGCTCAGGTCCTGTCGCTGCATCGGCCCGAGGGTGGGCATGATACCAATGCCACGGACACTCGTGACGCACTGGAATTTGTCTGGCGTGCGATGCAGCAGCGTTCAGTGGCAGCGGCTGAACCGCCGCTGGTCAGCGGCTGTCAGTCGCTGAAAGTTGTCTGTCTGGGCGACAGTGTGACGGGGGTCTACTATCACACGGGCGGTCACCGGGCGTGGCCCGAGCTGCTGCAGCGGGCACTGCAGCAGGCTCTGCCGGACTGCGATATCTCGGTGATCAACGCCGGAATCAGTGGCAACACCGTCACCGATGGACTGGCGCGGCTGGAACGTGACGTGCTGCAGCATCAGCCGCAAATTGTGACCATCAGTTTCGGTCTGAATGATCTGGCGCGGTCCGGTGCCCAGTCGTTTCAACAAGGATTGGCGGAACTGGTGCGGCGGATTCGAGCGGCGGGTGCTCAGCCGGTACTCTGTACTCCGAATGCTGTGATCGATACGGCCGGTCGACCGGAACAGAAGCTGCAGGAATTCTGTCAGTTGATCAAAACTGTGGCGACCGAGCAGCAGGCTGCATTTTGTGATGTGCAACAGGCCGGGCTCAGGCTCCGTGACAGAGCTCCTGTCGCATGGCGGCTGACCATGAGTGACGCGATTCACCCGAATCTGGATGGGCATCGACTGCTGGCCGAAACCGTCTGCCAGCGCTTAACTGGGGTGCAGGTCAGTCTGGCGGATGTGCGACCGCAGTCGGGTTTGCCGCGAGTGCAGCGGGTATTGAGCGAAGGTGGCCGACTGAAGATTCTGGTGATGCAGCCGATCGTGGCACCTCTGCAGCGGGCGCTGGAGCAGCTGGGGCTGACTGATCGCTGCGAGGTGACGGTATGGCCAACTGTGGTTGAGCAGGCTGGAGCGGCAGTGCAGCGTTCACTGCCCGATCTGGAAGCTGAGGCTCAGCGGCTGGTCCGTCCGCTGCGCCCCGATCTGGTGCTGCTGACATTTCCCGAGCACCGTCCGGAGCTGGCTGACGAGCAGCTGATTCACAGCGTGTCGTGGGTCATGAACTGGTCGCTGGATTTTGGCCGCAGTTCCTGGGACTGCCTGGTGGTGCATCCGCAGCTGCTGAACGATCAGGTGGCGGACGGAGAATGGTCACGGCTGCTGCGGCAACTGGTTAATGCTCAGGACTTGCAGCTGCTGGACCGTCCTGCCGGTGTCGCCGGTACAGCTGATCAGCTGCTGCTGGACCAGCTGCGTCCTCTGTTGCAGCCGTAAACGGCGCTCGCCGACTGCTCTCTGTGGCTCGCATTCCAACTGATATCAAAATCCTCACATCGCCCCCCCGTGAAACGGGTACAGCAACATGGACTGTCCAGACTGGCTGGAATACTACTGCCACGGGCTCGCGTCTCAGATGTATGAAACGGTCGAGCGGGGTCGGAAAGTGATCCGCACGGACCTGCTGACCCGCGAACACTCGCTTAATGACCGTCGGGTATTCGTTCTCCAGTCCCTCATGGACGGGCTGCAGATCAGGATCTCTGATGTGGAAATGCGATACCCCCGGGTCAACCGCAGAACACTGCAGCGTGACCTGAAACGTCTGACAGATCTTGCGATCATCGAGTATTCCGCTGCCAGTGCAACAGATCCAAACCGAGAATACAGTCTGCGTGAGCTGTGACACGAGCTGTGACATTGAGCTGTGACAAAA
>JBJTPZ010000065.1:0-8342 GCA_046075365.1 Planctomycetaceae bacterium
CCCCGCCCCGGGTCGCCCGCCCCCAGTCGCAAAGTGGTGTGTCCCCGGTCGCAAAGTGGTGTGTCCCCCCAATCGCCACCCCCTCGACAGTGGACAGCGGCGAGGCGAGCCGCGGACGGAAGTCCGCGGGTGTGACTGTAATGTCGCACTGCAGCTGGCACGCCTGACGTCCGCCGGGTGCAGGCGGTTCGAAGCGGTGTGTCCCCGCCACGAGTCGCCCGCCCCCAGTCGCAAAGTGGTGTGTCCCCACAATCGCCTCCCCCTCGACAGTGGCCAGCGGCCAGGCGAGCCGCGGACGGAAGTCCCCGGGTGTGTGTGTTATTTCGCACTGCGACTGCCGCACCTGACGTCCGCCCGGTGCAGGCGATTCAAAGTGGTGTGTCCCCCATTCAAAAGTGGTGTGTCCCCAATCGCCGCCCCCTCGGCAGAGGCCAGCGGGCAGGCGAGCCGCGGACAGAAGTCCGCGGGTGTGTGTGTTATTTCGCATTGCAGCTGCCGCACCTGACGTCCGCCCGGTGCAGGCGGTCTAAGTGGTGTGTCCCCCAGTCAAAATGGTGTGTCCCCGCAGTCAGCCACGCATTAGCTCCGATTTTCACGGATAAACGCCATAGAAGGCCTGCAGGGATGCGCGGTAAATCCGCATCTTTCGTGGTTGCATCCACGGTGGCTTTAAAGACTGTTTGGTCTCACACGAAACCACGAAGGAACACGCACGGGAAGGTGGAGAGTGTTCTGACCACCAGCCACTGACCACCGACCACTGATCACTTGCCATTTGCCTGACGGGGTCTGTAGCATGGCCGAGCGCGTTGGCCGGGTCGCGGATCTGGCTGTCTTCATCGCTGATGGCTGGTGATCGCTGATTCTGCGAAGATTGTTATGCAGCAGTTTGCCGCTCTTTACCAGCAGCTTGACAGTACAACGAAGACGACGGAGCGGCTGGCAGCGCTGGTGCGTTACTTCCAGCAGGCTCCTGCAGAGGATTCTGCGTGGTGCATCTGGTTCTTGTGCGGGCAGCGTCCGCGGCGGGCTGTGAGTGTCAGTCAGCTGCAGGAATGGTGTGCGGGGCTGGCCGGGCTGCCTGGCTGGTTGTTTGAGACCAGTCGCGAGTTTGTGGGTGATCTGGCAGAAACGATTGCCTTGCTGCTGCCGGCTCCGGTTCACCACACGGACGAGGGGTTGCATTACTGGGTTGTGGAGCGGCTGTTGCCACTGGGGCACAAATCCATTGACGAGCGTCGTGAGGCTGTCCTGGATGCGTGGAACAGTCTGGGCGGCACTGAGCGATTTCTGTTCAACAAGCTGCTGACGGGTGGCTTTCGGGTGGGAGTTTCGCAGCGGCTCGTCATTCGGGGCCTCGCGGATTTCAGCGGCCTTCCGGCCGACGTGATTGCTCATCGGCTGATGGGACACTGGCAGCCGTCGGGTGATTTTTTCCGACGTTTGATTGCGGCTGATACGGGTGATGCGGATGTGAGTCGCCCCTATCCCTTTTGTCTTGCGCATCCGTTGTCTGAGGATGATGCGGCTGAGCTGCCTGGGCTGGCGGAACAGTCGGATCGGCACTCGCGTCTGGGCGAGGCAGCGGACTGGATTGTGGAATGGAAGTGGGACGGGATTCGGGCGCAGGTGATTCGTCGCGGGGGGCGGACATTCATCTGGTCGCGGGGCGAGGAATTGCTGACGGACAGATTTCCTGAGCTGGAGCGAGTTTGTGGTGAGCTGCCGGACGGAACGGTGCTGGACGGCGAGATTACAGCCTGGCGGGATGATCATTTGCTGCCATTTGCGGACCTGCAGAAGCGGATTCATCGCCGCAGTGTGACACCGCGACTGCTGGCGTCGGTGCCCGTGCGGTTTATTGCGTTTGATTTGCTGGAGCGGGGCGGGGCTGATTTGCGGCGGGAGCCGGGGCGCCTGCGGCGGACTGCTCTTGAACAGCTGCTGGCAGGTTGCCACGGCGTGCAGCCGCTGCTGCAGCCGGCATTGCGTCTGTCGGCGGCCGACTGGGGGGCTTGCCTGAGATTGCGACAGAGTTGTCGTGAGCAGCGTGTGGAGGGCCTGATGCTGAAGCACGTGGATGCGGCCTACGAGACCGGGCGGGTGGCCGGCGCATGGTGGAAATGGAAGATCGAGCCGTTTCATTGCGATGCGGTACTGCTGTATGCGCAGCGCGGGCACGGTCGCCGCGCCGGCAAGTACACGGATTTCACATTCGGGGTGCGTTCGGGAGAGACGCTGGTGCCGTTTGCGAAGGCCTATTCCGGGCTGACGAATGCTGAGATTGAGGAAGTGGACCGATTCATTCGCGATAACACTCTGGAGCGTTTCGGGCCGGTGTCGAGTGTGCGTGCTGAACTGGTGTTTGAACTGGCATTCGAAGGTCTGCAGCTGTCGCCGCGTCACAAGTCGGGGATCGCGGTGAGATTCCCCAGAATTGCTCGCTGGCGCCGCGACAAAACCGTGGCTGATATCGATTCTCTGGAGACTTTGCGCGAGCTGATTCGCAGTCGGGAGCAGGTGGCCATCGCGGGTGAGGCCGGCGAGCAGGAGGTCGGTGCGACGAAGGCAGGAGAGCGGGACGTGCTGAGTGCAGTTCCGGATGCGACTGACAAATCTGAAAAACCTGCAAGGTCTCGCAGGCGGCGTGCGGCAAAGCAGCAGGATTGCAGTTCAGAAGCGGACGGGCGGGGCGTGTCTGACGGGCCAGGGCTGGGCGGATTGTTTGCCGGTCTGGAAGACTGACACGGCGCCTGTGCTGGCGATTGTCGCCGGACTTCTGCATAATGCTGGTCCCCGTCGCTGTCGTCTGTCTGCTGCGACGTGCTCCTGACCTGATTCGCGGAAATTCTTTAAGGGTGCGTGTGATGCTGCGTCTGTTGTTGTGTGCGCTGTGGCTGGTGCTGGCTGGTTCCGCGGGGGCTCAGGACGTGCCTGCTCAGCCGGAAAACGCCAAAGAAATCTTCAATGGCAAGGATCTGACGGGCTGGGACGGAGATCCGCGGCTGTGGACTGTGCGGGACGGTGTGATTCACGGAGAAACGACGGACGAACAGAAGGCGGACGGCAATACATTTTTGATCTGGCAGGGCGGTCGTACGGGCAATTTTGATCTGCGACTGTCCTTTCGCTGCAATGCCACGAATAACTCGGGGATTCAGTATCGGTCGAAGCACATCACGGACGGGAATGTGCGGAACAAGTGGGTGGTGCGAGGTTATCAGCATGAGCTGCGAAATGAGCTGGCTTTCCCGAATGTGTCCGGATTCATTTACGACGAGGGCGGGAAGCGTGGCCGGATCATTCTGGTTGGCGAACGCGGCACCTGGGAAACTTCAGGCAAGCAGGCGAAGGCTGAGCTGATTGATCAGGACGGCTGGAAGTCGCTGTTCCGCCTCGACGACTGGAACGATGTGATTATTCGGGCTGAGGGCAATCATATTCAGCATTATATGAACGGGCGGCTGATTCTGGACCTGCAGGACAACCACCCGGAGCTGGCTCTGAAGGACGGCGTGCTGGCATTGCAGCTGCACGCTGGCAAGCCGATGTGGGCTGAATTCCGCAACATCCGGATTGCCGAACTGAAGTGATTTCGGGGTCTGGCAGCGGGCCAGTGGAAAAGCGAACAGGAGCGATCAGTCTCGAAAGACTGACCGCTCCTGTGCTTTAAGGGGGTTCAGGGAAAATCACTGACGGCTGCTGTCCCCGGACAGCTCAGCCGTCTTTTCATCATTGACTCGCACGAAACACCAGCGTCGACCGTGTTCTCCGGAGACGATGCAGAAGCTGTGTTCGGCGGAAAGCTGCGGTTCGGCATGGATCGTGATGCGGGTCTGTCGGCCGGTTTCATCGACGACCTGCCATGTTCCGGCGGCCAGTCGACTGGGCAGTGGGACGCACTGATCGGGGCTGCTGTCGGTCGAGGGGCTGGCTGTCTGCTGGTTATCTGCGTGCTGCCTGACTGCTGTAGCCACGACTGGCAGGGGAGTGGCGGCAGTGGCGACGAGAGCGCTGGCAGCGGCACGGGCGCGGGCGATCCGCTGGCGGTCTTTGGCGATGCCTTGCTGATCGGCATCCCAGACGGCCATGAAGATGGCTGCAACGAGGATGATGGCCGACACTCGGACGTTCATGACTGTGATCCTGTGAAGCGAATTCAGGGAACCACAGGGGGTATCGGATTTCGGTCGATAATTTCTGCTGACAAACCGCAGCTGTTGAGCCGGAGTGTGTGGCGGGAGTGTGCTGCGGCACCGGTAGCACCGACCTCGCCGGTTGGTGTGGTTTTGCCGTTTGCAGGGGCAGTTTGTTTTCGCGGCGAGCAGCGGTGTCAGTTCAGCTGAAAATCTGCTGCGCCGCCGCTGAGTGTGAGTGAGTGTGGAAAGCGGGCGGCCAGTTCGTCGCTGTGTGTGACGCACAGCAGAGCGGTTTGGTTTTCGGCAGCCATTTCCAGCAGCAGCGAGCCGATTTCGGTGGCGGTGTGCGGGTCCAGGTTGCCAGTGGGTTCATCGGCCAGCAGCAGGGACGGCTGCTGCAGCAGTGCCCGGCACACGGCGACTCGCTGGCGTTCGCCGCCCGACAGTTGTCCGGGTCTTTGGTGGGTGCGGTGAGCCAGTCCCACACGTTCGATCAGCTGTTCGGCTCGCGCCGGCAGGTTTCCGTTGGGGGCGAAGCCGGCGAGTGAGGGCAGGAGGACATTTTCGAGGACGCTGCACTGAGGCAGGAGCTGGTGATCCTGGAAAATGAAGCCGATGTGCTGGTTACGGAAGGCAGCGAGTTCTCTGGTGGACAGTCGCCACGGATTCTGACCGAGAATTTCGAGGGTGCCGGATGACGGGTGATCGAGTGTTCCGGCGAGGTACAGCAGGGTGCTTTTGCCGCAGCCGGACGGGCCTCGGATTGCGAGCGCGGTGCCGGAAACGATCTTTAGATTGACTGAGGAGAGGATGGTCAGGTCAGGCTGGCCGGCAGCAGCTGCGGGGAATGAACGAGTGACGTTGTGCATGGTGAGAACGACTGGCATCAACGGACTCCGAGGCTGCTGAAGTTTTTTCGGGGCAGGCGAGGTAGTTTTTGACGGTGAGGTGAACGCTGTGGTTTGTGCAGTCTGATGTTGTTGCGATGCTTTAATGGGAGTGTAACGGGCGGAGGGAGTTCGCCAAGTGACCGATTGGCGTTCCCGAGTTCCCATCAGCGGGAATTCCCGTCTGCCGTCGTCTCACCCGGCGGAACACAGCACGCCCGCCGGAAACCAGCAAGCCGTTGGTTGCAGACCTCCGGCGGTTCTGTCATATTCCCAGAGCGGTTATCCGTCCTGGGGGCTTGCAGCTGCTCAGGGATCTGGCTCCTTGATTTCACTTGGGTAAGTCAGTCATGATTTTAGGTGTTCAGTCCATCGCTGATTTCCTTGCGGGGATCACCGAAGCGATTGCTCCGGGTAAGGGGCTGCAGTATGTGCTGGCTGCCGTGATTCACGCGGTGCTGCTGGTGCATGCCTTTGCGTTGTCACCGGCCGTGTTTATCTGGCTTGAACGCAAAGTGGCAGGTCGTATTCAGGACCGTCTCGGCCCGACTCGTGTGGGCGGTCTGTTCGGCTGGCTGCAGTCGCTGGCGGACGGGATCAAGCTGGTGCAGAAAGAAGACCTGTGTCCTCCGGCGGCAGATTCCCTGCTCTTCCGGTCTGCTCCTTACTTCGTCTGCGTCGCCTCTTTTGCGGCCTTCATGGTGCTGCCCTTTAGTCACGGCTGGGTGGCGGTTGCGGCCGACTGCGGTTTGTTCATCATTCTGGCTATTCTGTCGCTCGAGGTGTTCGGAATCATCATGGCCGGCTATTCCAGCGGATCCAAGTGGTCGCTGTTTGGCGGGATGCGTGAAGCGGCTCAGATGGTCAGCTATGAAATTCCTCTGGCTATCTGTGCTCTGGTGCCCGTGATTGCTGCGGGATCGCTGAATCTTGGTGAGATTGGCGGAATGCAGCGGGGCGGAATTCAGAACTGGTTCATCTTTCACAATCCGTTCGCCTTCATTGCTTTCTTTGTGTACTTCGTGGTGGCGACAGCCAGCTGCAAGCGTGCTCCGTTTGACCTTGCGGAAGCCGAAAGCGAACTGGTGGGTGGTTTTCATACAGAATACAGCGGGATTCGCTGGTCGTTCTTTTTCATGGGCGAATATGCCAGTATGTTTGCGGTCTGCGGGATCGCTTCGATTCTGTTTCTGGGTGGCTGGAACACCGGAATTCCTCCGCTGGACGACGCCCTGTATGCGGCTCGCAATGCCGGCGCCGCCGGTCAGGGTTCAGTGATTGTGGGTTATCTGGCCAATGTGCTGGGTTTGCTGGTGTTTGTGTCGAAGGCCTCCGTGGGTGTCTTTGTGCAGATCTGGCTCCGCTGGACTTTGCCTCGACTGCGAATTGACCAGGTGATGACGACCTGCCTGAAGTATCTGACTCCTATCAGCTGTTTTCTGTTCCTTGGAGCGACGCTTTGGCCATTGTTGCTGGCGACTGCGGCCCAGCGTTCGACGTGGACACCTGAGGCTCTGGGGGTGCGGGCGGCTGCAGAGATTCGCGAGTCGGCGGCGGCGACAGCCGTTCCTGCCGCTGCGGCGGCACAGCCGGTGGCCGGCAGTGCAGTGCAGGCTCGGCTGGACGCCACGACTGAGGGGGCTGTGCAATGAGTAGTGCTCTGATGTTGTCTGCGGCTGCAGCGCCTGGCGGCAGCGTGCTCTTTGTGATCTTTGCTCTGGCGGCCTGTTTGTGTGCAGTTGCTGTGGTGGCCGCGCAGACTGTGGTCAGAATGGCGTTTTGGCTGGTGCTGTCGCTGGGCAGTACAGCGGCCTTGTTCTTCCTTGCTGATGCCGACTTCGTGGGGGCTGCCCAGTTGTTGATTTACGTGGGCGGGACGCTGGTGCTGCTGGTCTTCGGCGTGATGCTGACTGCCAGTGGTCCTTATTTGAAGATTGCAACTTCGCCTGGCGAAATAATTCTGGGTGCTGTGGTTGCTCTGCTGTTTCTCTGCGTCGTAGTGGCCAGCATCAGTGGTGTTTCGTGGCCTGAGCCTCAGGTCGCCGACGCTGGTGCGCTGCAAACGACCGCCGGGAATACTCTGCGTCCCCTCGGGCTGGCCTTCCTTGGGACTCGTCCTGATCAGGATCTGGCTGACGGCGATCAGTTGTCTCCGGGGTATCTGCTGCCCTTTGAGATTGTGTCGATTCATCTCCTGGTGGTGTTGATTGGTGCGGCCTATCTGGCTCGAGCAAAACGTCGGGCAGTGGGAACCTGAAGGGGCTTTCGGGTTATGAGTCTGAGTGCATATCTGCTGGTGGGTGCTGTGTTGTTCGTCTGCGGCATAGTCTGCATGGCGACCAAGCGGAACGGCATTGGCGTATTGATGGGTGTCGAGCTGGTACTGAACGGAGCGAACGTCAACTTTGTGGCGTTCTCGAAGTACACCCAGCTGGGTTTGGACGGCCAGATCATTTCCCTGTTTGTGATTGTGCTGGCGGCTGCCGAGGCTGCTGTGGCTTTGGCGATTGCTTTGAATTTCTACAACAACCATCTGACCATCGATGTGGACCGAGCCAGCAAGCTGAAAGGCTAGTCTGTGCAGGTCTGTGGTGATCGTTGAATGGATTTTTCTTCCCGTAGTGTGCCTGGATAACCCATGGTCGGCGAGACGCTTCGAAACCTGTTGTTGATCGCATGGCTGCTGCCTCTGTGTGGTTTCGCCGTCGAGATCTTTGGCGGATTCTGGGGCAGCCGTCGCAGCCGGGTGGCTGCGTGGCTGGCGGTTGGCTGCATTGCGACGGGATTTGTCTGCAGTGCCAGTGCGCTCACCATTTGGGGCAATTCGAACGGCTGGGCAGTGCTGCATCGCGCCGGGCACCACGAAGCTGACGCTGCAGACGCTCATGTCGCCCATGACGCCCCGCAGACGCCTTCCCCCGAGGCTTTGGCTGCCGCCGATGCTCATGCCGCTGAAAAGCCTGCTGAAGCTGCTCCGACGGCGACCGCCGATCCAGTTGCCTCAGCCCCCAAAGCGGACCAGCACCAGCATGATGCTCACCAGCACCCCGGACAGCCGCAGACGGCCTTCTCGGGGACTCTGTATCGGCTCGCTGCCTTCGGCGGCCTGGAACTGTCGCTTGATTATTACATCGACAGTCTGACTCTGGTGATGTTCACGATGGTCACCTTTATTGCCACGTGCATTCATCTGTTCGCGATTGGTTACATGTCGGAAGAGCTGACAGACGAGTATGTGGACCATCATGCTCACCTGCGAAACGGCCATCATGTGCATCGGCCTGGTCGATTCTATCGGTTCTTCGCTTTCCTGTCG
>JBJTPZ010000066.1:0-8493 GCA_046075365.1 Planctomycetaceae bacterium
CCCAGAATCTCCATGAAGAAAATGCGATCGTCTTCACTGGCCTCAATGCTGATCCCGCCCTTGCCCGGACCATTGTTGCTGTAAATCAGGTCAATTTCCCCCTTCTTCTGCGCCAGCAAGGCAATCCTCGACTGCTCTTCATCCAGTTCCAGTGTCACACTCTGATTACCGGCAGATGCCGCCATGGCAGCACCAGGCGAGGAACGATTGACCTGCACCACCTTCACACCCTTGAACAGAGTCGCCGTCATCGCGTCACCGCTGAGCGTGTCATTTCGAGGATCAAGACCGGCTCGACGACGCGCCGCCGCAGAAACATCCGCCTCGTCAACAGTCAACTGCACATCCACATACTGACCGGCTTTTAATTTGGCATTCAAAGCCGCAGTCGTCGGACTCACTCGAACCACAACCGCACGTTTACCCTCGGCAATATCCAGTTCCGGAAAATCTCCCGGCGCATAAAACATGGAACCACGCAGCGGCGTCGCAGCCGTAATCTTCTCCTTCGCAATCCGATTGATGATCGTGTCGGAATTGAGCATCGTGTCGGGCTCAAGAGTCTTGCTGCGATCCCACGGTCCCATCCCAATGTGCGCCCGAGTAATCGTAGTGCCAGCTTCAACATCCGACTGCAGCATCGGGATCGTGCGAGTCGTCCGCTGTGATTCAGTCACCGGCGCGCGGCCAAACGCCAGTTTCAGCATGTAGCCTGCAGCCAGCGTGCAAACGATCGAAAACGTGGCAATCGTCAGCATCCAGGGAGTAATCTTCACAGGTGTCTCCTTCAGTACTCAAAACGCTTTCGCTGCCGCAATTACGACTTCACAGTGCCGGCTCACTGTCCGCTTCAGCACCGTCCGTCAATGCCACCCGCTCCACCACCATCGCGGCGCTGGATTCCAGATAACGATCCGAAAGACTGAAACCTGTCATCCACAGCAGATCCGGACTGGCACTGCTCATCGGAACACGGACATGGATCCGCCCAATCTGTCCCGCATACTCCGCCGGCTCAACGTTGATCACGCTGCCAGCAGACAAAGACCCACCCAGCAATTCCCCCACACGCTCTTCAACCTCAGACGCCGAAGCCCCGCTCAGACTCATCAGCCGCACTCCGGACTGCGCTGCCGAAGTCACCCGCGCATGCGCCGACATCAGCATCGAGAATTCCGCGATGCCAAAAATCAGCAGCAAAAAAATCGGCAGCACGAGCACCAGTTCCATTGACAGAATGGCACCGCGACGACCGAGCGGAACACGTCCGGGTTTCATGACGATCCCACAGATTTCAGCTTTCAAAGGAATTTTCCATCAAGGCAGCGTCCATGCTTCGGCACTTTCGGCCGAAAGACGCCCGCCAGGTCAGCTTTTCTGCAGGTTTTCATGCAGAACAACACCCCACAATCGAGGGAAAACGACAGTTCGGCAACCCCATTCCAGACAGACTGCCTGCGGAACACCCGCATCGGTGGCAGAATTTGCTGACTGTGACGATAAAATCGATTCTGCACCCACAGCCAGTCCCACCCCCCGCGACTGCCGTTCCCACTGTCCACGTTTCGATTACACTCACCCGCTGAAAAGCATGGTTTCTGCCCCGTCCATTACGCCACGACCCAGATAAGGTTCCGCAAATGTCTCAACAGACCTGGCTGACTGCCGCTGTCGATGCCGCTCAGGTCGCCGGAAAGGTACTCCTTGATTGGCAGGGACGATTCTCAGTACGCGAAAAAAGCCGCGCAAACCTCGTCACAGAGGCGGATGAAGCCTCTCAGGCAGCAATCGTCAATTTGCTGCGCCAGCAGTTTCCACAACACTCCTTCCTCGGGGAGGAAAATCTCAACGAACGCGGCACCAGCGATGAATCCGTCTGGATCATCGATCCCCTCGACGGTACCTCAAATTACGTGCATGGCTTTCCCTATTTCGCCGTCTCCATCGCGCTCATGCACCGAGGCGAAATCGAAGTTGGCGTCATTCTGGATCCCACAAGACAGGACCTGTTCACCGCCTGCAGAAACGGTGGCGCCAAACTTAATGGAAGTCCGCTGCAGACCAGTGGTGAAACGAGACTCGACCGAGCCTTCGGGATGGCCAGCCTGCCCATCGCCGCTAACCCCGATAACCCAGCCGTCCGACGCTTTCTCAAAGCACTCAGCTCACTCCAGACCGTCCAGCGCACAGGTTCTGCTGCTCTCAACCTCGCAAACCTCGCCGCCGGACGAATTGATGCCTTCTGGTCCAGCAGCCTCAACGTCTGGGACATCGCCGCAGGTGCGTTACTGGTCACCGAATCCGGCGGGATGCTCTCCGACCTCATAGGCGACAGAATCGATCTCTTCATACCCAGCCTGCTCGCCACCAGCACCTCGGAACTCCAACAGGACCTCATAAAACTGTTCAACTGAACACATCGAACGACTGTTTTACGGAATCCGCCAGATTGCTGGACCTCCGTAAACTTTGGCAACTTCTCCCGCCCCGGCGCTTTGCGTAAACTATACTGGCTACAGCCCGCCGAACTCTTCTCGTGATTGTCCGGCAGGGCTGTCGGTACAGCAATTTTTAGTGGGTCGGGAAGGGTCAGTGCTTATGGATCGGCGACTCCCGAACTTCGGCAGCGCCGCAAGACTGTTTCTGATCAGTCTGTGTCTGCTCGCGCGCCCGGTCTGCGGTCAGACCGACGCACCGCCTGCCACCGCCACCGCAACCGACAGCGCCACCGCACAGCCCCCAGCCAGTGACCTGCCCGCAACCTCAGATATCTTGATTCGCATGCAGTCGGGTGAACTTGTCCCTCTGCGAAATCTGCTGGGACCCGACATCGCCCAGATATTGTTGCAGCGGGGCCTCGAACAGCGAGCCGTGCCAGCGTTCACCATCGCCCATTGCGAGATCACCGGCAGCGTTTCTCGGGATGTCGTCCGACTTTCCTTTCGGCTGCAGATACAGGTCCGTACAGACGGCGAGTGGATCCCCGTTCCCGTTTCGTTCGGTGATGTATTTCTGACTGAGTTTCAGCATGCATCAGAGACGCCCGGTGCCGAGGCCGTCTTGTCGGCGGGTGAGCAGAATGCAAAAACATGGCATCTCAAAGGACGTGGCCTGCATACGCTCACTCTGCAGATGATTACGCGGGCCCGCCCGGTCGCCGGTGGTGGCTGGCAATTAAATCTGACATTGCCCCGGGCAACAGCCTCCCACACTCGTCTCGACTTCCCTGTTCCAGTTGATCTGCAGCGTCTGCCAGCAGATGCGGTTGCCGAAACTCACCGCGATGAAGCAGGTATCCGCGCCTTGGAAATGTGGGGATTGTCCGGACCAGCTTCACTGTCCTGGTCAGAGATTGCTCCGCAAATCGCTATCACCCCGGTGGTCCAGTCTCAGACTCGCATCAAACTGGATCTCACCACAATACCCGCCAGCCTTAATGGAACCCAGTCGCTGCAGATCAGTGGAGGATCTCTGTCGGAAGTCAGCGTCGTTTACCCCCCGGGTTTCGAATTGCAGGAAGTCAGCGCCAGAAATTCCGCAAACGTCTCGGTGCTGAAAAACTTTGAACTGTTTCCAAATGAAAGCCCGCCTCGTACTCTGATTCGACTCACCTCGGCAGTGGAAGGTCAGTTGAGTCTCGGATTCGAACTGGAACTGAAGGAACGCGTCTTCCCGCAGTCTATCCGAGTTTCTTTGCCAATAGTTCAGGAGGCAAATGTCCAGACCGGCGACCTCGACATTCTGATCCCGTCCGGACTTGTTGTGGAACAGTCCAGGGTCGAAGGGGCTCAGCGCAGACGCGTCGCTTCAGACGTAGCAGACAGTATCGCAGCCACCGCTTTTCGGCTCCGTTCGCCTGAATCACATATCCTGCTTCAGGTAAAAGAAACAGAAGCACAGTATATCTTCGACGAAGTGCTCGAACTCAAACCCGAAAACAACTCCGTCAGTCTGCTTATGCGCTGGAACGTAAACGTCCTCCGCGGTTCGCTGCTGGAACTGCCTGTCCAGTGGCCGCAAAACATGCGTGACGTCTGGGGACTCCTGCCAGGCGATATTCTGCTGCGTCGGCCAAACGGCACGTCCGCAGCCTTACTCCGAGATGTGGATGGTCAGCCAGACTGGCTGAATGTTGCCTTTCCCGAACGCCAGACCGGGCAGTTCACTGTGGAACTTCGCTGCCTTGCCAGACAGGAAGCCACTGCTGACACAGTACTTAGCCTGCTGTGTCCCCAGATTCGCGCACGGACAGGACAACCTGTCACACTCCGACTGCAGCAATCTGACCAGATTCGGATTGAAGTCACCGCCCCGGCCTCAACTGACGCACTGGCTCCCATGTCAGCGGATCCCCCTGCAGAATCTGTCCTCAGTACAAAACCAGTTCGCAGCCTGCTCTACCGCAATCCGGACCAGCCACTGCTGGTTTCACTGCGACGACAGGATCCAGTGGTTGAAGCTGATGTTTCCGCCGGATTTTCTCCGGTTGAAAGCGGTATTGAAATCCGCCAGCAAATTCGTTTTTTTATCGATAACAAAGACCTCACCGAAATCGCACTGTTCGTGCCCGACCGAATACAGCCCACAGTGCGAATGCCAGGCAACCGCGAACCGCTCAGACCTGTAATCGGCCCGTCCGGAAAATGGACATATCGACTGCCGCAGGCTGCTCGCGGTGAACTGTTCCTCGATGTTGGCTGGATCTGGAACTCGCAGACAAACGCGTCTGCCAGCGATGGCTCCGTTCGGGAACTTCCACTCGTAATTCCAGGCGATTGCCTGATTCGTACCATTCGTGCGTATACAGCTTCCTGGAGTGGGCTGCAGGTGGCGGACCCAGCCCGCTGGCAGCCTGTGTTTTCTCAGGAGTCTGACGCAGCATGGCAATGGAGCAGTGGACAACCCGGGGGCGTATCTGCAGCGATCCCCGCACTGATCGCACGAAACCTGACACTCCCCGTACGCAGCGAAAAAACTTCTGTCTTTGGTGATACAGAAAGCCCCCTCGTTATACTGGCTTCCTCGCAACTGCTGCCCGGGCAGACAATCACATCGACAATCGCGGCCTGGGAAGACATGCCGCAAAGTATCTTCTTCAGTCTTGAAAATGCCCTGCAACTGGAATCGGTCCAGCTCGGCAATCAGGTACTGACAACTTCCACACTCGCTCGCACGGCACTGCAGGCTGTCCCCACTGACGATGGAACAGCTGTTCGCTGGCAAATCCTGCCCTCAGTACTTGAACAAACAGCAGGTCCGGCTGTCCTGCTGATCAGATGCCGACAGATCACACCATCCGGCTCCGCCTTCTACCGCAAACTCTCGCTGCTAAGACCCAGATATTCAGCAGAAGAAGCCGCACTTCCTGTGGTTTGGAGCCTGCAATCAGCTCCCGGTGCCCACTGCATACCGCTCGGAATCGATTTTGAAACCTTCGATCACGGCATTACTGCGGCTCTCCCCTGGAGTCAGTCGCGAGCAAACAGACACGTCGACGATCTGGCTTCCGTGATTTCCACGTTCCCGGCTGCGGTGCGTGCCGCGATTGAGCCATTTACGGCCGACCGTTTCAGCCAGAGCAACACGATCGGCCTCTGCCTCGGAACCGCCACCGCCAGGGAATTTCACGTCGTCGAAGTCCCCCTGGCACTGCAGGTACTCGCTGTGGCCCCCGGATGCGCACTCGTGTTTCTCGCCATGTCCATCTTCAAAAGATTGTCTCCGCTCGTGCCCCTTGTACTAACCCCCGCTGTCACTCTTGCACTCTGGATCGCACAGCCCGTCTGGTCCACCGTCTTCCTGCCGGCCGCCGTTTCTGGAGTTCTCGCGGGGCTCTGCCTCGCTCTGCTGCAGCGTTACCTGTCAGACAAACGGCAGTCCGTCAGACCCCTTAATGCCACCGCGGAACTCCCCTCAATCTTCGGATTTCCAGACCTCACAGGACCTGATGTTCGAAGCAACCACGGCGCAACGTCCGGAAGCAGCGCACTGCGACCAGATCTTTCCTCAGGTTCAGCTCGCTGATATGGTCACCATCGTCTACATCCTCTTGACGCTGCTCCTGCAGGAAGGTACCGGCCAGGCTGACAGGGATATTCCCGAAACGCCGCCGTCGTCCGCACCCGCGAGACCAGACGCTGAACCAGCTGCAACAGCTGCCCAGACAACCAGATTCTCCGAACTGATCGCCAGCGGTGAATACGTTCCACTGCGACAGGAAGATCTGATCAGGCTGCAAAATCTTCAACAAATGTCGCAGGAACCAGCTGCACCGGCCATCCGCACAGCTCGCTATTCGGCACAACTGCAGGGCCGAAGCCTGGTCTCAGGCTCGGTGCAATTCACACTCAGCAACCCCGACAAGGCAGCGACCGACACAGGACTCCTGCTCGGACGCACAAGTCTCCAGCAGCTGCAGCTCCACGACCCAGGCGGGCCCGTTTTACTCGCCGCAGATCGGCTCCGCAGGCTGTTCATTATGAAACCTGGACTGACCGGAGATCTCAAAGGTACATGGACTGCTGAAGGACTTGTCTCCGGAGAATCCACCATCTTCCGACTCGAACTTCCCGCCAGTATCGCCTCCACACTTCAACTCGCAACTCCGCCGGAAACCGAAGTCACAGGAATCGGCTGTCTCGTACTTGGCCCCCAAACCACCGATTCCGGACTGCTCTGGGATCTGCACGCGTCTGACCCCGCCCGCATAGCGTTCTCCTGCCGCACAAGAACACGCCTCCAGTCTGCGGAACCGCTGACGCTGACTGCATTCTCAGCAAATCACACACTCAGTGGCGACATCATGACCTCGCGCTGGAATATCGGCCTGCCGCAAAACATCAAAGGAATCACGGAACTGTCAGCCCGACTTAGCCCTGCAGCCAGAGTCACCGCAGTGCGGACCGACGAAAATCGGTCCGTCCACTGGGAATCTCGCAGTTCCGATAACTCACAGTTTCTCGTCATCAGCCTCCCTGACACCACTTCCGCTGGATCCCTCAACATCTCAGCAACCTCAGTGATTCCGGATGCCGGAAAATGGGATCTGCCCTCACTCACAATGCAGGAGTGGCTGGGCGGCAAAGAGCTTCATGGCGCACTCCTGACCCCCGTCGGCATCGTGAGTGTTTCGCTCCCGGCTACGGTCAATATTGATGACTGGACGCTGTCCGGTATGCAGGAAAGAGACGTCGTACCCGGACCAGATCAGTCACGCACCCACCAACTCACACAGTATAGCCAGGATGCTGCCGCCACAGTTCGCACCTCCACCACTGCTGCCGTTCTGTCGGATGCTGTCGCTACTGTCCTGCAACCCGCTGGCCAGCTCGCAGTCGTACGCTGTTTTGTCAACGTCCAATGCCGCGATGCCGCCGTGATAGAGCTCAAATGGCCAATCAGCGCCGGCTGGCAAATCGTCGCTGCCCGCTACGCCTCAAATAATCGCTCCCTGTACTTCGAACAAAGAAATCTGTCGGGCACCGAAGCATCAGATGGATCCGACAGTTCCATGCTGACTGTCCACCTGCCGGAAGCCCTCGAACCTGACACATCCCGCGTTATCGAACTGCAGATGCAGCAATACGAAAAAGCCGATGCAGCCGTTCTGCTGCCACCCCTCGCAGTCGCAACTGATATTGAACGCACAGCTGCATGGCTGCTGTACTCTCCCACAAACCTCACAGCCTCACGCCTTCCCCTGCGATGGTCCAGCGGATTACAAATACTCGCGAACCAAAGCTTCCTTGAAGCTGCACCCTGGTTTCCCGCTGCCAGCCTGACCGAAAATACCCTCTGCTTCTTCGGAGCTGACTCGCTGCCTCAAATACCTCCGGAAACTCAGCCCTCACAATGCCAGGTTCTGCACCAGCTGCGAACCGATGGCGATGGAGTGGTCGTGGAAAATCTGCAGGTCGTATGTTCTGCACCACCGCGGCAGCCCAATCTTTTACTCAGACTGCCTGCTGCTTTCGCTGAAGAAATCCGCTGGACGCTCAATGGCCAGACCGTCACGCCAGCATGGCGAACCGTCAACGGTGCCGAAGACACATGGAGAGATGCTGTTTTCACTCTGCCGAATCACCCAAAAGACTCGGTTTTCACCGTGAACGGCAGCATCCGTCGAGCCGTTGCCGGTGAATTCACCGCTGCCGTTCCATTTCTGCCAGAAGCTGAAACCACCAGCTCTGTTATTCTCGTTCCACGCTCAGACCTGAAGATCCTGAAGCTCCCTGGACTACAGGAAAACCCAGCCGCAGAGACCGAACCAACCATGTCATGGAAGCTGCCGGTCGAACCGCAGCCTGTACTCGCTCAACTCTCGGGACCGGAAACAAGCAACCCGGTCCAGTCAGCAGACGCTGCCTGCTATCACCTGATCCGCGAACGCAGCGGCAAAGTCGAACACCGCATGCTCGCAATTATTGACGTTCGCGGACAGGTCACCGCAAACGATCTGCTGATCGACACCGCAAATACTCAGCCCCGTATTCT